>DFYA01000091.1:0-5519 GCA_002382525.1 Opitutaceae bacterium UBA4094
CGGTGGCAACGTTCCCAGCGGCACCCGCGCCAATCCGGTCTTCCTCCCCGCGCCGCACGAGGTCGGTCGCGCCCTCTACACCGCGTTCACGACCGCCCCCGTTCTTCGCGGAGACAAATGGCTCCACGAGAGTATCTGGACGAGCGTCCGCACCATCTTCTGGGGCTTCGTGATCTCCTCCGCCTTCGGCTTCCCGCTCGGCATCCTCTGCGGCGCCTTCGTCGGCGTCTCGCGAGGCACCGAGCCCTTTGTCGATTTTGTGCGTTACATGCCTGCGCCGGCCTTCGGCGCGCTCATGGTCGCCATCTTCGGCATCCACCTGGAGCCAAAGATCGCGATCATCGTCATCGGCACATTTTTTCAACAAGTCCTCATCGTCGCCAACACCGTCCGCAAGGTGGACGCCGGTCTCCTCGAAGCCGCGCAAACCCTCGGAGCCAAACGTCGCCAGCTCGTGCTCCGCGTGCTCCTTCCCGCGAGCCTCCCCGATCTCTACAACGACACCCGCATCCTCCTCGGCTGGGCGTGGACTTACCTCATCGTCGCCGAGGTCGTCGGCGTGAGCAGCGGCATCACGTTTTTCATCAACCAGCAGGCCAAGTATCGCAACTTCGACAACGTTTACGCCGCCATCCTCATCATCGGCATCATCGGCCTCACGACCGACCAAGCCCTCTCGTTTATCGGCCAACGCCTCTTCGCCTGGAAAAACCCCCGCCCCAGCCGCCTCCGCAATTTCTTCACCCGCTTCTTCGCCGGCCGCGAGGTGCTGCTCTTCCCGGAAAAGAAGCCCTCCTCCGCATAGGTCCTATACGCCCCATACGTCCTATATGTCCCATCTCTCCGACACCTCCTCCGCCGCGCTCCCCGACTACCGCGCCCAATCCCCCGCAGTCGCCGCCCGCTTCGCCAAAATCAAAGAGCGCCCCGTCGTCCTCACCATCGACAAACTCACCCGCACGTTTCCGTCTGCCGACGCCGCAGCCGGCCTCGTCACCGCGCTCAACCAAGTCTCCTTCGACATCCACCGCCGCGAATTCGTCTGCGTGATCGGCCCCTCGGGCTGCGGCAAATCCACCCTCATCCGCATGATCGCCGGACTCGATGAACCCACCTCCGGCCGCATGCTCGTCGACGGCGCCGAGACCTCCGGCCCCTGCCCGCAACGCGGCATGGTCTTCCAAGGCTACACGCTCTTCCCGTGGCTCACCGTGAAAAAGAACGTCATGTTCGGCCTCGACATGGCCGGCAAATCCGAGGCCGCCGCCGAGTCCGAGGCCCGCCAATGGATCGACCTCGTCGGCCTCTCCCACGTGGCCGACGCCTACCCGCACCAACTTTCCGGCGGCATGAAACAACGCGTCGCCATCGCCCGCGCCCTCGCGCCCAACCCGCGCGTCCTCCTCATGGACGAACCGTTCGGCGCCCTCGACGCGCAGACGCGCGCGCAGATGCAGTCCCACCTCCTCGAAATCTGGCGCAACGTGGACGTCACCATTCTTTTCATCACGCACGACCTCGACGAAGCCATCCTCCTCGCCGACCGCATCATCGTCCTCAAAGCCCACCCCGGCGAAATCCAAGAAATAATAGAAGTCCCCGTCCCGCGTCCACGCAGCCTCGACCAACTCCAGTCCCCCGAGTTTCAGGCCACCCGCCGTCGCCTCGATGAATTGATCCATCCCAAACTCCATACGCCCGCCGAGCGCCTCCCCATCGTCCGTCTCACCCAACTCGGCGACGACGTCGAATAACCTAGCCACGCGTCACTGGCTCCTAGCAACTAGCCGCTCACCCGCCTTCCCATGCCGCGCCCCAAGTCCGATAAGATCGCTCGCTTCAGCGTCTCGCTCCCCGAGAGCCTCCTCGACGAGCTCGATGAGATGGTGGAGCGCCGCGGCTACCAAAGCCGCTCCCAAGCCGTCGCCGCCCTCGCCCGCGACGGCCTCGTCGAATTCGCCACGCAGCTCGGCACCGCCACCGTCGCCGGCACCATCAACCTCGTTTACGACCACACGCAAAAGGGCCTGCAAGCCCGCCTCGCCGCGATCCAGCACCGTTATTACCTGATGGTCGTCACCTCGATGCACGTGCACCTCGAAGATCACAACTATATGGAGGTTCTCCTCGTGCAGGGCCCCGCGCAAAAACTCCGTCAACTCGCCGACGAACTCATCACCACGCGAGGCGTGAAGCAGGGCAAACTCACCCTCACCGCCACCGCGATGCCTCCGCTCCTATAACGACCAGCCCGGCGGCCTAAGAGTAAACCCATCGACGAGCCTTTGCTCCTGACTCGACGCCCAGCACGCAAAGCGCGGGCGATCGACTTCGGTAAGGACGAGCCCGTCGAATCGATCATCTACGACAAAAACCAATCGAATCGTCTCCCGGCGCGACAACCCTCGCTACGCCTCTCCAACTGACTTGTTACGGCTAGACTCGTCGGCGCACGACGCCGGCAAAGCGAACCGGTTCCCTGGCACGCGGCCGCTTCGTGTCCCGATCACTCACACGCGCAAGATCCTCGCGCCGGCGTTTTCCGCACCGCCTCGATCACCCGCCCACGCCGGTCGAACTCGAACCGACAACATGCGTCGAGCATCTCGCGCAACTTCAACCGCGCCCGCCTCACCCGGCTCTTCGTCGCCGTCACCGTGAGCCCCAACGCCGTCGCGACCGCCTCGATGGAATCCCCCTGAAACGCATGCCGCACCAACGGCTCGCGATACTCCTCCGGCAGCGCCGCGATAAATGAGCGTAACGACGGTGTCAGGTCCACCGCATCGCGCCCCGCCGGGTCCACCGCGTCGTCCCCCGCGCCCGCGACCGGATCGAAATCCAGCGCGGCGGACGCCTTCCCTTTTTGCGCCCTGTAGTGATCCACCACTACATTCCGCGCGATGCGATATACCCACCCCTGCAGTTTCGCCGGCTCCCGCAGCTCCGGGAGCCGACGCTGAATACGCACAAACACCTCCTGCAACAGATCCTCCGCATCCGCCACCGAACGCACGCGCGCCCTCAAAAATCCTCGCAGCGGATCCGCAAGTTCGCGCCACAACTCCCCGACATCCGCCGTCGAGACCGCACTGATTGTCGAGTTGCTCATGGCCGCAACGTCACTCGCAGCACGCCGGTCCGCAACACGCCTTCTCCCCTCCCGGCTTCACCGCCGTCACCTCCGCTGCGAACACCTGCGATTCAAACCCGCGCTTCGCCTCCCAGCTCGTGATGATGTCGTCGCTGTTCCCCTTCGGTTTGATGACCACGTCCTCAAAGCCCGCGTCCCTCAAAATCCGCACCAGATCCTCCTGCAACGTCGCCCCCGCCAGACACCCGCTGTGCAACGCCAGGTCGCGCTTCACTTCGTCCGCCAATTCCACCCGCGCCACCACATCCGACACCGCCACGCGCCCGCCCGGCTTCAACACGCGAAACGCCTCGCGATACACCGGCCGTTTGTCCGGACACAGGTTGATCACGCAATTCGAGATAATCACATCCACCGTCCCGTCCGCCACCGGCAACGCCTCGATCTCGCCCAGCCGAAACTCCACGTTTTTATACCCGCCCTTCTTCGCGTTGGCCCGCGCCTTCGCGACCATCTCCGCCGTCATATCGACCCCGATCACGTGTCCGGTCGGCCCCACCGCCCGCGCCGCGATAAACGCGTCGAACCCCGCGCCCGCCCCCAAATCGAGCACCGCCTGCCCCACCGTGAGCGACGCCAGCGCCACGGGGTTTCCGCACCCCAGTCCCAAGTTCGCCCCCTCCGGCACCGCCGCAATTTCGTCAGCCGAATAACCCAAGGTCGCCGCTTGCGCCTTCGCGCCGCAGCACCCGCCACCACTGCCGCCTCCGGCATCCGCCGCACAACCCGTGAGCGTCTCGTCCCCCGTAGCGATCGCGCTGTAGCGCCGACGCACCTCTTCACGCAACGTTTCAGAATCAGGCCCCATTGAAGTGTTGTTCATACGCCCTACAGACGGACCCGCCTGCCAAAGGACGCAGAAAATCTTTCGGGTCCATCCGGGAGGGTGCGCGTCCCCACAGGCCGGATCCCTCATCGTATGTGGGGTTTACCACGTAGCGTTCACTTTGTCCCTGGTTGCAGGGCGTCACCCTATGGCGGCCGATCGCCACACGTCCTAATCTGATCGTCAGGTTCATGCAGTAAACCCCTTCCCCTCATGGCCCTCATTTTTGAATGCATTCAAACCGACGGTATTGCCGAGCTTTCCTATCTGGTCGGGGATGATTCCGCCGGCGTCGCGGCCGTGTTCGATCCGCGGCCCGACGTGGACTGCTACCTCGAACTCGCCCGCAAGAAGCAGGTTTCGATCACCCACATCTTCGAGACTCACATCCACGCCGACCTGGTAAGCGGCGCGCGCGAACTCTGCGCGCGGGTCGAAACCGCCAAAATATTCGTCAGTCACGAAGGCGGGGCTCGCTACGGTTTTGACCACGAGAAGATCGGCGACGGTGACACGTTTGAACTCGGATCGGTTTTAATCACCGTTCGGCACACCCCCGGCCACACGCCGGAACACGTCGCTTATATCCTGTCCGAGAAAGAGCGCCCCGACGCGCCGTGGGGCGTTCTCACCGGAGACTCGTTGTTTGTCAGCTCCGCCGGGCGGCCCGATCTCCTCGGCAGCGCCCAGGCGAAAAAATTGGCCGAACAGCAGTTTTATACCCTGCGTGATTTTTACCTGAAGCTCGCCGATGGCGTGATCATTTATCCGGCGCACGGGCACGGCTCCCCGTGCGGTGCGGACATCGGAGACCGGCTCAGCAGCACCATCGGCTACGAGCGGCGCTTCAATGCGTTTCTGCAGTTCCACGATGTGCACAGCTTCACCGACTACGCGCTCTCCACCGCGCCGCCCGCGCCGACCTACTATCCACGCATGAAGCAAGTGAACGCAAAAGGCCCGGACGTGCTCGGCAACCTACCCCCCGTGCGAGGCCTTCCGCCCAAGCTCTTCAAGAGCGCCATCGAGGACGGGGACCCTGTGCTGATCGATACCCGCACGATGCTGGCGTATGGCGGTGGCCATATCAAAGGCGCGCTCAATATCGGCGGCTCGCCCATGCTCTCCGTTTGGGCGGGGTGGCTGCTCGACCCCGACCGGCCGATCCTTCTGGTGCTGGAGGCCGACGAGAAGCTGAACGAAGTCGTCTCGCTCTTTCTCCGCACGGGTTACACCAATTTCGCCGGCTATCTGGTGGGCGGAATGAAGGCGTGGGACAACGCCGGGCTGCCGCTGGATGACGTCGGGCAGATGACCGTGCATGAAATCAAAGCCCGAGGAAAAGAACTGCAGTTGCTCGACGTGCGCTCGCCGGACGAATGGAAGAGCGGTCACATCCCGAATGCGCGCCATGTCTTCCTGGGCGAGCTGCGCGAAAAACTCGGTGATCTGGACAAGGCCAAACCCACAGCGGTGTATTGTCACAGTGGATACCGCGCAAGCATCGCGACCGGACTCTTGAAACAGGCGGGATTTAGC
>DFYA01000091.1:5540-14008 GCA_002382525.1 Opitutaceae bacterium UBA4094
GGGTGTCTTGCGTTGTGCCCGACGCACACCGTGTTCGCGGCAGGATCCGCTGTGAACGCGCTCGATTACCCCGGCCCGGCCTGGTCGCCCTATTTGGTCGGCGCGGGTATCGGGGTGCTGGCGTGGTTAACGTTTTACTTTTCGGACAAGGCCATCGGCGCATCCTCGTTTTACGCCCAGGTGTCGGGCTTCATCGGAACCTTGTTTGCAAAGCGTCACACCCGATCGCTTGCCTACTTCAAAAACAACCCGCCGCGCGTAGGTTGGGAATTTGCCTTTGTCCTTTCCATCGTCGTGGGAGGAGCGATTTCCGCCATCACCGGTGGCGAGTTCGTCAACGAATGGCTCCCGCCGATGTGGATCGACCGTTTTGGTGACAGCGTTGCGCTCCGTGCGGGAGTCGCGTTCGGCGGCGGCGTGCTCATGGCCTTCGGCGCCCGCCTCGCCGGAGGCTGCACCAGCGGACATGGCATCAGCGGAACGATGCAGCTCAACGTCGCCTCCTGGATTTCGGCGATCTGTTTTTTCATCGGTGGCATCGCCGTGGCCATGCCACTCTTCACACTTTGAAAAGCCATGATCGATCCCGGCAAAGCAGGTGATCAATCGCACAAAAAGCCCGCGCCGCCGGTGGCCGCAGCGTCGAAGCTTTTGGCCGGGGTCGTCTTCGGCTTGGCGTTTGGCTTCCTCCTGCAGAAGGGCGGCGTGGGGAAGTTCCACATCCTCATCGGTCAGCTGCTGCTCGAGGACTTCACGGTCGCGAAGATCATGCTCACCGCCATCGGCGTCGGCATGGTCGGCATTTTTACGCTGCATCACTTCGCCAAGGTGAATCTGCATCTCAAGCCAACGAGGATTGGCGCGAACATCATCGGCGGACTCCTCTTTGGCGCGGGTTTCGCGTTGATGGGCTATTGCCCCGGCACGGCGGCTGCCGCACTGGGTCAAGGCAGCTGGGACGCCCTGTTTGGCATGGCGGGCCTGGTCGCCGGTTCGTGGATTTTCGCCGAGTCTTCCGCGTCGCTGAAAACAACCGTCGAGAAGTGGGGCGACTTCGGGAAAGTTTCGCTGCCGGATTTGCTACACGTCCCGCGAGGAGTGTTCGTTATCATTTTTGCGGTTCTGCTTACCGCGGGATTGTTGGTATTGGAACGGGCGTTCCCCCGGTGACCTATCTGCCGAATACCTCACCCGCCCGTCCGCGTCGGAAACCAGTGCTTCGTCCGGTTGGCGAACTTCACCAAGGCCAGCATCACCGGCACTTCGACCAACACGCCCACGATCGTCACCAGCACCACCGGTGACGACGCGCCAAACAGCGTGATCGCCACCGCGACCGACAGCTCGAAAAAATTTGACGCCCCGATCAGCCCCGCCGGCGCCGCCACGTCGTGACACAGGCGCAGCTTCTTCCCCGCCCAATAAGCCACGAAGAAAATCAGCACCGTCTGAATGATCAGCGGCACTGCGATCAACACGATGTGCAACGGATTCTTCAAAATGACGTCCCCCTGAAACGAGAAAATCAGCACCAGCGTGAGCAACAGCCCCGCGATCGTCGTGTTGTTGAACTTCGGAATAAACGTCCGGTGAAAATACTCCGCGCCCTTCCGCTTGATCACCGCGCTCCGCGTCAACACCCCGCCCACCAGCGGGATCACCACAAACAGCACCACCGACACCAACAGCGTGTCCCACGGAATCGTCACCCCGCCGACCCCGAGCAGCAGCACGACGATCGGCGTGAACGCCACCAGGATGATCAGGTCGTTCGTCGCCACCTGCACCACCGTGTAGGCCGGATTCCCCCGCGTGAGATGGCTCCACACAAACACCATCGCCGTGCACGGCGCCGCCCCCAGCAACACCGCCCCCGCCAGATAATCCTTCGCCAGCTCCGGCGGTATCAGTGCCTTGAATACGACATAAAAGAACAGCGCCGCGATTCCGAACATCGTGAACGGTTTGATCAACCAGTTGACGACCCACGTGAGGTATAGCCCGCGCGGCTCCCGCCGCACGTTTTTGATGCTGGTGAAGTCCACCTTCATCATCATCGGATAAATCATCAGCCAAATGAGCAGCGCGATCGGGATCGACACCTTCGCGTATTCGAACCGCGCCAGAAACTCCGGCACCGCTGGCGCAAACTTCCCGAGCATCACGCCCGCGATCATACACAACACCACCCACTCGGTGAGATGCTTCTCAAAAAAACTGATACCGGCCGGTTCCTTCGTCTTCATGTCCGGCCCTCCCCGCGTCCCAACGCCACCCCGACTGCAAACGCCGTAAACACGCGGTTCATCTCGTCTCTCACCGCACGGAAATGCGCCGTGATCTGCTCCTCGGTGCCCGTCGTGTGCCCGGGATCCTCAAACGCCCAGTGCCGCCGTTGCACGCGCGCGGGAAACGCCGGACACGCCGCCTCCGCGTTCCCGCAAACCGAGATCACCAGATCCACCGGCCGATCAAGAAACTCTTCCACCGACTTCGACCGGTGCCCCGAGATGTCGATGCCCAACTCCGCCATCGCCGCTATCGCGCGCGGATGAATCCGCCCCGCCGGCTTCGAGCCCGCGCTGACGACTGTCATGCCGTCGCCCGCCGCCGCCCGCAACAGCCCCTCGGCCATCTGGCTGCGGCACGAGTTGCCCGTGCACAAAATCAAAACCGTCGGTTTGTTCATAATAAAATTAGTCGCCATCCCCCGCCTTCAACGTCGCCGTCGCCAACTTCTCCGCGTGCAACGCCTCGCGCGGCAGCTTCAACGCCACCACCGCCGCGACCACCGCGAACGCAAACGCGCCCCACAGGCACCCCGCAAGACCCGCGACCTGATACAGCACGCCCGACAACAAGCACCCCACCAGCCGCCCGCCCGCGTTGGCCATGTAATAAAACCCGACGTTGAGCGCGACCTTGTCCCCGTCCGTGTAATCCAAAATCAAATACGAATGCACCGCCGAGTTCAGCGCGAACACCGCGCCGAACACCGCCAGCCCGCCCACGATCACCGTCGCCGCTGGCAACCCCGCCGCGAGCCCTAGAGGAATCCCCGCCGCCACCACCGCCAACGTAAACGCGATCGCCGACGCCGTCCCGCCCGCCGGGGCACGACCGCGCAGAATCGCCGGTGCCGCGCTTTGAATGATGCCGTAGCCAATCACCCAAAACGCCATGAACGCGCCCACCTGTTCAAAACTCCATCCGAGCACACCGCGCAGAAACACCGGCACGCCGACGACAAACCAGATATCGCGCGCCCCGAACAAAAAGAACCGCGCGAGGCAAAGCACATTGATCTCCCGGCTCTTTGAGAACAGCTCCTTGAACGCCGCCTTGCCCTTCGCCTTGCCCATGCCCACCGGCAGCGAAAGCCACGACCCGAGCCACACCACCGCCAAGGCTCCCGCCATAATCCACAGCGCGCCCTTGAAACCCGCCGTCGCCAGCAGCCAGCCGCCGATAAAAAAGCCGACGCCCTTCAGCGCGTTCTTCGATCCCGTCAGCACCGCGACCCACCTAAATAAAGTCCCCTTCGCGTCGGGCGGCACGATCACCTTGATCGCACTCTTTGAGCTCATTTTCGTCAGGTCCTTCGCGATTCCTGAAAGCGCCTGCGACGCCATCACCCACGCGACCGACGCCCATTCCGACCACGCCGGATCCAGCAGCGCGAGCAACCCCAGCGCCGCGACCTGCAACGCCAGCCCCGCAACCAGCGTGACCTTGAGCCCCATGCGCGACGCGATCCACCCGCCGAGCAGGTTGGTCACGATCCCGAAGAACTCATAAAGCAGAAACAGAAACGCCAACGTCACCGGCGAGTAGCCGAGGTTGAAAAAGTGCAGCAGCACCAACATCCGCAGCGCCCCGTCCGTGAGCGTAAACCCCCAGTAGGCGCCGGTGACCAAAACGTAGTTTTTCAGATTCATGGAAGGAAAACCCTAGATCCTGGAGCCTAAACCCTAACCCAATCAGGACACCCCGTTAGGATTTAGCCGCTTAGGATTTAGGATTTCAGCCGTTGAGGCTGCATGCGACCTTGCGCGCCAGTTCCGCCATGCGGTTCGAGTAGCCCCACTCGTTGTCATACCAGACATACAACTTCACCATGCGCTGGTTCACGACCATCGTCGAAAGCGCATCCACCGTCCCCGACGCCGGGTTGCCCTTAAAATCGATCGACACCAGCGGACGCGTCTCAAAACCCAAAATCCCCTTCAACGGCGACGTCTCGCTCGCCGCCTTCAGCAACGCGTTCACTTCCTCCACCGTTGTGTCACGTTTCACCTGAAACACGCAGTCCGTCAGCGAACCCGTAAGCAACGGCACGCGCACGGCGTGTCCGTTCAACTTCCCCGCCAACTCCGGATAAATCAGCGCGATCGCCGTCGCCGAACCGGTCGTCGTCGGAATCAACGACAACCCCGCCGCGCGCGCCCGGCGCAGATCTTTATGCGGCGCATCGATGATCGTCTGCGTGTTCGTCGCATCATGCACCGTGGTGATCGCACCGTGTTCGATGCCGAGGTTTTCGTGGATAACCTTCACGACCGGAGCCAAACAGTTGGTCGTGCACGACGCCGCCGTGAGCAACCGATGTTTCGCCGCATCATACAAACCGTCGTTTACGCCCATCACGATATTGAGCGCATCGCCGCCCTTCACCGGCGCGGCGACGATCACCTTCTTCACCCCACGCTCAAAATACGCCTCCAGCGCCTCCGGCGTGCGAAATTTTCCCGAGCATTCGAGCACCACATCGACCCCGTGGGCGGACCAATCGACGTCGCCAGGTTTTGAATACCCGCTCACCGCCACGCGCTGCTCGCCCACGCGAAATGCGCCGTCTTCGGCAATCGCCTCCTGCGCCCAACGCCCCTGAACCGAGTCAAAGTTCAACAAGTGCGCGCACGTCTCCGCATCCGCCTTCGGATCGTTGACGAGCACCCACTCAAACTCCGGCCACAGCGCCGCCGCGCGAAACACCAGCCGACCAATACGTCCAAATCCATTAATACCAATCCGTGTTTTTTTCATAAGAGTTACGTTCCGTTATTGCCTACAAAATCATTCATCCGTCCTCAGCCGCAGCACCCCTTACCTTTCCCAATCCCCGAAGCGACCTGCGCCGGCGCACATGCCAGATCCAGTTTTTTCAACCGCGCGAGATCCCGCTTAAACATCGCGTGGGTCGCCGTGCAGTCCTGCAAACACGCCAGGTTCGCCTTCAACTCCACCGGCCGCGTCCGCTCCGCCGGCAACGCATAAATCACCCAGTTGCCCGAACGCTTCGCCGTCACCAAACCGCGCGCCTTCAAATACCCGAGATGCTTCGATATTTTGACCTGCGGCTCGCCCAGCACGCTCTGGAAATGGCACACGCAGAGCGGCCCTTGCAGCAGCAGGTTCAACAACCGCAACCGCGTCTCGTCGCACAGGCACTGGTAGATCTCCACAAGCTTCATTCGCCCAAACTACATTCCGATACCGGAATACTGTTCAAGCCCCAATCTTTCGCGCCACACGATCGTCACGCGCTCGCCGCCGTCCGCACGAACTCAACCAACGCCCGCGTCGCCTGGGTCGCCACGCGTCCCTCGGCTCGGATAAACCCGATCTTCCGCTCCGGCGTCCGCCCGTGCAGCGGACGATACACCACCCCCGCGCCCTCGCGCCGAGCCATCGTCGGCACCATCGACACACCCATTCCCGCCGCGACAAACGCCTGGATCGTCTCCATCTGCGCGCTGCGAAACGTCACCTTCGGCGCAAACCCGCGCATCGCGCAAAACTCCAGCGACTGACCCGCCAGGCAATGCCCGTCTTGCAACAACATGAACGGCTCCTCCGCCAACTCCGCCATTTTCACCGCGTCGCGTTTCGCCAGCGGATGCCTCTTCGGCAGCGCCAGCCACAAGGCCTCCGCAAACACTTCCTCCGCGACCAGCCCGCGCACCGCCACCGGCAGGCTCACCAATCCCACATCGAGCTCCCCTGCCTGCACCGCCCGCACGAGTTCGCTCGTCGTCGCCTCGGTGATGCTCACCTCGATTTCCGGATGCGCCTTCGCAAACGCCCGTAACACGCGCGGCAGATAATACGGCGCCACCGTCGGGATCACCCCGAGCATCACCCGCCCGCGCACCACGCCGCGCATCGCGTTCACCACGTCGCGGCCGGCCTCTACCTCGTCAAGCACGCGCTCCGCATGCGGCAAAAACAACCGCCCCGCCTCCGTCAACTTCGCCTCACGCCGCCCGCGTTCCAACAGCCGTTCGCCCAGCTCCTCCTCGAGCTTCATGATCTGCTGGCTGAGCGAAGGCTGCGACACATGACACTGCTCCGCCGCCCGACTAAAGTTCTTCGTCCGCGCCACCGCCACCAAGTATCTTAACTGCTGTATCTCCATAGCTAATTCCTATCGAAACTATAGGCACTCCATATTTCCCAACAATCACCAAATTTGCTACGCTCCGCGCCACATGTCTCAACCGAACTCGTCCCCCTCGCCCCACGGTGCCTCCGCCGCCACCTCCGCTCCTTCCGTCACACCTTCCATTGCGCCACTCACGACCGCTTCCGGCATTCCGGTCGTCGATAATCAAAACACCCTCACCGCCGGCCCGCGCGGCCCTGTTCTTCTCCAGGATTTTCACCTCCTCGAAAAACTCGCTCACTTCAACCGCGAGCGCATCCCCGAGCGCGTCGTCCACGCCAAAGGTTCCGCCGCCTACGGCAAACTCACCATCACGCAGGACGTCTCGAAATACTCGAAAGCAAAACTCTTCGCCAAGGTCGGCACTGAGGTCGAAGCGCTCCTGCGGTTTTCCACCGTCGCCGGCGAGCGCGGCGCGGCCGACGCCGAGCGCGACGTGCGCGGCTTCTCCGTGCGCTTCTTCACCGACGAGGGCAACTGGGACATCGTCGGAAACAACACGCCCGTCTTCTTCATCCGCGATCCGCTCAAGTTCCCCGACTTTATCCACACCCAAAAACGCGACCCGCAGACCAACCTGCGCAACAACACCGCCGCCTGGGATTTCTGGTCGCTCTCCCCCGAGTCGCTCCATCAGGTCACCATCCTCATGAGCGACCGCGGCATCCCGCAAAACCTGCGCCAGATGCACGGCTTCGGCTCGCACACTTACTCCTTCATCAACGCCATCGGCGAACGTTACTGGGTGAAGTTCCACTTCAAATCCCTGCAAGGCATCGCCACCTACACCGACCCCGAGGCCGCCGCCGTCGTCGGCAACGACCGCGAGTCCTCCCAACGCGATCTCTTCCACGCCATCGCCGACGGCAACTTCCCCCGCTGGCGCTTCTGCGTGCAAATCATGCCCGAGGCAGACGCCGACAAGTTCCGTTTCAATCCCTTCGACCTCACCAAGGTTTGGCCGCACGGCGAGTATCCGCTCATCGAGGTCGGCGTCCTCGAACTCAATCGCAACCCGCGCAACTACCACGCCGAGGTCGAGCAAGCCGCCTTCTCTCCCGCCAACGTCGTTCCCGGCATCGGCCACTCACCCGACAAGATGCTTCAATCGCGCATCTTCTCCTACCCCGACGCCCAGCGCTACCGTCTCGGCGCCAACTACCAACAGCTCCCCGTCAACGCGCCGCGCTGCCCGGTGTTCAACTACCAACGCGACGGCGCCATGCGCTTCGACGACAACGGCGGCGGCTCCGTCAACTACGAGCCCAACTCCTTCGGCGGACCCAAGGAGTGCCCCGCCTTCGCCGAGCCTCCGCTCAAGATCACCGGTGACGCCGACCGCTACAATCACCGCGAGGGCAACGACGACTACACGCAGCCCGGAAATCTTTTCCGCCTGATGAAGCCCGACGCGCAGCAGCGTCTCTTCGAAAACATCGCCCGCCACATGGGCAATGTTCCGCGCGAGATCCAGATGCGCCAGATCTGCCACTTCTTCCGCGCCGATCCGAATTACGGCCTCGGAGTCGCCAAAGCCCTCAACCTCGACATCGGCGAGTTCATGGCCAAGGCCGGCCAGCACGGCCGATAAACCCCAAAGTAGACGCGACGTCCCGCCGCGTTTTCCGTCCGCACAAAAAAAGCCGGTCCAAATCTGGACCGGCTTTTTCGCGCCCGCTCTCCAACGTGGGAAGCGAGCTTGCTCGCGATTAACGATCCATCGCGAGCAAGCTCGCTTCCCACCTACCTATCAGCCCCCACCTATCAGCCCCCTCCATCAGCCCGCATTCCTTACTCCGCACCCGCGCCGCCCGTCTCACCGCGAGCCGCGCATCAACCGCGACTTCGGCTTCGGCGGCGGAGCCGCCTCGGCCAGCGCCTTTTCATCGAACAGCGCCGAATAAGTATACGGGAAGTTATCGATCTTCTTCCGCTCGATGGCCGCACCGATATACCGCTCGATCGAACGCGCGTCCCGCACGTCATCCTCGGTCACCAGCGTAAATGCGTCACCCGTCGCCTG
>DFYA01000091.1:14071-19923 GCA_002382525.1 Opitutaceae bacterium UBA4094
ACGCGTTCGCGCTGGCTGCGATCCGAATGAATCACGCCGACCGTGTGTTTCTCCGACTGAAGCCGGTGAGCGATGCGATCCGCACCCATCTTCGTGCGCGTAAAAATGATGATGCTCCTGAACTCGGTTCTCCTGAGCAGCTCGATCAACAGGTCAAACTTCTGCGGCGCCACCACCGGATAAAATGCATGCGACACCGTCTCGGCCGCCGAGCGGCGCTGACCGATCTTGATCTCGACCGGATTGTTCAGCGCCCACGTGGACAACTGAGCCAACTCCGGCGGCATCGTCGCGCTGAAGAACAACGTCTGCCGCGCCTTCGGGCAGCGCTGGATAATGCGCTTCACGTCGGGCAGGAAGCCCATGTCGAGCATGCGATCGACCTCATCGAGCACGAGGATCTCGACGTCGGCCAGACTCGCGGTGCCTTGCTCCAAGTGGTCGAGCAAACGTCCGGGCGTCGCCGCGATCACATCGACACCGCGCGACAGATCGTCGCGCTGTTTGCCGTATCCAACACCGCCATACACCACCGTAACGGTGAGATCGGTGTATTTGGCGTATTTCTGAAACGCCTCCTCGACCTGCAACGCGAGTTCGCGCGTCGGCTCCAGCACCAGGCAGCGCGTCTTTTTCTGGTGAGCGCCGAGTCGGTTCATGAGCGGCAGCGCGAACGCCGCCGTCTTGCCCGTGCCGGTTTGCGCCGAGCCAATCACGTCCTGCCCGGCGAGGATCACCGGAATCGCCTGCGCCTGAATGGGCGTCGGCTCGTTGTAGCCCATCTCGGCGACCGCAAAGGCGATCGAGTCGCTCAGTCCCAACTTCGAAAACGCCGTGTCTTGCTTGGGGATGTCCACCTGCACCGCCGGCTTGATCGGCGCGCGCGTCGGACCGTCAAACGACTGGTCGATCTTCGGACGCTCGGGTTTCTCGCCGCGGGCGCCGGCGTGGCCACTGCCCGCCCCCCCTTGGCCGCCAAACCCGCGCTCTTTGCGCGAACCACCGGAGCGAGGACCACCACCGGCGCGAGGACCGCTGTCACGTGGGCCGCCTTCGCGCGGACCACCCTCACGTGGGCCACGCTCCGGCCGCGGCTTGGGTTGCCCGGCCGACGGCGCCGACCCCGGCGCGCCGGGTTTACCGCCGCCCTTCGGGCCACGGTCGCGAGGCTTTTCGCTGCGGGCGGGCGCCGGCTTGTTGGATTTGTCGTAAACGGGGTGGCCACCCTTGAGTTCGGGTTGGTCCTTGGACGAAGGGGCGAACGTGGCGCGCAGCTTCGTGATGAGCTTTCGTAACATAAGTGAACGGATTAAGTTCCCGCAGAGTCGGCGAATCGCCCTGGTTTGCAACCTTGGATGTGCTCGATGGCCGACAGCCAACTGCGACCCAGCCCGAATGTTTCCGGCTTCGCGCTTGGCTCCGCTTTGCCGACTCCCACACTCCTGCGCACGGCTCCCGCCGCCTTTCGCCCATGCAAAATGAGATCCGTTGGCTTGTCCGCCTCTGCCTTGACCAAAACCTGATCACCCCGGAGCAAGCCGAAACCGTTCGCGGCCAGCTCGGCGACGGCGCCGACCTGATGGACTTCGCGCAGCAGCTCATCGACGACGGCTACATCGAAGATCACGCCATGCTCGAACGCATTGCCGGCTTCGCCCTGGCCAAAGCCAAGTCGGGCCCGCCCGCCGACGATCCGTTCTCGTTCGTTCCCCCACGACCAAGCATCGCCGCTCCCCGTGCCGCGACCGGCACGACTACGTCCGCGTTCGTAGCCGCCGGAGAGGCGCCTGCGCGTTTGCCCTCGATCCCTTTCGACATGATCGCCTCGATGGATGACGCCGCGCTCACCACGTCGATGCAGACCCTGCTCCGCGACTGCGCCCGCTACGGCGCGAGTGACCTGCACCTCTCCGCCGGCTCCCGCCCGTTTATCCGCACCCAACGCGTGATTAAACAACTCGCCAATCACGTGCTCACCGACTCCGACGCACGCCGGCTCAACACCGCCCTGCTCGCGCCGCACCAGCTCAAGATTTTCGAGGAACTCAACGACTACGACTACGCCTTGGCCCTCGACGCGACGAATCGTTACCGCGTCAACCTCATGGTCCACAAAGCCGGCGTCTCCGGTTGCTACCGCATGGTGCCCGCCACGATTCCCAAGCTCGACCAACTCGGCCTGCGCAATCTCGACGCCGTGCGCAAACTGCTCTCCTACCACAACGGCCTCATCCTCGTCACCGGTCCCGTCGGTTCCGGCAAGACTACCACCCTCGCCGCCCTCGTCGCCGAGCTTAACGCCACGCGCGAAGACCACATCATCACCGTCGAAGACCCGATCGAGGTCGTGCAGCCCGCGCAGGGTTGCAACATCACCCAACGCGAGGTTGGTCCGCACACCGCGTCGTTTGCCTCCGCCCTCAAAGGCGCCCTGCGCGAAGATCCCGACGTCATCATCATCGGCGAACTCCGCGACCTCGAAACCATCGAGATGGCCATCACCGCCAGCGAGACCGGACACCTGGTGATCGGCACCATGCACACCAGCGACGCCGCCACCACGCTCAACCGCCTCCTCGACGTCTTCCCGCCCTCGCAGCAAGCGCAGATCCGCGCCAGCGTCGCGGAGAGCCTTCGCGGCATCCTTTGCCAGCGGCTCTTGCCCGCCACCGGGGGCGGCCTCGTGCTCGCCACCGAGTTCCTCGTGGCCAACACCGCCGTCGCCGCTCTCATTCGCGAAGGCAAAACCCAGGGCCTACGCAACGTCCTCGAAACCGGCGTTCGCGAGGGCATGAGCCTCATGGAAAACGTTGTCTTCGACCTCTATTCGAAGCGCCAAATCTCCGCCGAGACCGCCCGCCAAAACATCGCAAACCGCATGCTCAAGGCGCGCATCACGTAACCTCCGTATCGTTCTCGTTCTCTTACTCGTTCTCGTTCTCCTCCGAATCCGCTTTTTTCGATCCGAGAAAGAGAACGAGAACGAGCCCCACCCGCCTTAACTCCGCTCCCCGCCCATGGCCGCCATCGACACCCTTCTCCGCTTCATGCTCGAACGCGGAGGCTCCGACCTCCACCTCACCATCGGCCTGCCGCCCAAAGCCCGCATCTCCGGCGCGCTCACGCCGCTCACCGACAAACCCGTCAGCGCGGAAAACATGGAGGTGCTCCTCAAGGAGATCTGCCCCCCGCACCGCTGGACCCAGTTCCTCGAAAAGAAGGACCTCGACCTCGCCCACGAGATTCCCGACCTCGCCCGTTTCCGCGCCAACTTCCTCTACAATCACTGGGGCATGGGCGCTGTCCTCCGCCAAATTCCCGCCAAGATCCTTTCCTTCGACACCCTCAAGCTCCCGCAATCGCTCAAAAAACTCTGCGATCTGCGCGAAGGTCTCGTCGTCGTCACCGGCCCGACCGGTAGTGGTAAATCCACTACACTCGCCGCGATGATCGACTACATCAACGAGTCGTCCGCGCGCCACATCATCACGATCGAGGACCCGATCGAATTCGTCCACAAGGACAAGCAGTCCACCATCGTGCACCGGGAGGTCGGCGAACACACCGGCTCTTTCGCCGCCGCGCTCAAAGGCGCCATGCGCCACGACCCCGACATCCTTCTCGTCGGCGAGATGCGCGAACTCGAGACCATCAAGCTCGCCCTCGGTTGCGCCAGCATGGGCATGCTCGTTTTCGGCACGCTGCACACCAACAACGCCCCGAAGACGATNNCAGCTCCTCTGCCGCGCGCAGCCGAAAGGCCGCTGCGCCGTGCACGAGATATTGCTCCAGCACGAAGCGTTGCCCAACACGATCCGCAGCGGACAAATCGCCAACATTCGCGCGATCATCGAAGGCGGCGGTTCCGAAGGCATGACCACGATGGACCAAAGCCTCACGGCTCGCGTGAAGGACGGCACGATCACCGGCAAAGAAGCCTACATGAAAGCCGCGAACAAAGCCGCCTTCACCCAGTTCCTGCAACCCGGAGACTTGGACCCCGCCGCCGCGCATTGATCCGGAGCGGCGGCAACGCCGCACATTCCCTCACTCGGAGACTGACGCGTTCTGGCGCAGCAACGACATCACTTGCTGACGGGTGCCTTTGATCGCGGCGCCGTTGCGCTGCACGGGGCTTCCGTCACGATAAAACGCGCAGAACACCGGCATGGGCGAGGGCGTCGCAAGCCCTCCGTAGATCCCCGCCAGCGGCTCGAACCAATAAACGGGTAAGACCTTTGCGACCTGCAATCGCAGCGCCTCCGCCTCTTGGTCCGGCAATTCGATACGCCCGGATCCTCGCACCGGATTACGCTTCAGCCACTCGGAAACCGCCTTACCCCAGAGCGGATGCGCACGCTTCACCGCGCGCTCCCGCGCCGCATGCGAAAGCATCCCGTGCCCGTCCGGCAATTTGCGCGCGGCCACATGAAAATCGGACAACTCCCCGCCCGCCACGATCCACAGCACCGGAGCTTGATCCGGGATTTGCATCGATACCCGATCACCATTCGGCAGGAGTCGAAAAACACGGGAATCAAAAATGGATTCCGGAATATGGATATACGTGATTCCCACCACCAAGATGGAGTCGCGCGCAAAAGCATCCACTCCCAACGGGAGAAACTGCTTCTTATCGGCGTCGTAGCGTTGAAAATCCCGCCGGATCGCCTGCAGCCACTCTGTGTCGGGCAACGGCTTGGCCGCTTCGATCTTCTTCAACAAGCCCGCGGCGAACGCTTGATCGGTCCCGGATAGCTTTTGCAACGGAATGCTGAACCGCGCCCGATCCGCATCCCGTATGATCTCCACGGCATCGACGGTCACCCCGACGATCCGCGCCTCGGTCGTGCGCTCAAACTGATCCGTGAGCGTCCGCTGAACAGGCGGCTCCACGGGCACGGCGGTGGCCTCGATGAGCAACGCCGCCAGGAACATTCCCATCATGACTATGATCTTCATTTTTTAAGAACCGGATAAAATGGCCTGATTCCAAATTTCGAAAAATCCGCCTCGAACGCGCTCCTGCGTTTCGAGTTTTGCTTCACGCGTTCGCCGTTTTCTACGGCATACAGCGCTTCCGGGGTCTCGACGCGGTGGGTCACCAGTCCGCCACCGCGAAGCAGATTATACGCTCGTGTCTCCACGACCCCGTCCTCACCGGGATAGAAGAAACATCGGGCGTTCCACGGCTTCAGTTCGTCATCGAAGGCAAGCACCCTCTTGATGCGGCCGGTATCATCGTAGGTCAGCAAAAAGTAGTGGAGCGGCTTCGCGTTTGCATCGAACAGCACCGACAAAACCGGACGCATCCCCTGATCATAATAATACGCTTTGCTTTGCCTCGTCTTGCCCGCCTCGTGGCGATACGAGGCGACCGGATACCCATCGTGATAAACAAATCGGTAATAGGATGGCGCCGAAGGCGGAGGTGCCGTGTAAATGCGCGTCGGGATACTCAGCCACAGATCTATGCCGCTCGTTCCGTCTTGATAACACTCAAACACGGTCCCCGTGGGTTGCCGCTTGGTTCCCCTGTGCTGCTTGACCTCACTGACGGCTGACCGGAGCTCTGCATCCTTGAGCACAAAAACGTCTCTCAGTTGACCGCTCGTGTAGGGCGGTTCGGCACCAAACACGGAGGTCGCGACAAGAACCAGCCCTAAGACGTAAAGTTTCATGCGGGAGGCACCTGATAACAACAGACTGTCGTTGTCACGCACGTCGCCGGAAAAATCTTCGCGGTCCCATCTTGGCGATCACCTCCGCAGCCAGCGATTGCTCTTGGCCCAGCGCGTGAGGATCACCCCGGCAAGAAAACCCCCGGCGTGCGCCCACCAGGCAACGCCGCC
>DFYA01000288.1:0-1903 GCA_002382525.1 Opitutaceae bacterium UBA4094
ACCGCCTGCCGCGCATGCGCGATGTGTTGCACGGGATGTTTGAGCGCGGCGGCATATTCGTGAAACGCGCAGGCACGATCATCCTCGGTCTCTCGATCGTGTTGTGGTTCCTCGCCACGTATCCGAAATCCGGTGACAGCGTGCCACAACAGGACGCGTTGGCGCACAGTTTCGCCGGGCGCGCGGGCCACGCCATCGAGCCCGCCATCGCGCCGCTGGGCTTCGACTGGCGCATCGGCATTGGCTTGATCAACTCCTTCGCCGCGCGCGAGGTGTTCAACAGCGCGATGGGCGTGATCTTCGCGGTGCAGGAGGACGACGACGAGGAGTCCACCCGCAAGCGCCTGCGTGAAGCGTTGCTCGCCGCCGAGCGACCCGACGGCACCAAATTGTTCACGCCGCTCATCTGTTTAAACCTGATGGTCTTTTACGTCTTCGCCATGCAGTGCATCAGCACGATCGCCGTGGTGAAGCGCGAGACCAACTCCTGGCGCTGGCCGCTCTTCCAACTCGCCTACATGACCGGCTTCGCGTGGTTCGTGTGCCTGGTCGTTTACCAAGTCGGTCGGGCGATGGGCTATTGAGCAGAACTACGTAAGGTGGACGTATGGAAAACTGGCAAACTCCCCTCGCCCTCTTTGTGGTCGCCGTGACGTTTGCGTTGCTCGTGCGCAGCGCGTGGAAGAAGCGTCGCAAGCCCGGTTCCGGCTGCGGCGGCGGCACCGACTGCGGCTGCCCGGCCACGGAACTCAAGGCACGGCTGAAGAAGTAGTCGTTCGCGACCGGCCTCATGCGCGGCCCGCGCGCGCGATCAGGGCACCCAGCTCCTCGCGCGCCCGCGCTATTGGCGGTTCGTCGCCGTGGCCGAGGAGTTCCAACGTCTTCTTGGCCGATTTGATTTTCTCCGCCCCCGCGTCGCTCACGTTGTCAAAACCATCGGCCAGCTTGATCAAGCGCACGCGCCAGTCGGCGTTTACCAACGCGGCGTAATACTCCTCCGTCTGCTGCGCGTGCGGCAGGCGATAATCGCGCGAGAGCAACACGACTTTGTCGGCCACCGACGCGCCGAACTTTTCCGCGATGTCGTCGTAGTCGATGTTGGAGTTCTCGATCACGTCGTGCAGCAACGCCGCAGCCAGCGTGTCTTCGTCATCACATCCCCAACTCGCGACGATCAGCGCGACACGCATCGGGTGCGCATGGTAAGGCGTTCTATTGTCGGCGCGCATGTTCCCGCCATGCGCGCGCGCACCGAACGAAACCGCATCCAAGATCTTTGGGGTGATGTTCATGCCGCTACCATGCTGCGGCGACCAGTTGTCGCAACCGGGTGATTGCGCTCATGACCCCTTCCCTCGCTGCCTATTCCGGTGTGGCTTTGAGCGTGAGCTCAGAGTGTTCCGACTCCCGTCTGCCGGGGGTTCTCTGAGCTCATGCTCAGAGCCACACAAACCCGCCTCACCTCCGCCCGTCCAAGTCCCGCGCGGACTCCGGGTGCTCGCGCACATACGCGTTGATTTCGCGGCGCACGGCTTGCACTTCCCACGGATCAAAACCGGGTTGACCGCGACGCTGCTCCAACGCCGCACGGCGCTCCAATAACGCCTCCAGTCCGGTCGGTTCGTCGGGCGTCACTTCGCCACTCATCATCGTCTCAAACGCACGGTCGCACTCCTCCAATTTGCCGCGGGCTTTCAGCCAGCGGTGTCCGGCGATAGCCAACCCGAACAACAACAGCGCTTGCAACCCGCCGATCACCGAACCGTCACGCACCGAGAAAACCAGCGCGAGCAGCCCGCAGAAAAACAGGATGAAGCGGGCCGCGAAGACAAAACGCACCAGCATCTCGGCAGGGGTATTGAGTCGGGTGTCACGAAGGGGCATGGCATTGCAAAGGGTAAGA
>DFYA01000288.1:1913-12122 GCA_002382525.1 Opitutaceae bacterium UBA4094
AGCTGCGGGCTCTTCGTGGGAAGCGAGCTTGCTCGCGATCGTTTGGTTCACATCGCGAGCAAGCTCGCTTCCCACGAAGAGCCCACAACTTCGCAGTCCGACGCATCCCCGAGCTCACGCTCGGGGCCACGCCGGACTACTCACCTATTCCCCACCTGAGGCTCGCTCAATTCAGCGGCTGCACACCGAGCGTGCCATCGAGGGATTTCCGGTAGTCGGCGGATTGCACGCGCGCGAGTTCGGCTTGTGCACGTTCCAGACGCGGCTTGAGCGAAAGGCGCGTGGCCACGTTGGCAAAGCCGTCGTGGTCGAGCACGGTTTCCAAGCTCGTCACATGATGCGTCCAGAGCGTGACATCAACCTTCTGCTTCGCGTCGAGGCGCGCGCGATACCAGTCGCTGCCGAGCAGGTGCTCGCGGGTGAAGAGACCGCGCACCTCGGGCGAGTCGAGTCCGTGACCGGCTTCGGTTTTGCCCTTGGCCATGATCTCGAGCAGCGCCTTCAACGGCGGGCAGGCCATCGCAATGCTGCCGTCGGCGAAGTAGCTCTCGGCCACGCGTTGGTGCGTCGTGACAATCGTGTCCACGCCGTCGGCGAAGATATCCATGTCCTGCTGCTCGGGGCGCAGCATTTCGTCGGTGAACACGACGTGCGGATGCGGGAAGATGCGTCCGAAGAAGATGCGCACGAACCGCGTCGTGATGCGGTAGCCGAGACGGCTCGCGTGAATCATTTTTCCGCGGTGCTCGAAGTCGAGGAGCTGCTCGAAACAGCCGTCGGCGATGAGCGCGGCGGCAGAACGTTCTTCGTTGCTCATGCGCGAGAAGATCTCGGGGACGAGCAGCGAAACGTCGTGATCGACGCGCACCTTCGGGCCAACGCAACCGGCCGAGGAAACGAACACGTCGTGTCCGGTGAGGATCTGCGAAACGAGCGCCGCGTTGAGATCGATGATCGGAGGGAGCGCGTTGAACGGTCCCTTGGTGAGCGCGCCTTCGCTGCCGGCGCCGGTGGTCGAGGGCGACTTTCCGGTCATCGAGCTGATGAACTCCATAAAGAGCTCCGGCAGCTCCATGAAGTGAAGCGGGTTGAAGCAGCAGAGCGCGCGCACGCCGGGCTCGGGCGGGTTGTTGCGGCGGCCGGGGACGACGACGTTGACGGGCGTGAGCACCGGATCCTTGGCGGAGAGGTGCCGATGCAGGCGCAGGCCGAGGTGGGCGCGCGCGGTGGCCTTCGGGTTGGCGACGTCGGGGCGGAGTTGCAGGTAACGCGGGTTCTTGGAGGGCTTGCCGCCGACGATGCGCGGATGCGCGCTCGACACGAAGTAGGCGGGCGAGCCTTCGGTCTCGGCGGCTTTCTTCACGAGCTTTTGCATGGGCTCGGTGTAGGCGGAGAAACCGACGGCATCCTCAACAAACGCCTTGGCGTCGTCCGCGGTGAGCGGCTCGTAGTTGGAGAGGAAGGTGCCGGGCGTGGAGATGTCGCTCTCGGCTTGTTTGTCGTAGCCGCGATGGATCGCATCGTCGGGGCGCTGGAAGAGGCGCGCCTCGCAGTTTTGCACGTATTTAAGCGAGGGCTTCGTCGGGTCGGCGGCGGGCGCGACAACGGACGCGGTGATGTCGTCTTCCATCTGCACCTTGGCGGCCGGGTGGAAATCGTGGCGTAGGCCGAACACACGCCAGGAGCCGTCTTCTTCGTAGCCGACACGGAGGGTGTTCACCACGAGTTTGCGGCCGTCGAGCTTCAGCTCGTAGCCGGGACGTCCGTTGATGGTGTCCACGGAGAAATGCTCGCGCCAGTCGGCGCCCCACTCGGCCTTGTGGTAACGCTTCACGACGAACACGAGTTCCTTCACGTGACGCGGAATGGCGTTGAGCCAGCTGTTGTAGGCGTCGGTGTAATCGCGGCGCGACGGCGTGAGCAATTTGATCACGCTGCCGAGCGTGCGCTCGGCGCTGAGGATGGGGCGCTTGTCCTTGCCGTTGCGCGCGCCGTCGCGGAAGCGGTCGGAGTAGTCGCGGGCGAGCAGCGCGGTGACGTTGTCGAAGTCGCGATCAAAGTCGGCGAGAAAGACATGGCCGGGGAGAATCGCGTCGGAGATCGCCTTGGAGATTTCCGATTTGCCGCCGCCGGAAACGGTGCAGGGCTTGTGGCAGAGCGTGGTCTCGGCGACGGTGCCGACGAGGCGCCATTGGCCGGGTTCGCCGCGCACCGGTTCCATGTGCACGCGGTAACCGCTGGGGCGGAAGTAGGTCTTGCCGGCGAGCAGCTTGATCTGGCGGGCGGAGCCGTCGTCGGCCGTCCAAGAAATGCGCTGTTTGCGCAGGTCGAAATGCGTGGCCTCGGGCACGAGCACGGTGTCGTTGTCCTTGACGGAGATCGCGTGGCCCTCGGGTTGCGCGGTCCATTCGTCGGGGTCGCGGGCGAGCACGGCGGCGACGGTGTAGCCGTTGCCGTTTTGAGTGTAGGCCGCGAAGTCTTCGCCGAGATCGTAGCTCGGGAACACCAGAGCGCCGCCGGCGTGTTCCTCCTCGGCGATGCCGTAAAGGTTGGCCGCGTAGCTGATCTGGGTCTTCACCTCTTTTTTGCAGTAGCCGTAGTAGTTGTCGGCGATGAGGGTGACCATCACGCCGCGCGCGTCGCGCACGCAGAGTTTGAAGGCGCTGCCGCCGTTGTAGAGTTCGTCTTCCTGTTTCCAGCACATGCCGTCGCGGCGCTGGCGCGGCGTGGCGAGGTCCCAGTGCGGCAGGCCGACGAGGTGTTTGCGCACACCGACGAGATGCGGCGCGAGGATCACGCAACCGGTGTGGCCGGTCCAACCATCGACATCGAGAGCGGCGTCGTTTTGCGGGAGGAACGGATCCCCCGCGTTGCCAAAAATGTTTTCGATGAAGTCGAGATTCGAGACGAGCGAGCCCGGCACGAAGAAGCGGATCTCCATGCGTTTTTCGCCGGTAAAGCCAGGCACGGCGGGCACCACGAGCGGACGCAGATAAAGCGAGACGAGGCACTCGGCGGGGTTGGGTTGCGTGGCGGTGTAAGGCAGGCGCAGCAGGTCGGCGGGATGGCGCAGCGCGAGGTCGAGCATGCGCGCGAACGTGGCCTTGGGCACCGCGAGTTTATCGTCAGGCACCGGCAGGCCGCCCTCGGCGATGTGGAACACGCCTTGCGTAGTGCGACGGTCGCTGGACGGATTGTGCAACACGCCGTTGTGGAGGCGAAAGCTCTTCAGGAGCGGCGAGTCCACCGTGTCGCCGTCGGCGGGCAGCGAGAGTTCGCGAGCGAGCCCGGCCTTATCCAGAACAAACGTGCGCGCGGGCAGGCGCGGTGCCGGGCCGATGTCGGCCAGGTAGGCGTTGAGGAAATGTTGCACGCGTTCGTCCACCGGCGAGAGCTGATGGCTCAGGCGGCGGGCGATCTCCCGCTGTTGCGCGAAGAGAGGCGCGGCCACGTCGTGGAGATCAGCGTCGTCACCACCGGCAACCGGGGAACAGCCGAGGAGGCCCAAACGGAGATTGATGGCGAGGCGGCGCTGTTCGGGCGTGAGGGTGGTGTTCGGCATAATTAGAAACTCAGCAGTTATCGTTGAATGAGAAGTAGAGAATTTAAAGGAAACGCCGGCGCCACAACCACGCATTCGTTGTAAACTGCTGCGCATTCTTGAGCAGAAGATGCGCCGCGCAGTCGTGCTCGCGCCTCGTGACTCCGCGCGTGACCTCAAAACCGTTGCGCTCCGCCGCGCGGGCTTACCCGCCGAACCAGCCCCACACCATCTGAAAAAACCGCTGCCCATAGATCGCCAGCAGCGTGAAAAAAACGGCATTGAGCACGAAGGCCAGATACCCCGCGACGATGAACCGTCCGTCACGCTCCAACAGGCCGCCCGCCATGATCACGATGCACACGGCCGGCGTAAAATTGGTCCCCGGAGGCAGCGGCAACAGCAAGACCACCGCGGCGACCAAGATGATGAACGCATGCAGTTGCACGAGCACCGGCGATGCGGTGAGCCAAAGCAGTCTCGGCTTCAGCATGACTTCAAGAAATCGCAACACGCGCCGTGCGCCTCCGAGCAGCGTGGGAAAAAACCTTGGCGGCAACTCGCGGTCGAGCAGGCGCGCCGGCAACCAAGGCTTTTGCCCAAGCGTGAGCCGCAACGCGATCGCCGCGATGACGAAGCCGAGCACACTCGACAACCCGGGCAACGGCATCGGCAGCAAAAACGGCAGCGCCAGCAGGAGCATGAGCAGGTTGTAGGCGCGACCGTGCAGCACCACGATCACCTCGCGCAGCGTGACCGAGCGCGTGTGAAACGTCGCGATGAGATGCTCCAGCACCTCCGATAGTTTTTGCGGCGGGGGACCGGAGAAGAGCACGACCCGAGCGTCGCCACCCGCGCGCGGCGACCGCTCGTGCGCGGCCGCGTCGGACGGCGCGTGCGGAGGGTTGGGGTCAGGTGCCGCGTTTGTTGCCATAAAGCTCGATATGCAGGCGATGAGCATACCGGTAACCCTTGGCCTTGCAAAGTTCCCCCAACCACGAGGCGCGCTCGCGCATACGCTCAAGCGAGGTCGCCTCCGGCATCAGCAAAACTTTGTGCGGAGGGATTTCGCGCCCGAGGGAACCGAGCAGGCGTTCGAGTTCTTCAACGTCGGCGGGCGTCGAGACGACAAATTTGAACTGATACGTGTAGCCATCGATCCAAGCGCGCACCGCGTCGGCATTCCAGCGAGTGGCCTCATGTCGCTCGCGCCAAGCCACAGGCAACCGCTCATCCGGAGCAGAGTTGGCGAGCTTCGGCGAAAGTGACGCGAGGTCGCACGCGATACCTGCGGGCGCGACCGTGGCGGCAGTCTCGATCGTGATGTGGCGCCGGTCCGCCCGCAGCGCCGCAGCGAGTTCGCGGATGTTTTTTGCGATCATCGGTTCGCCGCCCGTGAGCACCACATGGCCGCCGGGATGCGAACGCACGTCGTTGACGAGATCGTCCACCGTGCGTTCGACGCCTTCGGGGTTCCACGAGGCGTAGGGGGTGTCGCACCAATTGCACCGCAGGTTGCAACCCGCCGTGCGGATAAACACCGACGGCACGCCCGTCAGTTCGCCTTCGCCTTGCAGCGAATAAAAAGTTTCCGAGATCAACATGCGCGGGTCTTTGTCCGTTTAGGTTTCAATTTAAGCGCCGACCTTTGGCTTCGGCGGCAACGGCCCGCTGTGCGCATACATGGTCGGATCGGCCAGCCCCGCGTCGATAAACGCCTCGCGCCGCTCCACGCAGGTCCCGCACGTGCCGCAGTGAACCGCGCCGCCTTTATAACAGGACCACGTGCGCGCAAAATCGACACCAAGCTCGACGCCCGCCGCAGCGATCTGCGCTTTGTTCATCGCGATGAAAGGTCGCAGCAACTGCACGCCGGCATACGTGCCCAACCGCATCGCGTCGCCCATCGCGCGCATAAAATCCTCGCGGCAATCCGGGTAGATCGCGTGGTCGCCGCCATGCGCCGCGATCACGAGGCCCTCGGCTCCGGCGCTCTCCGCGAAGCCCGTCGCAATGGACAACATCACCGCGTTGCGAAACGGCACCACGGTTTGCTTCATGTTCTCCGACTCATAGTGACCATCGGGAATCGCCCCGCCCGAAGTCAGTAAATCCGACGCGAAGAGGCGGTTTACGAAGTCTAACGCCACCACCTCGTGCCGCAGTCCGAGGCGCGCGGCCGCCTCCGCCGCGAAGGGCAACTCGCGCGGGTTGTGTTTCGCCCCGTAGTCAAAACTCACCACCGCCGAGACGACATGGTTGACCTGCGCCCAATGCAGCGCCGCCACCGAATCCATCCCTCCGGAACATAACACCACGACTTTCATTCCGCGTGATGGCGGCAAACTGCGCCCCAAAGCGCAAAGGCTTTCTCTCGCGCCGTCGTGCGCCGCCGTTCCCGTTCACCGCTTGCAACGCCGACGCGCATTTCGCGCTTCCGTCCGCCGGCCCTTCGGCGTTTTCTCGCCATCACGTTGAACGAGCAGCCACTTCCCGCCTACACCCTCATCGATACCCCCCGCCAGCTCGAACCGCTGCTGGCCGCCCTCGACCGCGTGGACGAGGTCGCCCTCGATACCGAGGCGGACAATATGTTCCACTACCGCACGCGCGTGTGCCTGCTGCAGTTCCTCGTCGCCGGGGAGATTTTCCTCGTCGATGTGCTCGCGGCCATTCCGCTCGCGCCGCTCTGGGAGAAACTCGCGACCAAGCACCTCCTCATGCACGGCTGTGATTTCGATATCCGCCTGCTCGCCGACCTCTGCCAGTTCCGCCCCAAAAGCATCTTCGACACCATGCTTGCGGCCCAACTGCTCGCCCGCCCCCGCATCGGCCTTGCCGCGCTCCTCGAACAACATTTCGGCGTCGTCCTCGACAAGGAAGGCCAGAAAGCCAACTGGTCGAAGCGCCCCCTCACCAAAAAGCTCCTCGACTACGCCGCACTCGACGTTTGGCACCTCCCGGCCTTGCGCGACATTCTCACTCGCGAACTCGCGCAACTCGACCGCCTCGATTGGCTCGACCAACAATGCCGCCGCCAAATCGAGTCGGGCCTCGTGGGCTTTCCGGTTGATGACGAAAACGACTGGCGCATCGGCCGCTCCGAACGCCTCCGTGGTCGCGGTCTCGGCGTGCTCCACGCCGTCTGGCACTGGCGCGAAGACTGGGCCCGCACCATCGACGTGCCTCCCTTCAAAGTCGCCAGCTCCGACCTCCTCCTCAATATCGCTCACGCGGCCGAAGACGGCGATTCCGTCGAAGGCATCATGGCCAAGGTCAACCTCGGCAAACGCCACGAACGCCTGGCGCCCAGCCTCGCCACCGCGCTTCGTCAGGGCATCGGCCGTGATCCCCAAACCCTACCGCGACGCCGCCGCTCCGACCAAGCCCCGCTCACCCCCGCCGAGATCGCCCGACAAGATCGTATCAAAGCCGACCGCGACCGCGTTGCCTCCGCGCTCACACTCGACCCCACCCTCATCGCCAGCCGCTCGCAGCTCGCGCTGATCGCCCGCGACCCATTGAAACTGGACGATGTTCTCCTCCCTTGGCAGGCCGATCTGCTTCGCAACCAACCCGCGCTAACGAGCGCTTAAGGCGGCACGGATTTCGCCGTTTCCTACGCTTGCCAAAGCTCCTCGCACCTTACACGTTCCCGCAACTCCCCTATGAAATCGAAGACCCTTCTTACCCTGGTCGTATGCGCACTGGCCGCCTCTTTCTTTAGCGGCTGCTCCACGCAAAAGACCCGCACCGGGCGCAACAACAGCTTCCTTGGAGGCTTGGTGAGATACGATACCGGCAGCTATGCCCCGGTGCCGCACAACACCATCGACGTTGACGCCACCCAGTTCCTCGGACGCGTCAATCCGTCCGGTGACCGCATGTCCCTCCTCTGGGGCACCATCACCACCCACGACTACTGAGATTTTTTCTCCCGCGTCTTTTTAAACCCCGCGTTAGGCTCTGAGCCGCGCGGGGTTTTTCTTTGCCTCCGTTCGCCGTTGCGTGAGGTTTTCCGCCACTCGTGCCAACGGATAACGCCAACATCGCCCGCCACCTCGCCCATATGGCGACGGCCCAACCGCACACCCCGGCGCTCAAGATCCCTCGCGGACGCACCCGCACCGGCCAGATCGATTATCTCAGCCTCTCATTCGGCGACCTAGCCAGCGAAGTCGCCGCTTGGCGCGCCGATATCGCTGCACGCGGAGTCCGCCCCGGCGACCGCGTGCTCGTCATGGTAAAACCCGGCCTGCCGCTCATCGCCGCCGCCTTCGCCCTCTTTGCCCACGGTGCCGTGCCGGTCGTGATCGACCCGGGCATGGGACTTAAAAGTTTCCTTGCCTGCGTCGCTCGCTCCCGCCCTCGCGCCCTCCTCGGCATCCCGCTCGCCCGCGTCATCAGTCGCGTCTTTCGAAAGCCGTTTCGCACCGTCGAAATCCGCATCCCCGCCAGCGCCTCGCCCACGGCACGGGCCAAGTCTCAAATTCCAAACCCCAAACTCCAAATCGAAGAAACCGACCCGGCCGACCTCGCCGCGATCCTCTTCACCAGCGGCTCCACCGGCGCACCCAAAGGCGTCTGTTACACCCACGGCATGTTCGACGCGCAGGTCGAACTCATCCGCGCCACCTACGACATCCAACCCGGCGAGATCGACCTGCCGATGCTCCCCGTCTTCGCGCTCTTCAACCCCGCCCTCGGCATGACCACCGTCGTGCCCGAGATCAACCCCAGCCGCCCCGCCACCGTCGATCCGCGAAAAATCGTCCAAGCCATCCGCCAGGAAAACGTCACCTCCTCCTTCGGTTCGCCCACCCTCTGGCGCAAAATCGCCGGCCACTGCCACCAGCACCACGTCACGTTGCCCACGATGCGCCGCGTGCTCTGCGCCGGCGCCCCCGTCCCCCCCGACCTCTGGGACCTCATGACGCCGCTCCTCCCCACCGGACAACTTCACAGCCCCTACGGCGCCACCGAGTCCCTTCCCGTCAGCTCGATCAGCGCAGCCGAAGTTCTCGCCCACCACGGCGGCACCGCCGTCGCCACTCAACACGGCGCCGGCACCTGCGTCGGTCGCCCCCTCCCCGCCAACGAAGTCCGCATCATCGCGCTCACCGACGCGCCTCTAGCGACGCTCACCGAAACCACACCGCTCGACGCCGGCTTCATCGGCGAAATCATCGTCCGCGGCCCCACCGTCACCCACGCCTACGACGCCCTCCCCGAAGCCACCGCCGCCGCCAAAATCGCCGACCCGTCCACCGGCGCCATCTGGCACCGACTCGGCGACGCCGGCTACCTCGACGCCGACGGACGCCTCTGGTTCTGCGGACGCAAAGCCGAGCGCGTCGAAACCGCCCACGGCCCCCTCTTCACCGAATGTGTCGAGCCCCTGTTCAATAATCACGCCGACGTGCGCCGCTCCGCCCTCATCGGACTTGGAGAACGCGGACGCCAACGTCCGGCCCTCGTGATCGAGCCCGCCTCACCCGAAGTGATCCGCACGAGCGCCGACTGTCGCCGCTTTGCGCGCGAACTCCGCGAGATCGCAAAAAGGTTCCCGCACACCGCTCATATCAAACTCTTTTACTTCCGTCCGACGCTCCCCGTGGACGTCCGCCACAACGCCAAAATTCACCGCCTGACCCTCGCCCGTTGGGCCGCCGACGGCGCCACCGGCTACGAGTCCGACCCCAAACGCTGAGCGCCAACCACCCTCTCCCTAGATGTGAATTAGCGCCCCTTAGCGTCCCTTAGCGGTTAAAACACTCCGTGTCCTCCTCCCTCAACAACTCGCCCGCGCTCGTCACCGGCGGCACCGGTTTCCTCGGCCGCCACATCGTTGCACGCCTGCTTGCCGCCGGTCGCCCGGTGTCGGTCCTCGCCCGCACGCCCGCGCCCGATCTCGAAGCCCGCGGTGTGCGGTTCATCCGCGCTTCCCTCGACGACGCGCCTGCGGTCCGCGCCGCCTGTCGCGGCGTCGGCACGATCTTCCACGTCGCCGCGAAAGTCGGGGTCTGGGGCCGCTACGACGAATTTTTCCGCGCCAACGTCCTCGGCACCCGCGCGCTCCTCGAAGGCGCTCGCGAGCACGGCGTCTCTCGCTTCGTCCACACCAGCACCCCGAGTGTAGTCTACAACGGATACAACCTCGCCAACGCCGACGAATCCCTCCCGCTCACGACGTCCTGTCCAAGCCCTTATCCGCTCACCAAGGCGATGGCCGAACGCGAAGTCCTCGCGGCCAACTCCGACAAGCTCCGCACCGTCGCGCTTCGCCCTCATCTTATTTGGGGAGTGGGCGACCCGCACCTCGTCCCGCGCATCCTCGCGCGCGCCCGCGCCGGCCGCCTCCGAATCGTCGGCGAAGGGCGCAACCGCGTCGACATGGTCCACGTCGCCAACGCCGCCGACGCCCACCTCCTTGCCGAAGCCGCCCTATCCAAGTGTCACCTAATAGGTGACACTTTGTCGTCAACCGCGCCCGCGGGACGCGCCTATTTCATCACCAATGGCGAACCCGTCGTCCTTTGGGACTGGATCAACGCGCTGCTCACCGCCCTCGGCGAGCGGCCAGTCACCCGCCGCATTTCGCTGCCCGCCGCCTCCGCCGTCGGCGCGATCTGCGAAGCCGCCTGGCGCGTGCTCCCGCTGAAGGCCGA
>DFYA01000288.1:12183-12771 GCA_002382525.1 Opitutaceae bacterium UBA4094
CCACGACGCGTCGGCGCACGTTGCCTTTACCTCGCGCGCCTTCCTGTTCTCCGCCTTCGCGATGGCGGGCATCGTTCTTCTTTCCAACATCCTCGTTCAATACCCGCTGAACGACTGGCTCACGTGGGGCGCGTTTTCGTATCCGATCGCCTATTTCGTGACCGACGTCTGCAACCGCCGCGCCGGTCCCGCGCTCGCCCGCCGCATTGCCTGGCTCGGCTTTGCCGTCGGCGCGATTCTATCGCTCATCCTCGCCCCGTGGCGCATCGCCACCGCCTCGGCCACCGCGTTCATCGTGTCGCAACTCCTCGACATCGCCGTATTCAATAAACTGCGACAGCAAGCCTGGTGGAAAGCGCCGCTCATCGGCTCGGTGCTCGCATCGATAATAGACACCGCGATCTTCTTCGGGCTCGCCTTTGGCGGCACCGAGATCAGCTGGCTGCACCTCGCCGTCGGCGACCTCGGCGTCAAACTCGCCATGGCCGTCGTGCTACTCGCGCCGTTCCGGCTGCTGATAAATCCTTCCCGCGGTTAACCCCGCTGCCGCACCGCCTCGAACAGCGTGATGATCGTCGCCATTGCGAC
>DFYA01000288.1:12787-18121 GCA_002382525.1 Opitutaceae bacterium UBA4094
TCCGTATAAAAATCCGTCGCCGACGGCGTCGTCGCCACCGACTTCACGCCGTTTGCCCGCAGCCACTCGCGCACCTCCGTGCTGCTCGCGATGACGACCGGCACCGAGAACAACACGCCCGTCGACGCCCGCACCACGTTGGGATTGAACAGATCCGTCACTGGATCGCACACGATTAACGCATCCACACCGGCCGCATCCGCGCTGCGCAAAATGGTGCCAAGGTTCCCCGGCTTCTCGATCGCCTCGACGACCAGCAGAAAGCGTTCACGCCCTTCCTTTGGCGCCGGGATATCCACCAACGTGCGTTTCCACTGCGGCGCTACCGCCAACAGTCCGTCCGGCCGCTCGCGATAAGCCACTTTGGCGAACGCGTCTTTACTCAGCTCGAATACCTGCGCGCCCGCCGCCTGTGCCTGCGCGATCAACGCCGGCTCGTTTTCACCGAGAAACCATTCCGGCGAGACATAGAGTTCCGTCAACGTGATCGCCTTCTCCAGCGCACGCCGGATTTGCCGATACCCTTCCACCATAAACACGCCCGCCTCGTCGCGCGGACGCCGGTCGCGCAGCTTCACGAGCTGCTTCACGCGCGGATTCTGGAGACTGGAGATTTTTTCGAAAGGTGTGCCCACGGAACACACGGAACACACGGAAAACCCGCAAAAGACAAAATCCTTTTCCTCGCCGTCGCCCTTTCCGTGTATTCCGTGTGTTCCGTGGGCAAATTTAAGAAAAAGTTCAACGACCGTCCCTTCGCTTATCATCACGAGCTCGAGCTGGAAATCGCCACGCTCACCAATCTCGGGGTCGGCCTCGGTCGCGTGCCCCACCCCGACGAGCCCGACTCGAAGTGGGTCGTCATGGTGCCGTTCACTTTGCCCGGCGAACGCGTGAAGGTCCGCGTCTTCCGGAATCACAAAAATTTCTCAGAGGCCGACCTCGTTTCCGTCGTCACGCCCTCGCCTCACCGCATCCCCGCGCCCTGCCCCGTGTTTGGCACCTGCGGCGGCTGTCAGTATCAAAATCTCACCTACAGCGAGCAACTCGCGTGGAAACGTCGTCAGGTCGAGGAACTCCTGAAGTTCATGGCCGGCGTCGAATTTCACGTCGCGCCGGTCATCGGCTCACCGGTCGAATACGGCTACCGCTCCAAGATCACGCCGCACTTCAACGCCCCGCGCGACGACCGCGCGCCGTCGGAGCTCCCTATCGGGTTCCTTCGCCAAGGCACGCGCTTCGATATCATCGACGTCCCGCGCTGCCCGATCGCGACCGACGCGATCAACGCCCGGCTCGCCGAGGCCCGCGCCACCGTCCGCCAAAAGGCCGCCAACGGCGACTACGCGCGCGGCGGCACGCTACTCTTGCGCGACGCCTCGGGTGTAGTGACCACCAACTACGACGACATCGTCACCGAGACGGTCGGCGACTTGAAACTCAAGTTCCTCGCACGCGATTTCTTTCAGAACAACCCGTTCATCCTGCCTGCGTTCACCGGTTACGCCCGCGACCAAGCCGCCGCCAGCGGCGCGCGCTTCATGGTCGACGCCTATTGCGGCAGCGGACTCTTCGCGCTCACCTGCGCGCCCGCTTTCGATCAGGTCGCCGGCATCGAGGTGAGCGAAAGCAGTGTGGTATTCGCCAAACAGAACGCCGCCGCCAACCATCTCGCCAACGTCACCTTTCAGGCCGGCGACGCCGCAGCGATTTTCGCCGGCCTCACGTTTCCCGCCGCCGACACCGTGGTCTTGATCGATCCGCCTCGCAAAGGCTGCGACGAGTCGTTCCTCAACCAGCTTTTCGCCTACGGCCCGCGCTCCGTCGTCTATGTGTCCTGTGATCCGGCAACGCAGATGCGCGACCTTAAGTCGTTCCTCGCCGCGGGCTACGAACTGACCGCCGTGCAGCCGTTTGACCTGTTCCCGCAGACGCGCCACCTCGAGTGCGTGATCACGTTGCGTAAGGCGTAGCCAACCTCGCGTCCGTGAATCACTGCGCCGGCGGATCTCGCCGGGCGCAGTCTCTTCAGGCGTTCGCTTCGCTCAACCGCGCGATGACCACCGGGAGCAACGCGTGTTCGGCCGCATGAATTTTTTCCGCGAAGCTTTCCGGGGTATCTTCGCTGTCGATACGAACCGCCGCTTGATCGATGATCGGCCCGCCGTCCACCTCCTGCGTGACGTAGTGCACGGTGCAGCCGGCGATCTTCACGCCGCGCCGCCACGCCTGGCCAATGCCGTCCAGACCGGGGAAACTCGGCAGCAAGCTTGGGTGCAGGTTGATGATCTTCCCGGCAAAGGCGGTCAGGAACCCGGGTTTGAGCACGCGCATAAAGCCCGCGAGCACGACCAGGTCGGCGCGACAGGCGTTAATCGCCGCGACGTAGTGCTCCTCGGCGGCGCCATCGAGCTTCGTCTTGAACGGCGCGGCATCGAGGAACGTCGCCGGCACGCCGAAGCGCGAGCCGAGCGCCAAGATGCCGGCGTCGGCTTTGTCGGAGAAGATCTGCACGACCTGTGCACGACCGAGTTTGCCCGCCTGTTGTGCGAGGAGAATGGCTTCGGCATTAGAGCCGCGACCGGAACCGAGGATGACGACGCGCATGAGATCCCTCAGAAGAACTTCTTTGCTTTGTCGAAGAAGCTCTTTGCCATCGGTTCGTCGGCATCACCGCTGACGCGTGCGAACTCTTCGAGGATTTTGCGCTGCTCGCTGCTGAGCGACTGCGGCACCTCGACGTGCACGCGCAACAATTGATCGCCGGCCGCTCCGCCGCGCAGACTCGGCATGCCTTTGGCTTTGAGGCGGAAGGTCGTGCCGCTCTGCGTGCCGGCGGGGATCTTGAGCGAGGCTTTGCCGGTGAGGGTGGGCACCTCGATGCTGCCGCCGAGCGTGGCCAAGGTGAACTTGATCGGGATCTCGCAGAACAGGTCGTTGCCGTGACGCTCGAAAAGCTCGTGCTCGCGCACGTTGATCACGATGTAGAGGTCGCCCGCCTGACCGCCCGCGAGACCCGCCTCGCCGTTGCCGCTGGAGCGGAGGCGCGATCCGGTCTCGACGCCCGCAGGGATGCGCACGTTGAGCTTGGTGGTCTTCGCCGTGCGTCCTTCGCCGCGGCAGGCGTTGCAGGGCTTCTCGATCTTCTGGCCGGCGCCGCCGCATGTCGGACACGTCTGGGTAAACGTGATGATGCCGCCACTGCGACGCACCTGGCCGTGGCCTTTACAGGTCGGGCAAGTGACTTTTTTGGACCCGGGTTCGGCTCCGTTGCCATGGCAGCGTTCGCAGGTGACCGCCTTGCGGAAGGTGATCTCTTTTTCGATGCCTTGAGCCGCCTCTTCGAGCGTGATCTCGAGGTCGTAGCGCAGATCGGCGCCATCACGATCTCCGCCGCGTCCGCCACCGCCACCAAACATCTCCTCGAAGATACCTCCGCCACCACCGCCACCACCGCCGCCGCCGAAGACGTCGCGGAAGATGTCAAACGGATCATGGAACCCGCCGCCACCGCCTCCGCGCGGACCGGCGGCGCCGCCCTGTTGGAAGGCGGCATGGCCGTAGCGGTCGTAGGCGGCGCGTTTCTGCGGGTCCTTGAGCACCTCGTAGGCTTCGGAGACTTTTTTAAACATCTCCTCCGCCTCCTTGTTGCCCGGGTTTTTGTCCGGGTGGAACTGCACCGCTTTTTTGCGGTAGGCCTTTTTCAGCTCCTCGTCATTGGCACCTTTGGCGACGCCGAGCAGTTCGTAGTAATCTTGTTGGGCCATGGGTGGGATCAGGCTTTGGCCTCTTCAGTGGCGGCGGGCGCGGGACCGCTGGAGACGATCACGGACGCAGGACGGAGCAGGCGACCGTTGAGCGTGAAGCCGATGCGGATCACGTTGAGCACAACGCCTTCCGGCACGTCGGAGCTGGGTTGCTGCGCGAGCGCTTCGTGGAGGTTGGGATCAAAGGCCTGACCGGCCGGGTTGACCTCTTTCAAGCCGTGGTTGGCGAGAGAGGTTTTGAGCTGCTCGGCCACCATGGAGATACCGCCCACCAATGTTTGCAGATCGGCGTTGGGCGCCTTGGCAGCGGCAAGACCGAGGCCGAGGTTTTCGATCACGGGCAGCAGGTCTTCGAGCACGCGGGAGGCGGCGAACTGGCGCAGTTCCTCTTTCTCGCGGAGGGTGCGGCGACGATGGTTTTCAAGGTCGGCCACCGAGCGGACGTAACGATCGTAGTTGTCGGCGGCTTCTTTCTTCGCGGCGGCGAGTTGCTCGCTCAAATCCGGACCAGTCGGGGCAGCGGCGGGAGCGGGAGCCTCGGTGGCCGGCGTTTCAGGGGCTGACGGAGCCGGTTGCGGCACGGCGTTCTCGGCAGGTGAAGGAGTCGGGTTGGCTTTGGCTTCAGGGTCGGGCGCGTTCATAAAACGCCCACCTTAATCAAGGCTTCGCCGATTCTTCAAGTTTAGTGGCGGTCCCGGATGAGTTTTCCCGGCGATCACCCCAAGCGTAGGTCTTGCGGTCGATGGGTTGGGTGGCGTTGGCCACGATTCGTTTGAGATCACCGGTGACGACCTCGCCGACATTTTTGCCGGCCGCCGCGACGGAGGGAGGCAGTTCGTCACTGAAATTGGTCGCGGGCGTGACGTCGCGGAATGTGCGCTGAAACGACAACGCATGGACTTTCTGCGCGGTCTTTCCCGGGCGCTCATCCTTCACGACGACTTCGTTGAGACGCACGTCGAGATTACGCACAAAAAACTGCAGCGGCGAATCGGCGGAGGGCGTGCCCTTGGCGGGCTTTTTTGCGCTCCGCGCGGCAAGCCGACTGTAGATCAAATCGAGGTTGTTAGTGCCGCGTTGGTTGGTGACGACCGTGATACGGGCGACATCGAGCGTGGTCATGTCGAGCACCGGCTTCTTACCAAGGAGCGAAAACAAATCGGCCTTCGCCGTGAACTGCTTGAGGTCGAGAAAGTCGCTTTCGGAAAACCCGTTAGGGTTCACGACCACCAAGCCGCGCATGCGCACTTCGGCAGTGAACGGGTTGGCGTAGAACGAATCGACTTTGGCGGAAAACCCGGTGCGGTTTTCAATCACGCTGGTGAACAAACCGGGAAGCAGCAGCATCCAACCCAGCCCCAACATGGCGAAGGCGCAGACCAGGAATATCACTATCTGGAGAAGCGCGCCTCCTCCCCGCGTGGTGCGTGAGTATTTTAGCTGCATGGCTTTTGTTGACGAAGGAATGTCAACAAAAGTTCTCCGTGACTAGCGCAACCGTGTCATTCTCGGCGATAAATGAATTTTTTACTCCATAGGGAAGAATCACGTTATCCCCGCGGGTTAA
>DFYA01000288.1:18241-19342 GCA_002382525.1 Opitutaceae bacterium UBA4094
GTTTGCCGTCGAGGCCCACGCGGCCCCAATCATACACGCGGTAGGTCGTGTCGGAGTTTTGCTGGATCTCCAGGATGAGATTGCCGCCATCGATCGCGTGGATCTGCCCGCTGTGAACCAAAATCGAGTCGCCAGGCTTCACGGGAAACCGATGAACGCAGTCATCCAGCGTGAGGTCAGCGAGCGCCTTCTCAAACTGGGCGCGAGTCACGCCGCGCTTCAGTCCGACGATGAGGTGAGAGCCGGGCTCACACGCCGCGATATACCAGTTCTCCGTCTTCGGCTCGCCCTTCAGCTCCGACGCGACCGAGGCCGGCGGATGCACTTGGAGGCTAAGGCGCTCTTTGCAATCGAGCCATTTCACCAAGATCGGAAAAACGCGATCACTGGGCCACGCCGGCCCCATGATCGCCGCCGCGTTGCCCGCGATCACCTCGCGCAATGTCTTACCGTCATGCTCGCCGCCGCTGACGACGGATTGCGCTTCAGGCCGGTCCACGATTTCCCAGCTCTCGCCGATCGGCCGATCCGGCGGCAGCGTGCGGTCGAGGGCGCTTTCGAGGGCGCGACCGCCCCAGACACGATCTTGATAGAGAGGCTTTAAGCGAAGAAAGGACGACATGGTAAAATTTGCGTTTAGCGCTAAACGTGAGCAGGGGGGATATTGCGTTTGACCGAGAAACCCGTTGCCGTGGAATCCGACCCGGTCGGTTGAAGGCCGAAAAAACACATGCGCAAGTCCCCGAGTTCAAACCTAAACAACGTCCCGTCTTTTCAGCCGCCGCGCGCCCGTCCTCGCTGGCTCGCCGCGAGCCTTTGCCTTCTGATCGGACTTTTGATGAGCGTGGCCTTCGTCGACTTCGCCCCGGAACAAAGTCGCCAGACTGGCACCAACTTCCGCCAAGCCGATCCCAACCTGGTGGGCAGCGTGGGCGCCGAGTTTACCTGGTGGTCGATTCACTTCATCGGCGTGAGCATCTGGCTGCTTCCGCTGTTTCTTTTCTGGATGACGTATCTGGCGATGCGCAACAGCCGGCAATTCGCCCCCACCCGCGTAATTGCGTTTCTTGTCTGCGTCATTAGCGCCTCGGCGCTTGCCGC
>DFYA01000288.1:19469-21379 GCA_002382525.1 Opitutaceae bacterium UBA4094
CGCCGCCAAAGCCGAGGCTGCCCAACTCCGCGAAGAACTCAAAATCGCCAACGCCAAACGCAAAGCCGAGGCCAAAACCGGGCCTGCCGCCGCCACCGCCGTGGCCGCGCCCCCCCCGAACAAAAAGCTCACCCTTCCGCGCACCGGTAACACCGCTTCGCCTTTCGCGCCAAAGGCTGACGACGCCCCCAAGCCTGAAGCTGCCGCACCCGCCGCCGCCACGCCTCCCGCCGAGCCGCCGCCCGTCCCGGTCGTTCCGACCCGGATCAACCGTGCGACCACCAAGCCTGACCCGATGCTGGAAAAAGTCCCCGCCGGCCTCGGGCCCGTCGCCATCGTAAAACCCGAAGAGACCAAAAAAGCCAAGGCCCCCGCCATTCCGCTGGTCGAGGAAAACTACCAGTTCCCTCCGCTCTCCCTCCTCAAGGACCAAGCCCCCGCCTCCGCCGACGGTTCCGACGACGAATACGCCAAAAACATGGCCGACCTCGTTCGCATCCTTAGCGAGTTCGGCGTGGCCGTAAATCCCGGCGAGATCCACGTCGGCCCGGTCATCACCTGTTACGAAGTCGTTCCGGCCCCCGGCGTGCGCGTCGAAAAAATCGCCGGCCTGGATAAAAACATCGCCTTGGGCATGCGCGCCCAATCCGTGCGTATCCTCGCACCGATTCCCGGCAAAGCCGCCGTCGGCGTTGAAATCCCCAATCGCGTGCCGACCCCAGTCGGCATGCGCGAAATCCTCGAATCCGAGGACTGGTCCTCCGCCAAGGCCGAGATTCCCATCGCCCTCGGCAAAGACGTGTCCGGCAAGCCGCTCATCTCCGACCTCGCCAAGATGCCCCACCTTCTGATCGCCGGCGCCACCGGCTCGGGCAAATCGGTGTGCATCAATTCCATCATCGCCTCCATCGTTTACCGCAAGAGCCCCAAGGACCTCCGCCTCATCATGGTGGACCCGAAGGTCGTTGAACTTAAAATCTTCAACACCCTTCCGCACATGCTCATCCCGGTGGTGACCGAACCCAAAAAGGTCCCCTCCGCCCTCAAGTGGCTCCTCGGCGAGATGGAACAACGTTACCAGATCTTCGCCAAAGTCGGCGTGCGCAACATCGCCGGCTTCAACAGCCGCAAAAAATCCGCCCCCCCCGAGTTCCCGGCCGAGGACTCGCAATCGTCCCTCGACGGCGTCGATCCGCTCGCCGCCGATGACGGCCTCGAAGTGCCCGAACGCCTGCCCTACATCGTCGCCATCATCGACGAGCTCGCCGACCTCATGATGGTCGCCCCCGCCGAGATCGAGACCTCCATCGCCCGCCTCGCCCAGCTCGCCCGCGCCGCCGGCATCCACCTTATCATCGCCACGCAGCGTCCATCGGTGAACGTCATCACCGGCGTCATCAAAGCCAACCTTCCCTCCCGCATTGCCTTCCAAGTCGCCTCCCAAGTCGACTCACGCACGATTCTCGACGGCAAGGGCGCCGACACCCTCATCGGCCGCGGCGACATGTTGTTCTCCCCTCCCGGCAGCTCCCGTCTCGTCCGCGCCCAAGGCGCCTTCGTTTCCGACGAAGAGGTCAATGACTTCGTCGAATTCCTCAAAAAGAACGGCCCGCCCCAATACGCCGCCTCGGTCCAACAACAGATCGATCGCGACGCCTCGGCCGACGACGATTCCAGCTCCTCCGGCAGCGACGACATGGGCGACGACGAAGACCTGTTCAACCAAGCCCTCGACGTCATCAAATCCACCAAACGCGCCTCCACCTCCATGATCCAACGCCGCCTCCGCATCGGCTACAACCGCGCCGCCCGCATCATGGACCTCATGGAAGACAAAGGCATCGTCGGCCCGGAAAACGGCTCCAGCCCCCGCGAAATCCTCAAGGATCTCGACGACCTCTGACGCCCGC
>DFYA01000288.1:21435-21639 GCA_002382525.1 Opitutaceae bacterium UBA4094
ACAAAAATCTCCCGCCGCCCGTATCCTTTTCCCCCACAGCGGGTCCGACCGTCTCCAAATCATGATCAACCGCCCCCTTCATCTGCCGGCCGCCGCCACGCTCCTCCTGGCGGCCGCTCTCACCACCGGTTGCCAGTCCCCGTCCGCCGACACGCTGCTCCTCAAAAAAGACCCCGGCTCCTCCGTGGTTTACCGCGCCCCCGG
>DFYA01000288.1:21697-29478 GCA_002382525.1 Opitutaceae bacterium UBA4094
CGACTCCGGCCTCGCCGGCAAAGACCTCTGGCTCCTCATCAACGTTCGCACGCTCTCCGCCAACGACGCCCTGCAGGTCGAGACCAAACAAATCTCGCGCGCCTCCCTCGTGAAATACGACGTGCGCTCCTTCGGTCTCATCCCGCTCACCGTGGACGAGGTCACGCCCTTCTCCCTCGAAGCCAACACCGACTACGAGGTCGAGATCCGCCTCTACGAGGTCCAGAAGTCCCTCCACCGCCTCGCCGGCGACACCCGTCCCGGCTTCTCCGGCGTCGCCCGCACCGCTTGGGCCGCCACGACCGATACCTTTAAATCCCTCGTCGGCGACTCCGCCCTGCGCTCCTCCCGCCACAGCGCCTCCGGCGAGCTCCCCATTGAGCGTCAACTGATTCAAGCCGGCGGCACCGTCCACTTCGACGCCCGCTTCGCCATCTACCGCAGCGCCGACACCCTCGCCCCTCGCCACGCCGACGACGACGCGCGCGGCAGCACCTTGGTCAACCGTTACCAGCTCATCGATCCCTACAACCGCCGCGACACCGACCACCGCAGCCCCCGCAAAGACGCCGGCTACACCGACACCGCCAGCTACCTCGAACGCCTCGCGAACCTCGAAAACACCGAGGTCCCCGGCCGCCAGGACGCGTTCCTGCGCTTCCGCATCGAGTCCATGTGGAGCCCCGTCGCCCAAGCTCTCGCCAAGGTCCGCGCCACGCCCGCCGCCCCCCAAAACGTCAGCCAAGAACAAGCCCGCGCCGCCGAGTCTCTCGCCGTAACCGCCCGCGAGACCTTCCTGCGTGCCGCCGAAGACGAGAAAAAAGCCGGCCTCGCAGCCGCCGAGTCTCTCCGCAAATCCGACCCCAACAACGCCGCCCAATTCGAGGAAACCGCCCGCGTCCTCTCCCGCAAAACCCAAGAGGTCGCCGCCGCCCGCGCCGCGATGGAAACCGCACAAGTGCGCGCCCGCGAAGCCCGCCAAGCCGTCGAAGCCGCCGCCAATCGTGCCGCCCAGACCGCCAACGCCGAGAAAACCGCCGCCCTCGCCGACGCCGCCCTCGACAACGCCCGCCGCGTCACCGACGCAGCCGTCAAGGAACTCGATGCCGCCCGCGCCGCCCTTCAACAAACCCGCGACGCAGCCGAAGCCGCCCGCCTCAAAAAAGAGGAATGGATGCAGATCGAAATTCGCGCCAAACGCCGCCTCGCCGAGGTTCGCGATGAACTCGCCTCCCTCACCATCAAAGCCGCCAAGAAACCGGACGACGTCGTCCTCCGTCAAAAACTCGAAGCCACCGAACGCGCCGCAGCGGAAGCCCAAAACGCCGCCGAGACCGCCGCCACCGAGTGGGCCCTCGCCCAAAAGGACCAGGACGCCAAGCTCAACGAAGTCGAAGACCACATCACCGCCGTCGCTCAGAAACGCCTCGTCCTCGCCGAGGCTGAACAAGAACGTCAGCGCGCCCGCGCCGCCAAGGATCAAGCCGACACCATTCTCCTCGGCAGCGAAGCCACCGATCCCCGCCCCGCCATCCTCCGCGCCCGCACCCTCTGACCGTTCCGTTGCAGGCCCGACCGTCGGTCGGGCACCCGTCATTCGTCATCGGTCATTGGCTATCGGTCGTTTTTGCGCCGCACACGCGGCGCAAATTCCCCTTCCCCTCCCAAACCTTTTCACCTAACTCACCTGCATGCAGACCATCGGCGAACGCCTCGAAGAAGCCCGTAAGCGCAAAGGCATCTCCATTCGCGAAGCCGCCGAAGCGACCAAGATCCGCGGCGACTACCTGCACAAATACGAGAACAACCAGTTCGACATCAAACTGCCCGAGATCTACGTGCGCGGCTTCCTCCGCACCTACGCCCAATATCTCAAGCTCCCCGGCGACAAGATCATCAACGACTACCACGCGCTCGGCCTCGGTGACGCCGCTCGCAACAGCCGCTCCCTCAACCGCGAGGTCTACGGCCGCATGGACATCTCCATCGCCAACGCCCGCGCCGCCGGCGAAAACCCCGCCCCCACGTCCACGACCGCCACGCCCCCGCACCCCGGTGGCGACACCGTCCCCGACGACAACAACCCCGCCACCTTCCGCCCCCGCGCCCCCGGCGGTTTTAATTTCGACACCAACCTGCTCATCAAAGGCGGCGCCCTCGTCGTTGGCGTGATTGTGCTCACGGTCCTTCTCATTTGGGGCATCGGCGCCCTCACCAGCAACAAACCCGACGAACCCGCCATCACTTGGGTCAAGCCCCAGCCCGGCGAACGCACCATCGGCCTGGTCGGCGTCAGCGCCACCGAACTCGTCAGCGCCACCGACGCGACCGGCACCATCCTTTTCAGCGGCCCGCTCAAAGCCGGCGAGATCCGCGCGATCCCGCGCAACAGCGCCATCACGATTCAGACCGAGACGCCGCAAACGGTGAAGGTCGAGCTCGCCGGCCGCCAATGGGAACTCACCGACCCCCGCACCGGCCAGTTCGTCAAACGCTCCACGATCCAAGCCCCGTAACCGGTTTCTGAATACATCCCCTACCGCATTGGCCGCGCTCCCCCGAGCGCGGCTTTTTCGTGGCCCTGACCGAACACGATTCCGGACGTTCCCTCCGCCGATCGCGCCCTCGCTTCTCTGGTGCCCCTGAGTGTGAGCTCAGGGGTTCGTGGCCCAACCGCTCCGCCACCCTCTCCCGTCCGTCCGATACGGTAACGCAACGCCATCCTCCCGACCGCCTCACAAAGCGCGGTTAATGGCCTCCCGTTGGGCCCCGACCCTCTCCGGGCTCCGGTTTGCTTCAGGTCCCGCCCTGCCGCTCAACCCTGCCATATCCCATGCGCCCGCTCTCCTACGTGTTCTGCCTGCCTCGGCTCTCCGCCCTCTTCGCCTGCGTCCTCGTTGCCTTTGCCGCCGGCGAGATCCGCGCCGAGTGGGCACCGTTGTCCCAGTTCACCGCGTCTGTCCCCGGCACCGGTATTCACGGCATCGACGGCTGGATCGTCGCCCCGTCGGGACAAAACCTCCTCATCGCCGCCGATCCTACGGACGCCACTGCACGCGTGCTGGCGATCACCTCCAGCGGCTCCTACCGCACCGCCCACCAAGCCGCCTCCCTACATGCCTCCGCCACCGGCACCCTCTACTTCCGGCTCCGCATCCCCGCCGGCTCCGGCGATGGAGCCGATGTCTCCTTCGGCCTTACCCCAACTGAACTCCCCGGCGAGCAAACCACCCCGGTCACGACGCTGCGCGTCAACAACACGTCCCTCCAGATCCATGACGGCGCGGCCTTCAGAACCGTCGCCACGCTCCTCCGCGACACGTGGTATGAATGCTGGCTTGTCATCGACAATCCCCTCGACCGTTACGAGGTGTTCCTTCGCGGCCCCGCCGATGCCGCCGCCGTCCCTCAAACGGCCAACGGCACTCACACCTTCGGATTCCGTGGTGGCACCGGCAACGAACCGATGCGCCGCTTTCAATTGCGCGCCAACTCCGCCCACGCTGGCAAAACCCTCCACCTCGCCGATGTTTGGTTCAACAACGCCGCCCGCGTCGTCGCCGCCCCCGCCAGCCCCGACCCCGGCGACGCGCCGCCGCCCGAACCCCCGCCTCCGCCCGACCCCGATGAACCGCCAGTCGAAACCGACGGGACTTACGCCACTTATAAGGCAGTCCACTTCGGCTCTGACATTCGCAAAGCCGCCGCACCTTGGGCCGATGCCAATGGAGACGGCGTGCCCAACCTCCTCCACTTCGCCTTTGGCCGCGATCCGCTCGCCGAGTCATCCGGCCCGCCCTGGTCCGTCAGCCTCGAACCGGCCGGAACCGGCCAACGCAGCCTCGTCCTGAACTTCCCGCGCGACCCCGCCGCGCTGGTTAATCTCACCGCCGAATGGTCGCCAACCCTCGCCTCCGGCTCCTGGTCGACTTCTGGCGTAAGTATTCTAAGTCCGGATACATCCTCCGATCTCTTCCGCGCGGTGCTGCCGCTCGGCACGGGATCGACCTCCGCCTTCCTGCGCCTGCGCGCCGAACTCCCCGCCGCCGCGACGCCGTTTGTCACCCGCCCCGGTTACAAAGGCATTTGGTATACGCTCAACCAGTTCTCCACCTACGGCGACAAATACTCCGGCGGCCTCGGCACCTACACCTCGAGCCACACGCCCATGGCCATCTACTCGCCCCAAGCCCACAAGACCTTCTTCACCTATGGCGGCACGCGCTCCGAAAACGAACGCCAGCTCGAGGTCATGGTCGGCGCCTACGACCACGCCACCGGCTTGGTCTCCCGCCCCACTCTCGTTTATTTCCGAAACTGGGTGGACGACCCTCACGACAACGCCTCGCTCGCCCTCGACGAGGAAGGCCACCTCTGGGTGTTCGTCAGCGGCCGCAACACCACGCGCGAAGCCCGGTTTTTCCGCGGACTCACCCCGTTCGCCATCGACGCCTTCGAAGACCGTGGCTCCGCCATCGGCGCCTATCCGCAACCGCATTGGGTCGAGGACGAGGGGTTCCTCCACCTGCTCACCAAATACGTCGGCGGCGGACGCCACCTCTTCTGGAACACCGGCCGCAACGGCCCTCCGTTCAGCCCCGACCAACCTCTCGCCTCCATCGGCGGACATTACCAGACCTCCGCCCGCCACGGCGCCCGCGTCGGCACCGCCTTCAACCGTCACCCCGGCGGCAACGCCGATAAACGCACCGATCTCTACTACCTCCAGACCGCCGACCGCGGCGCCTCGTGGCAGACCGCCTCCGGCCTCACGGTCACCACGCCCCTCACCAGTGCGGCCAACCCGGCCCTCATTCGCGACTACGCGTCCGATGGGCGCTTGGTTTACCTGCAGGACATGACGTTCGACGCCGCCGGTCGCCCTGCGATTCTCTACGTCACGAGCGCCCACCACCAGCCCGGCCCCGACGGCGACCCTCGCACCTGGGAAATCGCCCACTGGCAGGACACCCATTGGGTGTTCCGCACCGTCACGTATTCAATGCATAACTACGACGTCGGCTTTCTTCGCATCGAGGCCGATGGGCTCTGGCGCATCATGGGCCCCACCGAGGCCGGCCCTCAACCGTGGGGCACCGGCGGCGAGATCGCTCTGTGGGAAAGCACCGACCACGGCGCCACCTGGACCAAAACGCGAGACCTCACCACCGGCAGCGTGCGCAACCACGGCTACGTCCGTCACCCCGTCAACGCCCACCCGGACTTCTACGCGTTCTGGGCCGATGGTCACACCGGCCAGTTCTCCCGCTCCTACCTCTATTTCGCCAACCGCGACGGCACCCGCGTCTTCCGGCTCCCCTACTCCATGTCCGCCGATTCCGCCGCCCCCGAATTGATGCCGTAAACAACCGCTGGCCCGCACCTCGCGCTCGCGCGCCGCCATGAATCTTTTCTTCGCCGCACTCCTTCTCATCGCGGCGTCGGGCAACCTCCACGCCGCCGACTCTCCCTCGCCCCTTCCGCTCAAACCCGCTTGTCGCGGCCTGATGCTCCGCGACTATCGCGGATCGATCCCCGAGCCGCTGCGCGCCTTTATTAACGACGTCGTTGTCCTTGTCCGCTGGGACGAGCTTGAGACTTCCGATCAAACTTTCGACGGGCCCGGTTGGGCGCGCATCGACCGCGCCCTCGATCGGGGGCTGCGCGTGCGTTTGCGTATCCTCGCCGGCATCCACGCACCCGACTTCGTCAAGACCGCCGGCGGCGATCCCGTGCTCGTGATCAATTCCTTCCAGCCTGAACACCGCGGCACCGTTCCGCGTTTCTGGACCCGCGAGGTCCTCGATCATTACGAACAACTGATGCGCGAAGTGGCCCGTCGTTACGAGCACCACGACGACCTGTGCGAGGTCGTCGCCTCGGGCGCGATGACCATCTTCGCCGAACCGCTCTACCGCGCTCAACGCGACGCCGATTCCCACCGCCGCCTTGCCGCAGCCGGTCTCGACGCCGACACCGACCGTGCCGCTCACGACCGAGTGCTGCGTATTCACCACGAGGTTTTCCTGCGCACGCGCACCACCCTCGCCATCAATGCCTGGGACGTGCTCGATGCCGACGGCCAACACACCGTATCCATCCCTGCCACCCGTGACTTCGTCCTTCGCTCGCGTGAACTCATGGGTAGCAAACTCGTGCTGCAAAACAACGGCCTGCGTTCGCGTTCGCTGCCCGCGGCCACCTCGGCTGCGGACAACATCTACGCCTTTCTCACCGAGATCGACGGGCCCAAAGGCTATCAGACCGCCACGCTCGTGCATCTCGGCGCCAGCCACGACAACCCCGCACCGCTGATCGAAGCGATCTCCCATGCGGTCCGTTCCGGCGCGCAGTTCATCGAGTTGCCCGCCGGCAGCGCGCAATTCACCCCGTCCGCTCTCGCCCAACTTCACGCTCTCGACGCCGCCCTTTCACATAATGCCCGAGACACGGTTCAGTCCCCTCCGTGAGCCCACCTCCCGCCCACAAAAAAGCCGGAAGGATTTCCTTCCGGCTGGGATCTTCGTTTACCGAACGACTGCTTAACGCCGACGGCGGAGCAACGTCACACCCATCGCAAGCCCACCCAAAAGAAACGCCACGGAGGAAGGTTCCGGAATCGCAGCCACCGTGATTTGACCGAAATCAGCGGAGCCGGCGGTGAAGATCGTGCCGTAGGTCGTGGACAGATACTCGTAATCATACGTGGCCGCCGTGAGCTCGATGCCATTGATGAACAGACTGCTGACGGTGATCGAGTGCGTGAGATTTACCCGGCTGTTGCTGGTGAGGTTCAACGATCCGCCCAAGGTGAAGGCCTGATCCATCGCCAGCGTGCCGCGCGTGAACAGAAACTCGCCCGTGAATGCGGACCCGTCGGCGATGTTCAGCTTGTAGATGTTCGTCGCCAGATTGTCCGCGGCGAAGTTGAAGGTCCCGTTTCCGGAAAGCGTCCCGATCGTCGTCGTCAGGTTCCGCGAATCACCCGAAGTGAACGTGGTCGTCCCCGATGTTTCCCAATCGCCGATGGAAAACTGCATCGTGCCGGTGTCGCCGTTGCGCACCGTGGTGGCGCCTTGGCTGATCAAGTGCCCGACTTGGCTGAGCCGGCCCGATTGCCCCTTCAAGATCAGGTTGCTGCCGTTCAGGATCAGGGTCTTCCCCCCGAAGATGTCGGTGACCGCATCTTGGGTGCGGATGTCGCGTCCGTTCGAGTCATACACGGCGGTCGCGTCCATGTCGGTCGCCTGGCTTCCACCGGTCGGTGCGGTATACCACCCGGCGGTGGATTGAACCAAATTCCAGTGCTGTGCATTGTTCGCTTGATTGGCCTGCAGGTAAAAATCGGCTTGAGCGACCGCGTTGGTAAACCCGCCGAGCACGGAGATTCCGGTGAACAACAGGGCGAAACGTTTTTTCGAGACTTTCATGGGGTGGGTTGGGTTTCGAGGGGTTAAGGATTTCCCTGACAGTGCATCTCATTAGCGGCCCGAGGAGACGCGTTCGACCCCCTCGGCCCGTTACCGTAACGAGCACCCCAGCACTTGTTTCACGCGTTTTCTTTACGATGCGCGGGCCACAAGCGATGCGGCTCCCCCGCTCCGTGACTGTAACCAAACAGCAGGCTCCTCTCCCATTGCGGGAGCGTGCATTGATCCCGCCACCCCATCGCGATTCCCCCCTCGCGCCGCGCGCATCCGCTTTCCGGATACGTCACCACTCCGGTTTTTGCTTTCTCCGACTTTGCGTCCTCGTCCGCGCTCCCGTGCGCCCGCTGACGC
>DFYA01000215.1:0-359 GCA_002382525.1 Opitutaceae bacterium UBA4094
CTCGCGCAACGCGCCGAAGCCTACGGCATGAACTGGGGCACCTGCTTCGGCCACGACATCTACGAGGTCCGCGCCACGATGGACAAATTCCTCACCCTCGCCCGCGAGAAGCACCAGCCCGCCGTCGTCGAGATCGACACCTACCGTTATCGCGGACACTCCGTCGCCGACCCAGACAAGACCTATCGCACCCGCGAGGAGATCGAGGAATACCGCCGCACCAAGGACCCGATCCAACTTTTCCAACAAAAGCTCTTGGACGAGGGAGTGCTCACCGACGCAGTGATCGAGGAGATCGACAACGCGGCCAAGGCCGAGGCCGATCTCGCCGCCGACTTTGCCGAAGCCAGCCCCTTCCC
>DFYA01000215.1:405-17207 GCA_002382525.1 Opitutaceae bacterium UBA4094
TCATCACTTACCGCGAAGCCATCCGCGCCGCCCTCGCCGAGGAAATCACCCGCGACGAAAACGTCGTCCTCATGGGCGAGGAAGTCGCCCAATTCAACGGCGCCTACAAAGTCTCCGAAGGCCTCCTCGAAAAGTTCGGCCCCGAGCGCATCGTCGACACACCCATCTCCGAAGCCGGCTTCATCGGCATGGGCGTCGGCGCCTCCATGCTCGGCATCCGTCCCGTGATGGAGCTCATGTTCTGGTCCTTCTACTCTGTCGCGTTCGACCAGATCCTTAACAACGCCGCCAACGTCCGCTACATGTCCGGCGGTCTTATCAACTGCCCCATCGTCATCCGCGGCCCCGCCAACGGCGGCACCAACGTCGGCGCCACCCACTCGCACACCCCGGAGAACGTCCTCGCCAACCATCCTGGCGTAAAAGTGATCGTGCCCTCCACTGCCGCCGACGCCAAGGGCCTGCTCAAGTCCGCCATTCGCGACAACGACCCGTGCTTCTTCCTCGAAAACACCCTCCTCTACGGTGAGAAGGGCGAGGTTTCCGACGATCCCGAGTTGCTCATCCCGCTCGGACTCGCCGACGTGAAACGCGTAGGCACCGACCTCACCATCGTCACCTACGGACGCTGCGTTCACCACTCCCTCGCCGCCGCGAGCGTGCTGGAAAAAGAACACGACATCTCCGTCGAAGTGGTCGATCTCCGCACCATCCGCCCGCTCGACATCGACACCGTGCTCGCCTCCGTGAAGAAGACTCACCGCGTGCTCATCGTAGAAGAGCAAAAGCCCTTTGCCAGCGTCGGCTCGCAGCTCGCCTACATGATCCAACGCGAAGCCTTCGACGAACTCGACGGCCCCATTCATCGCCTCGCCACGATTGACGCACCTGCCATCTACAGCCCGCCCGTCGAGGTCGAGCAGTTGCCCAATCCGCAGCGCGTCCTCAAAGCCGCTCTCGCCGCCGTCGAATAACCGAAGTCGACGCGGCGTCCCGCCGCGTTTCCGACACCCCCACTCACACCCTTCAGCTCCCCGCTTCCGACACACTCTCCATGGCCAACATCATCGAAATGCCGAAACTCAGCGACACCATGACGGTGGGCACGCTGGTCAAGTGGCTCAAAAAAGAAGGCGACGTCGTCAAGTCCGGCGACAACCTCGCCGAAGTCGAAACCGACAAAGCCACGATGGAGCTCGAGAGCTTCTTTGACGGCACGATCCTCAAAATCTTCGCGGAAGCCGGCGCTCAAGTTGCCCTCGGCGAACCGCTGTGCGCCGTCGGCAAGCCCGGCGAAACCGTTGAGGCGCCTGCCGGCAAACCCGCCGCGCCCGCCGCTGCCCCGAAGGAAGAGTCCAAAAAAGACACCACCGCGAACAAGGCCGAGGCCACCGGCCAGCAAGCCGACGCCGCCGAGAAAAAGCAGTCGGAGACCGCCAAGCATTCCGCCGCGCACTCCCCTGCCCCCGTTGCCTCCGCCGCTCCGGCCCGCGCCTCCGGTGAACGTGTCAAAATCTCCCCGCTCGCCAAAAAGCTCGCCGCCGATAAGGGCGTCGATCCGTCCACCGTCCAAGGCTCCGGCCCCGGCGGACGCATCGTGCGCGCCGACATCGAGGCCGCCGCGAAAAACCCGAAACCCGCCGCCTCGTCCGCCAAGTCCAGTGGCCCCTCCGCTTCGTTCTCCGGCGGCACCGTCGGCGCCAAGGGCCCGATCCAAGACGAACGCACCGTCACTGTTTCGACCATGCGCGGTGTCATCGCCAAGCGCCTCCTCGAATCGAAGACCACCATCCCGCACTTCTATCTCGACATCGAAATCGACGCCGAGCCGCTCCTGGCCCTTCGCGAGCAGCTTAACAAAGGCCTCGCCGACTCCGGCGTGAAACTCTCCGTCAACGATTTCATCCTCAAGGGCAGCGCCGAGGCCCTCCGCCGAGTGCCTGACGTCAACGCCGCTTGGGAAGGCACGCAGATCCGGTATTTGTCTGCCGCCCACGTTTCGTTTGCCGTTGCGTTGCCCGACGGACTCATCACTCCGGTCGTCCGCGACGCGCACGACAAGTCCATCTTCCAAGTCAGCGCCGAGGCCAAATCGCTCGGGAAACTGGCCAAGGATAAAAAGCTCAAGCCCGACCAATTCACCGGCGGCACGTTCTGCGTATCGAATCTCGGCATGATGGGCATTCCGAAGTTCTACCCGATCATTAATCCGCCGAATGCCGCCATCCTCGGCGTCGGCGCGACGGTGACGAAGCCCGTCGTGAAAAACGGCCAGATCGTCGTCGGCCAGACGCTCACCTTGACGCTCTCCGCTGACCACCGAGTGGTGGACGGCGCGGTCGGCGCCCAGTTCCTCGCCGCCCTCAAGGCCGTCCTGGAAAGCCCCGCGCTGCTGCTCGTTTGATCCAACGTGCAGCCGAGATGACGAGGCAGACGCTCTGTCGCCCCGATCATTTCAAGCCCGGCCTGAAACGGCCGGGCTTTTTCTTGGGTGGATGACGACCGCCGGCGCCGTTGGTTCGAGGTTCTCACGCATCCTCTGTCGCCTTATTCCCCCCACACGCCAAGGCAGACGGCTCCCTGCGGGCACCGTCTGCCACACACGACTCACCCCTCCGCGCGCTTCTGCGCGTCGGCTTCGATCAGCGCTTTCACGCGGTCGAGCTCGGTCTTCACTTGGCCCTTCACCGTCGCGAGTTCCGCCGCGTTTTTCACCGGCGCGCTCGCGAAGACGTAGAACTTCATTTTCGGCTCCGTGCCGCTGCCGCGCGCCGCGAAACTGTAGCCGTTGGCCAACGTGACCAGATACAAGTCCTGCTTCGGGATCGCCTCGCCGTCCGCGTCCTTGAACACCTCGACGCCGAAGTCCTGGAACTTCGCCACCGCGACGTCGCCAAACGCCTTAGGCGGAGCCGAACGGTAGGTTTCCAAGATGCGCTTGATCTTCGCCGCACCCGTCGCGCCTTCGTAGTAAAGATTGATCACGCCCTCGAGGTAGAAGCCGTATTTCAGGTATATCTCATCGAGGTATTCCGGAACGGTCTTGCCCTGCGCTTTCACCGCAGCGCACAGCTCGGCAAACATCAAACACGCCGCGTTGCCGTCCTTGTCGCGCACGTAGTCGTTGGGCAAATACCCGTAGCTTTCCTCACAACCGAACGCGTAAAACGTGCTGTGCTTCTGGAGCAGCTTCACGCGAGACTCGAAGGGCGTCGCGTCGTAGTCGAGCGCGATGCCTTGTTCGCTCAACAACGCGCTCTTCAACTGGCCCTCGTAGCCCATGATCTTGGCTCCGATCCACTTGAAGCCGGTGAGCGTGTTGATGACTTTTACACCATGGCCGCGACCAATCGCGTCTTGGAGCGACGTGGTCACGTAGGTCTTGATGATAGCCACCTTGTCGGAGCCGGCTGCCGGGATGATGCCAAGCTCCTTGTATTTGGTAAGTCGATACTCAGCGAGAAGCGCGCCGATCTGGTTGCCGGTGAGCAGGTGCTGCTTGCCGTCACGGCCGCGCACGGCGACGCCCACGCGGTCGCAGTCCGGATCGGTTGCCATCACCACGTCGTAGTCGTTTTTCTCGGCCAGCTCCACGGCGAGTTTGAGCGCCTCGGCGTTCTCCGGGTTCGGCGACTTGACCGTCGGGAAACGCGGGTCGAATGCCATCTGCTCCTTCACTTCATGCACCTCCGCACCGGCATGCACCAGCAACGGAACCGACATCACGCCGCCCGTGCCGTGGATCGCGGTGAACGCGACCTTGAGCTTCGTCTTTTTGAACACCGAGGGGTCGATCGCCGCCTTGCTCGCGACCGCGAGGTAGGCGTCGTCCGCCGGCCGACCGAGCGTGACCACGCGCGACATATCCTTTTCCAATAAGCGGGCAAGGTCGCCGAGCGGCACCGCGTTGACCTCCGCGACGATGCCTTTGTCGTGCGGGGCGACGACTTGCGCGCCGTCCTCGAAGTAGGCCTTGAAGCCGTTGTCGTGGGGCGGATTGTGGCTGGCGGTGATGACCACGCCGGCGTGCGCCTTCAGATAACGCACCGAGAAGCTGAGCTGCGGAGTCGAGCGCGGGCCTTCAAAAATGTAGGCGTTGCCGCCGAGGCGCGTCCAGATGGAGGCGGCGAGTTCGCAGAAGTGGCGCGAGAAGTGACGCACGTCGTGCGCGATCACCAGCGCGGGCGCCTCGGCGCGACCGGCGGCGCTCAGATACTTTTTCGTGTAGCGATAAAGGCCGACGGTCGCGCGGGAGAGCGTGAAATCGTTGAGGATGTTGCTGCCGATGGCGGCATGCGCGGGCGTGCCTTGCGGACTTGGCGTGCCGGACTCGGCCTTGGTCGTAACAAAACCAATCGTGCGCCCTCGAATACCGCCGGTGCCGAACTCCATGTCGCGATAAAACCGGTTGTTGAGTTCTTCCCACGAGCCGGCGGCGACGAGTTCGTCGATGCTGGCGACCGCCCACGACGGGAGCGAGGCGGAGAGCCAGGCGGAGAGGTTCTGGACAGTGGAGGGAAGCAACTGGCCGGCTTGGCCGGCGGCTTGGATCGCGGAAAGAGTGCTCATGGGTGTTTCGATGGAGGTGACTGGTTAAAGTAGACGCGGCATCTTGCCGCGTTTGTTGACGCAGGAACGCGGCGGGAAGCCGCGTCTACCCGGCTATCATTCGAGATAGAGGCCGTCTTTGATCGCCGGCTTTGGATCAAGACGCTTCCAGGCGTCGGCGAAGGAATCCTCGTCGTATCCAAAAAGCGGCGACACCTCGACGGCAAAAGCCGGCAGGCCTGATTCGTCAGTCGCGACCGACGCGCCGTTGGCCTTGAACCAGCGGACGAACTGACGGACCTGGTCGTCGCGGCAGGTTTTCGGCGAATCGAGTCCTTCCGCGTTTTTAACCGGAGAAAAATCGTCCTCGCGGCGCGTCTCGATCACGACGGGGTTATTGGAGAACGGGAGCGCGTCGAAGACGAACATCTCGAACTTCACGCCGTTGGCCTTCTCGGGCTTCACGGGATTTCCGACGGCATCGACGGTGGGGATTTTTTTGTCGGCGCGGTGGAACGGCAGCGAGTTGTCTCCGCGGGCCATGCGGCGGATGAACTTCGTATCCAAAATATGGATAGCGATGCTGCCCGCGATGTAGCGGAGCGCGCCGGTCGTCGGGTCGATCTCTTCCTGCAAAGCCTTCGGCAAATCGGAGTATTCGATGACTACGCTCTTGCCGTGCTGGGTGCAGAAGTGGCCGACTTTTTCACCCGCGTAGGCCTTGGGAACCATCTTGCTCGACATCTCGGAGCCACGCAGGACGTGCCAGCCGATAAACGTCGGGTCGATGCCGCGCACGAGGGGGTTGTCCACTTGGAAGTAGCTGAGGATGTCGATGCCCTCCTTTTCCATGAGGTCGAGGGCGCCGCTGCGATCAAGCGCGCGGAGCGAACCGCCGTGACCGTCGGGCGACATCGCGATGGAGCCCTTGGTTTCGAGGAGGATTTTGCCCTCGGGCGTCACGGCAGGCATACGGCCCTGGCGGAAAAAGTGGACGTGCGACGCAACGAGCCCGAAGTAGTTATGCTCTTTGAAAAACGCCTCGGTGGCCTCGTGGTTCATGTTGCTCGTCATGATGAACCAGTGGAGCGGCTTGCCGTAGCGCACACCGGCGGCGCGCACCTTTTCGGCGAATACCTGGAAGAGAGTTTTTTGTTTGATGGGCGTGACGGGGAACGTGCCCTTGGGTCCGTCGTAGCCGAGACGAGTCCCCTGCCCGCCCGCGACGGTGAACGCCGCGACACGACCGGCGCGGAGCGCGGCTTCGCCGGCGGCTTTCGCATCCTTCCAAGCCTTGGCGTCGCCGCCATTCTCCGGACGGCGTTCGTAGGGCGCGGGAGCGAGGTCGGTGAGATCGACGCCTGTGGCGGCATCCTTGGCGAGCAAGGTGCGCGTGAGGCGGTCGATCTCGCCGAGATCGATTTCGCCCGCTTCGTCGAGGAGCTGTTTCTGCGCCTCGGACGAGAGCTCGTTGTAAAATGAAAAAACGTGCCCTTGGCCGGCACGTTCAAAGTCTTGGATCAGCGAGGGCTTGGACATGGTTTTGAAAGCAGAGATAGAGCAAGGCGTTGCGGGACGGAGCAACGCCTTTTTGCCCGTTCGGAGGGCGGCCCGGGGCGCCCATCGGAGCATCCCCGATGTAGGCCCAACCGCTGGTCGGGCGGTTCAGGTTCGTCGGTCCGACGTTGGGAAAACAAAACCGCCCGAACGCAGGGTGCGTCCGGGCGGCTTGAGGGAATCGACTGAAGCCCGACCGGCGGTCGGGCCTACATCGGGCGCCGCCGGTCGGCGCTGGATCAGACGGCCACCGAGGGCAGGTTCCAGATTTGCTTCGCGTATTCGCGGATCGTGCGGTCGCTGGAGAACTTGCCGACGCGGGCCGTGTTGAGGATCGCCATCTTGGCCCAGCGCGCGGTGTCGCGATACGCGGCGTCCACTTGCTCGTGGGCTTTCACGTAGGCGCGATAATCGGCGAGCACCTTGTAGGGATCGCCGCCGTCGAGCAGGCTGTGGTGCAACGAACCAAAGGCGTGGCTCTCGCCAGGCGTGAAGTAGTCGGAGCCAATCCAGTCCACGATCGCGCGCAGTTCGTCATCGGAACCGTAATAGGTCCACGGGTTGTAACCCTTAGCATCGAGCGCCTCCACGTCGGGCACCTTGAGGCCGAAGATGAAGATATTGTCGTCGCCGACCTCCTCGCCGATTTCCACGTTGGCGCCGTCGAGCGTTCCGATCGTCAACGCACCGTTGAGCGCGAGTTTCATGTTGCCCGTGCCGGACGCTTCCTTGCCGGCGGTCGAAATCTGCTCGGAGAGGTCGGCGGCAGGGATGATTTTCTCCGCGAGGGAGACGCGGTAGTTGGGCAGGAAGACGACCTTCAATTTGCCGTTGATGCGGGCGTCTTTGTTGATGCGTTCGCCGATGACGTTGATCGCACGAATGATGTTTTTCGCGAGGTCGTAACCGGGGGCGGCCTTGGCGCCGAAGATGAACACGCGCGGCACGATATCGAGCGACGGGTTCTGCAACAGGCGGCGGTAAAGCGTGAGGATGTGCAGCAGATTGAGGTGTTGGCGCTTGTATTCGTGAAGACGCTTGATCTGCACGTCGAAGAGCGCGTCGGGCGAAACGACCACGCCGCACTGGTCGTTGATGACCGCTGCGAGATCGACCTTGTTGGCGCGCTTGATCGCCATGAACTCTTTCTGAAATTCGGGCTTGTCGGCGAACTTTTCGAGTCCGCGAAGAACATCGAGGTCGCGAGCCCACACAGCGGGCGAACCGAGTTTTTCGGTGATGAGCGCGGAGAGCCGCGGATTGCAATCGAGCAACCAGCGACGCGGCGTGATGCCGTTGGTCTTGTTCTGGAATTTGCCCGGGTAGAGCGCGTCGAAATCGGGGAAGAGATCCTTCTTGAGGAGTTCGGTGTGCAGCGCGGCGACGCCGTTGACGGCGTGCGAGCCGACGACCGCGAGGTTAGCCATGCGGAAGGCTTTCGCGCCGCCCTCTTCGACGAGGGAGAGGATTGACTTGCGGTGGTTGTCGCCGGGCCACTTGGCCTCGACGGTTTCCATGAGACGACGGTTGATCTCGAAGATGAGCTGCGCGTGGCGCGGAAGCACGCGGGTGAAGAGCGGCACGCCCCACTTTTCGAGCGCTTCAGGAAGCAGCGTATGGTTGGTGTAGCCGAAGGTCTTGGTGACGATGGCCCACGCGGCGTCCCACGCGAAATTGTGTTCATCAAGCAGAATGCGGAGCAGCTCGGCGACCGCGACGGCGGGGTGCGTGTCGTTGAGTTGAACCGCGACCTTGTCGTCGAAGTTGCCCCAGGTGTTGCCTGCGTGGCGGAAGTGACGGCGGATGATGTCGCGCAGCGAACAGGCGACGAAGAAATACTGCTGAACGAGGCGGAGTTCTTTGCCGTTCTCGGTCTTGTCGTTCGGGTAAAGCACCTTCGAGACGGTCTCGCCGATGGCCTTTTCGCGCACGGCATCCACGTAGCCGCCGCTGTTAAAGGCGACCAAGTCGAACTCCTCGGTCGAGCGCGAGGCCCAGAGGCGGAGAAGGTTCACCGTGGCGGTGCCGTAGCCGGCGATCGGAATGTCGTAGGGCACGCCGAGAATCGTCTTGGCGTCGACCCAGTGCGGGTGGGAGTTGCCCTGATCGTCGAAGACGTTTTCCACGCGTCCGTAGATATGGACGTCGGTAGTGTATTCGGGGCGCACAATCTCCCACGGCGTGCCGAAGATCATCCAGTTGTCGGGATGCTCGACTTGATGGCCGTGGACAAACTCCTGTTTAAAGAGGCCGAACTCGTAATGGATACCGTAGCCGATCGCGGGCAGATCGAGCGTGGCCAGCGAATCGAGGAAACACGCCGCGAGGCGCCCGAGACCACCGTTGCCGAGGCCCATGTCGACCTCGCTCTCGCGCACCGTTTCCCAATCGACACCGAGTTCCTTCAGCGCCGAACGCGCCTCGTCGTAGAGCCCGGTGTTGTAGAGGTTGTTCTCGAACAGGCGGCCCATCAGGTATTCGAGCGACAGATAATAAAGACGCCGGGCGTTCTGTTTGTTGTGCACACCCTGCGTCTTGATGAGACGGGCGAGGATGTTTTCGCGCACGGCCAGCGAAGTCGCGATCCACCAGTCACGCGGCTTGGCGGTGGTCAGGTCACGAGCGAGCGTGAACGTGAGGTTACGCAGGATCGACTGTTTGAGGCTGCCGCAATCGACCACTCCGTTCACCTGCGGGGAGGAAACAACGGGAGCGGTGTCGGACTTGGTTTTCTTGGGTTTGGTAGATACGGCCATTGGAAATGTGGTGGGAATTAAGCGTAAACAACAGGAAGCGTGCCATTAACTGAAACGCGGTCAGGTTGTTTGACGGGTTAAGCGGTGAAAAGGACAGATTAAAAGCGAGGAGGTAACGCGGTTCATCGCTGGAAACGTCGAGCCAGTTCACCATGGCTGAGTTCGACATGCGTCGGTGTGCCCGCAGGACTCGTGAGCGGCGAGCGGCACGCGAACAGCTGCCCGACCAACGACAACATCGCGGCCTCTCCGGCGACTTCGCCCAACCGCACCGCACGCGATGCCGCGAGCCGTGCCAGTTGCTCCCGCGCCACATCGAGCCGGCTCTCCTGCAAACGGCCATCGCGCAACGCGCCCAAGAGTTCGCGCACAAACGGCTCCGCGTCGCCCGGCTCCATCCACGCAGGCAGAGACTCAATGCGGAAAAAATTGCGCCCGAACTCGACGACCTCGAACCCGTGACCGTTGAGAAACTCCAAACGATCGAGCAGCAGCGCGCTCGCGATCGGATCCAACTCCAACGGCACCGGCAGCAACAGCCGCTGGCTCGGCACCGTGCCGTCACGAAACTGTTCCTGCAGTCGCTCGAACCAGATGCGTTCATGCGCCGCCCGGCGGTCGAGCAACACGAGGCCCGCCCGTGTCTCGAAAAGCGCATAGGAGCCGTGCGCCAACCCCAAAAACCGCCACGCGGGCGTGGTCGCGGGTGCTGACGCAGACGCAGGTGCGGATGGGAACGCTGGGCCCTCAGCCGGCGCAACCGGAGACGCCGAGGCGGACGGGCGCGAAGGGGTGATCGGTTCCTCGCGGCGCTCAAGCGTCATCGAAGACGCGCCGGCCAGCTTCGGAAGAACAAACGCAGGTGTAGGGCTTGGCACCGCAGCGCCCACAGGAACGGTTACTGCGGGCGCGGCGGCAGGCGCGCTCGTCTCGCCAAGTTCTCGCAGGCGCGACAACACACTGCGAATCACAAACCCGCGCACGGCGGTCTCCGCACGGAAACGCACTTCGCGCTTCGACGGGTGCACGTTGACGTCCACTGCCGCCGGATCGATTTCGAAGAACACAAACGCCAACGGATACCGCCCCTTCGGCAACGACTCGTGGTAGCTTTCAATCAACGCGTAATTGATCGCCTTCGTATCCACCGGACGCTGGTTTATGAACGTGATCATCTCGTGCCGCGTCGAGCGACCGGAGCCGGGTTTTCCAATCAGACCGCTCAGCCGCATGCCGTTTTCCGCCGTGTCGATCGGCACGAGTTCCGATGCCAGCTGGCGCCCAAAGATCTCCGCCACCCGCCCGAGCAGATCGGCGCACTCGGGCGAGCGAAAGATGACGCGCCCGTCCTCGATCAACGTGAACGCCACCTTCGGAAACGCCAACGCGTAGAGCCGCACGCCCGTGATGATGTGCGCGGCCTCGGTCTGGTCGGTCTTGAGGAACTTGCGCCGCGCCGGCACCGAGTTGAACAACTGCGACACCTCGATGCGCGTCCCGACCGGACGTCCGCAGTCGCGCACGTGGACAAATTTGCCGCCGTTCACGAGGATCTCCGAACCGACATCGGAGCCGGCCTCGCGTGTCTGTAATACAAATCTGGATACGCTCGCAATGGACGGCAGCGCTTCACCGCGAAATCCGAAACTCGCGAGCCGGTTAAGGTCGTCGGCTTCGGCGATCTTGCTGGTCGCATGACGTTCGAGGGCGAGCAGAGCATCGTCGCGGGACATGCCGTGGCCGTTGTCCTCGATCCGCATGAGCGAACGCCCGCCATGGCGAAACTCCACTTCGACGCGGGTCGCGCCCGCATCGATCGCGTTTTCGACCAGCTCTTTCACCACTGCGGCCGGGCGCTCGATCACCTCGCCGGCGGCGATTTGATTGGCGACCCGGTCGGAGAGGATACGGACCTTACCCATCGAATCAGCCGAGCAGCTTTTCCCAGCGCTTGAACTGCTTCTTCACCTGGGCGGGACCGGGCATGCCGGTGCCGCGGCGTTTGTCCATCGCGCGTTTGAGGTCGAACACGGATGCCCAGTCGTCGCCGTAACCGGCGTGGATTTTTTTGACCTCGACGGTCGGGAGTTTGTCGAGCGGCAGCTTCAGCGTCTCAGCGAGTTTGACGACCGAGCCGACCGCGTGATGCGCCTCGCGGAACGGCACGCCGCGATCCACCAGATAGTCCGCCAAATCGGTCGCGAGCAACGCGGGGTCGGCGACGGCCTCCGCGCAACGTTCGCGAAACACCGTCATGCCGGCGATGGTGCCGGCGAGCACATCGGCGCAGAGCGCGGTCTGATCGAAGCTGTCGAACACCGGCGGTTTGTCCTCCTGCAGGTCGCGGTTGTAGGTGAGCGGCAGGCCCTTCGCGAGCGTGAGCAGCGTGTGCAAGTTGCCTTGCAAGCGCGCCGATTTGCCGCGGAGCAGTTCGCACGAGTCGGGGTTCTTCTTTTGCGGCATCAACGACGAGCCGGTGCAAAACGTATCGGGCAGGTCGATGAACTTAAACTCCACGCTCGACCAGATGATGAGGTCCTCGGCGATGCGCGACATGTGCACACCAAAGAGCGCGCAGGCGGTGGCGAATTCGATGAACAAATCGCGATCGGCCACGGTATCCATCGAGTTCTGGCTGACCTGCGGGCGGCCCTTGGCGTCGACAAAGCCGAGCTGTTTCGCGGTGAACTCGCGGTCGATGGGCAACGTGGTCCCGGCAATAGCGCCGGAGCCGAGGGGGCACCAATTGGCGTGATTCGCGACCTCGACAAACCGAGCGCGGTCGCGCTCCAGCATCTCCAGGTAGGCGAACAGGTGGTGCGACAGGAACACGGGCTGCGCGCGCTGGAGATGCGTGTATCCAGGAATCAATACATCGCCGTCGTTCTTCGCGACGGACAGGATCGCGCGCTGGGCGCCGAGGATTTTATCCGCGAGCACGGCGCACGTATGTTTGAACCAAAGGCGCATGTCGGTCGCGACCTGATCGTTGCGGCTGCGCGCGGTGTGAAGCTTGGCGGCGGCGGGCACCGTTTTCGTGAGCGCCTGCTCGATGTTCATGTGCACGTCTTCGAGTTGGGTGCTCCACGTGAACTTGCCCGCCTCGATCTGCGCGAGGATGGCGTCGAGGCCGGCGTGGATCGCGTCGCGTTCTTTCGCGGTGATGAGGCCAACGTGCGCAAGCATCGCCGAGTGGGCCTTGCTGCCGGCGATGTCGAACGGCGCGAGCCGATGATCGAACGAGACGGACTCGCTGAATTTCAGCATCAGTTCCGCAGGTCCGGCAGTGAACCGTCCGCCCCAGGTCGCTTGTGATTTCTTCGCCATAAAAGGAACCGAGAGCACACGCGCCCGCCCCACCCTGCGCAATGCGAAAGACACCACGCGCCGGCCGTAGCGTGTTTACGACGTCACGGGGAAAAACCGGTTCACCTCGGCGAGCGCCTCGTTCATCGCAAACGGCTTTTGCAAGTAACCCTTGGCGCCCGCTCGCAAGATCTCGGTCTTCAGGTTGGCCTCCAGATGGCCGCTCATGATGAGGGCGTTCACCTGCGGCGAATGATCTTTGATCTTCAGAAACGCCTCCCAGCCGCTCATCCGCGGCAGACCGAGGTCGATCACCACCAACGCGATTTTCGAGGCGTTGCGGGTAAACTCCTCGACGGCCTCGACGCCGTCGCGCGCCTTGAGCACGTTGAAGCCGTTTCGTGTCAGCAGAAAACTCAACGCCTGCAACAACGTATCCTCGTCGTCCACGACCAGCACGGTGCGCTCGGCAGCCAGCGCGGTCGGGTTGATAGCGACCGGCGGTTCCTTGACCGGCTCAGACTCCATGAGAGCCGGGACATACAACCGAAACACCAACGCCGGGCCGGACCAGGTGTCGACTTCCAGATGCCCTCGATGGCTGGCCATGATGCTGTGAACCACCAAGATCGCGAGGTCGCGACGGCGTTCGGCGAACCGCACCGCCGCGTCCCACGTGCCCGGTCGCTCGCCCTCGACAAAACTCTTCGCCGGCGGGGCCGCCCAAAGTTTGAGCATCACATAGGCAGGTTCGCGCGCATCGGAAAACTTGGTGCGCACCTCGGCGCCATCCACGCGACGCGTAGTGAACAACATGCGCCCGCCGTCGCCCGTGAGTTCACGCGCCTTTTGGCCGAGGTTCGCGAGCACGTGGTGGAATTGCTGCGGATCGAGGGACACCGGCGGCAGGTCGCTCGCGAGGTCCAGCGACACCTCGATGTTGGGCGTGAGCGTTTCGCCGGCCATGCGGAAAAACTCCTTCACGAACGCACCGACGTCGATGCGCTGGAAACACAACTCGTCGCGTCGCGAGAGGTGTAGCGTTTGCCGGATCAAGTTGGCCGCACGCCGCACCGCGTGGTCGATTCCGCCGACTGCGGTGCCGAGTCGGCCGGCATCGAGCGAGCCGTCCTGAAGAAACGCCGTGTAGCCGAGTATGATCGAAAGGAGATTATTGAAATCGTTGCTGATGTCGGACGCCAACGCCGTGAAGTTTTCCGCCTGTTGATGCTGGCGCAGCTGCGGCAATCCGCTCACCTGCCGACTCAGATCCACCAGCGTCGTCAGGCGATACGCCCGGCCGTCCGGAGATTTGAGCCGCGTGTCCGACGCGTGCGCGAACAGCGGCCGCCCGCTTTTGTGGAGATAGGTAGACTCAGCCGTCGCCGTGTCGTCGCCACCCATAAACGCTGCATGTTCGACCGAACCACGCACGGAGGCCTCCGCCGCGAAAAGCCGCATCAGGTGCATGCCCGGCAATTCGCCCGCCGAATAACCCACCGTCTCCGCGAACGCCGCGTTGGTCCCGACGATGCTCCCGCGGTCATCAGTCAGGCAAAGTCCCACCGAAGAGCGTGTCCAAAAATCGGCGAGCAACTCACCTAAAACTGCAGGCACCGGGAAAGCGTTCTCAAGCGAGGATGCAGATGCCGCCGCCGGGGAGCGTCCGCCGGCGGCTGACACGGCCGAAGATCTTTCGTCGCCTGAATTCATTCCGCCCAATGGAACGTCACCGGTTTCTCCACGGCGGGATGCAGGCTTTGGTGAACCGGGCAGTGATGCGCCGCGTGCTCGAGCAGACTCGCCAGCGGCTCGGTTCTCGCCATTGGCAGCCACACTGTGGTCGCGAGTCGCACGATCCGGCGCGGCGCATCTGCGGACATCTCCTTGGTCACCTCGTAACGCAGTCCCGCGAGCTCGACGCCGTGTTTCCGAGCGACGATCGCCATCGTCGTTGCCACGCACGTCGCCATCGCGGTCGCCACGAGATCGGTGGGGGAAAAGGCCTCACCTCGCCCTTGGTTGTCCTTGGGCGCGTCGGTCATGAGAACGCTGCCCGAAGGCCCATGAGTCGCGACACAATGCAAATCGCCTTGATACTCACCGGTGACTTTGACCATGCGCCTACCGTCAAGGGTTTTGCGACTCTGGCAACAGCCAACTTTTTGAAATGGTGCGCCCGGCGGGACTCGAACCCACGACCACCAGCTTAGAAGGCAGGTGCTCTATCCAACTGAGCTACAGGCGCCCGAAGAAACGACCTCGGACGTTGGCGACCGCGCCGGGCTCCGACAAGGTCAAAGGCTGCCGTTGACCCGGCGCTCCGCCCGTCGTTACCAACACGCCACCACACATGAGCGTCCCGCTGCCTTCCTGCCCTCACCTGCCCACTCCCCGCGAACAGATGGACTGGCGCGCCTTCAACGAACACGGTGACACGCGCGACGCCGCGTTTTATCTCACCGCCCTCGAATACGGCCACTACCTCTGGCAACGCGGTTTCGCCGCCCGCGCGATTCTATGCCTTGACCGCGCCATGGGCGCCGAACTCCAGGCCAGCGATCCCGACGTGCTCGCGTGGCCGGTCCCCTACGCAGCCATGGCGTGGTTTCTCACGCACACGCCGGACGGCGTTTTTATCGGCAACCCCCGCGTGCATTTCCAGCACTACGCCGATCGACTCAAGGCACCGCGACGTGACATCCGCCGCGCACGCGCATGGGCGTGTTGGGCGCTCACACGCCGGTTGCGTCCCCTTTTGCCCGCCGACCCAAAACACGCGGTGATCGAACCCAGCGAAAACGAGATCGCTGCTGCACTGAATCGCCACGGACTGCCGGGTGAGACCGTGTTGTGGCGAACCGTTTTACAGGCCTGCGAACCCGTGGAGCGCGGAAAGATCCTTTAAACCCAAAAACGTTTTAAAGGACGCTTGACAGTCGGAAAGCGGATTCTACGGTCAGCCCCCTTTCCCCCATCCGGGGTGGTAGCTCAGCTGGTTAGAGCGTCTGCCTGTCACGCAGAAGGTCGCGGGTTCGAGTCCCGTCCATCCCGCCAGTTTTTAAGCCCCGATCGTAAGATCGGGGTTTTTTCATGCCTACGGATTCCCGCCTTGAAACACGCTTGGCGACAAGACCCCCGACCCGCCAACATGCGCGCTTCATGTCTTCACCCACGCGCGCTTCCGAAATTCATGGCCTTCGCGGTTGGCGCCGTGTCGCGCTCTGGCCGCTGGGTTTGCTCACGCGGCTCTGGGGGCGGTCACTACACATCGTAGGATCACCGGAAACGCTGCGCAATTTAGCCAAGATCGACGAGCCCGTCGCCTTCACGCTGTGGCACAACCGCCTCTTCATCACCTCCGAAATCTTTCGGCGTTATCGCCAAGGCCGCCCAATCTACGGCTTGGTCAGCCCCAGCAAGGACGGTGCTTGGCTCGAAGCCTTCTTCTCCTTGGTAGGTATTCGCGCCGTGCGCGGGTCGAGTCATAAACTCGGCCGTGAAGCCGTGACCGCGCTGGTCGAGGTCATGCGGGCAGGCAACGACATCGGCATCACGCCCGACGGTCCGCGCGGCCCCATTTACGAATTCAAAGCCGGGGGCCTGATTGTCGCTCGCCGCGTGCAGGCCCCGTTGCTGCTCTTAGGCTGCTCCTTCGAGTCGTCATGGCAGCTCCGCAGTTGGGATCGATTCCACCTGCCCGCCCCGTTCTCCACGGTGCGCGTCTACTGTGAACTGGTGCCGAGTTCGACGCTCTCAGACCGGGAGGCGAGCGCCGCGCATTTGGAGCGACGGCTGCTCGCCATGAGCCCGGACCCAGCCCCCTCCTTGAACGTCGTTTAGAACGACGGAACCACGGTCACGCTGGAGCCGGATTCCACGACATAGTCAGGACCCTGCGACCAGGTGATGTCGTTGATCAGGAATTTATAGGTCACCGGCTTACCGGTGCCGGGAAGCGTGATGCTCCACTTGTCATCGGCGATGCAGTCCAAGGCGACTCCGACGTCCCAGCTCAGGCTCGGGCCTTCGCCGCGCAGATAAAGCGCGCTGCCGAAGCCAACGTTGATCAAAGCCGTGATCGTCGTCGCAGGCTGTTTTTCGGCCGCAGGTTTCACCACGGGAGCTTTAGCCGGCGCGGCACTCTTAGTGGGGGCAACGCTCTTGGGCGGAACAGGGCTCTTGGTGGAAGCGACGCTCTTGACCGGCGCAGACGCCGGCTTGTTGACGACCTTGGCGGGTGCCGTTTTGGCAGGAGCCTTTTTGGCGGGCGTTGCAGGTTTGGCGGCTTTAGCGGTGGATTTCTTCATAAACAAAATGGAAAGGATGTGGGTGGTTGGAAGCGCGCACTTTTGCGGGCGTCGCATTTGCGCTTCAATAGCAAATTAAGGACCAACCCCCGCGCGCACCGCGAATTTACGCGAATGACAAAAACAGCCGACGCCGGATGAAATTAGGTGTTTACTCGGGAGGTTCCGCTCCCCAAAAACATCCCTTTCCTGCATGGGGCAGTAGCTCAGTTGATAGAGCGCTTCGTTCGCAATGAAGAGGTCGTGGGTTTGATTCCCATCTGCTCCACCATGCGGCAGCCGGCGACGTTCGCCGGAGGTCATACCTCGACCAAACGTGCAAAGA
>DFYA01000215.1:17249-24703 GCA_002382525.1 Opitutaceae bacterium UBA4094
CTCCACCTCGAGCATCTCGCCTGCCACCAACTCCGGCCGCAACGCTTTCCCGAGGCTGTTGAGGTTGAGCCAGACCACGCCGTGAAACTCCGCGAGTTTTGCCAAATTGTAATTCGTCGTAAGCAGCTTCGCACGCATCGACTGGGCAAGGAACACCAGCTTGGCGTCGATATCGGAGCGCTTGGCCACGTCGCTTTCATTGATGCGCAGATCGAGCAATTTATTCTTTCGAAGTTCGCCCAATGTCTCCAATCCACGGCGTCCACGCCCCTGCAAGAGTGGATCGTTCGAGTCGGCGATCGACTGCAGCTCGTTCAGCACAAAACGCGGGATCACCAGCCCCGTGCCCAAAAAGCCGGTGCGGCTGATCCGGGCGATACGCCCGTCGATCAACGCGCTTGTGTCCACCACCACAAGCGGCACGTCCACCTCGTGCGGCACAAACCGCACATACGGGATCACCAGGTTGAACTCATCCTTGCCTCGTAGTGCGATCACCGTCGCCAGATAGGTGCAGACGACAAACAGGGTTAACCGCACCAAAAAGATGATCTCCGGGTCGCCCTGCTCAAGCAGCGGCGAACTACTGAGCATGTAGGAGATCACCGTGCCAACCGCCAACCCGAAGGTGATGGCCGAGAGCCCGCGCAACGAAAATCCTTTCAGCAGGATATCCACCAACACCACCAGACACCCGATTCCAAAACCGACGGCCACCGCCAGCAACCGGTAATCGTCCCAATCGCGCACCGCGTAACACACCAGCCATCCGGCCGCCGCACACAGCGAGACAAATACCAAACGGATTGGAAGAAGAGTTTTATTCATTGAGGAGGCCGGAAATCAGCAGACGGTCCGAACGGACAACGCACCCTCCGACAACGCGGGCCGCCTGCGGATCGCAGAAATCCACCGTGCGTGGCCGGCTTTTATCTTTTCAACGTCTCTCGTCTCCATGAACTTGCACTGCACCCCTTGATCGCACGTATGACAACCCAATACTGGCTGGTGAAATCCGAACCCGAGGCCTACGCGTGGAGCGATCTCGTCCGCGACGGCCGCACCGACTGGACCGGCGTCCGTAATTATCAGGCCCGCAACCACCTCAAAGCCATGCGAGTCGGCGACCAGGTTTTCTTCTATGCCAGCGTCACCACGAAGGCCGTGTTGGGTCTCGCCGAGGTCTCGCGCACGGCATTCCCCGATACCAGCGATGCAAACGACGACCGCTGGATCGCCGTTGAACTCAAACCGCTGCGCCCGCTGCCCCTTCCGGTCACGCTCGATCAGATCAAAGCCGAACCCGTGCTCAAGGACACCGCGTTGCTCCGGCAAAGCCGGCTCTCCGTCATGCCACTGAGCGCCGCCGAGTTCAAAAAAATCTCCAAACTCGGCGGGCTCTAGACTGCCGCGTCGGTCGGCGCCTCACAACTCCACCAAGATCCGCAGGCCCACATGGCGGGTGCGGTCGCTCTTCGGGCGAAGTTCCGTCGGCACCTTCAGCAACGCGTCTGCATCGTCCAAGTAGCTACCGCCCATCACCGGCGCCCGATCAGCGTCCGCAGGGGCGTGAGCCCACTCGGCCAAATTGCCCAGCAGTTCCCCGAAGCCGGTTGTATTCGTTTTTTGGCGACCGACCTCGCGACTACGCCCGCCGCTGTTGGCACTGCTCCACATCTCGCCGCCGTAATCACCGCCCAAAGCGACCCGGAACTCGTCTGGAGTCGGCAGTCGCACGGTCGCGCCCAAGAGCCACGACAACCGCGTGCAGAATTCTTGCGCATCGTTCCAACTCACCGAATCGACAGGGAACGTGCGACCGGGGTTGCGGCTGGGGTTGGTGTTCATGACCAATACATAGAGCGACTGAGGCACCTCGGTCTTCAGCAACAGCCGCTCGGACACTCCCGGCAGTGGCAGCAGGCGGTCGTAAACTTCATCCTGCAGCGCTCGCAGCTCAGTCTTCCGCAACCCGAGGTAAGCGAGTTTGATTCGCAGGCTGCCATCAAGGCGACGGCTGCGCGGATACTCCTTGAAGAGGCGTTCCGCCAACTGGCCCGCCTCCTCCAGTTTTTGCTCCGCGGCGATGATTTGCCGTTTGCGCAAATGCTGAGCGATCGCCCGGTCGAGATCCTCCAACGCGTCCGCCAAGTTCATCGACAGCGCGGTCTGGCGCTTGATGCCAAGGTCCTCGATCCGTTGTGACGACACAAACCGGCTGCGCGGAAAATTCTGATTCACCTGCAATTGCAGCGTCTCCGCCTCGGTGAACAGCGCGGCCGCCTCCGCCGGACGCCGGCGAACCACCAACTCGTCGCCCGCCTTCTCTTTAGCCTCGATTTCGGTCGCAATGCCGGCCGCGTTGAGCGACTCGATCTCCGCAGTGAGTCGGTCGGCGCCCGCGAGATCCGCGTAGCGAGTGCGACCGAACTGCCGGTTGATCCGTTCCTGGGCGTCCCGCGCCGCAGTGTAGGCGGCAAGGGCTTCCGGCCAACGCTGGTCCGCGGTCGCCTGCCGCGCCCGCGCCACGGCGGCTTTCATTTCGTTATGTATCGGGGCTGCGGATACAGCGTCCACGGCTTGGGCCAGCGAGGTCTCCCGCACATAATTCTTAAAACGCGAACTTGCGGAACTGCGGTTGATCTCGCGCTGGAGGAGCAGGGCCTCGCTCAACTTCGCGCTCGCGTCCGCGAGGCTGCCCGCCGCCAAGAGATCCTCGCCGTCTTTTTCGAGACGATCCACCACGACCACTTTCTCCCGCGCCCGCACGTCATCGAGTTCCGTCTCAAGTCGCACCAGCCGGGTTGATTCCGCCTGACCCGCGCGCGAATAGGTGCGGAGCAATTCTTTTTGTTTTTCCACGGCCTTCTCCAGAGCCGCCTTAGCATCTGCGGTGACTAGGTTGGCGTCCGCCGCCTGCCGATATTGTTTTTCCAACCGATCAATTTCTTCGGACAGACGAGCAATGGCGGGATCGTCTGCCTCGGTGATCACACTCGACGTGTCGCTCACGCGTTTCGGGCCGGCTGTCGCCAAAAAATAATACAACGACGCCAAGGCGCCGATACCGAGCGCACATAACAGCCATATGCGCACTGCGCGAAAAAAGTTGATAAGATGACGTCTGATCCGGTGAGCCGGCATACAATAAAGGGGTAAACGGGTAAAGGGAGGCGTCGATGAAAGTCCCGCCGTCGCAAAATGCAACGCGTTCCCTGCCCTGGCCGCGATAAACTCGACATCCCCCATCGGTTGGCGTTTCCAGAGGGCGTGTTGGAAAACCTCGTCATTCTCGCCCCCGGCCTGCTTGGCGGCTCCGTCGCCCGCGCCGCCCACGCCCGCGGGCTCGCCCGCCGCATCACCGTCTGGGCGCGTCGTCCCGCCTCACGTCTGCAGTTGCGCGAACAACCGTGGGTGCAACACGTCGCCGACACGCCCGAAGACGCCGTGCGCGACGCTTCGCTTGTCGTGCTCGCCGCGCCGGTGGAAAAGATCATCGAACTCGCCCGTCAAATCGCGCCGCACTTGCCGGAAGGCGCGCTCGTGACCGACGTAGGCAGCGTCAAAGCCGATCTCTGCCGCGCCTGCTCCGCCGCCCTCGCCCCGCGCGCCCGTTTTGTCGGCGCACATCCGATGGCCGGCAGCGAAAAAACTGGTTGGGAAAACGCCACCGAAACGCTTTTCGAGAAACGCGTGTGCTTTGTCACGCCGCTCGCCGACGCCGATGGACAGGCCGTATCCGCAGTCGCCGCTTTTTGGCAAGACCTCGGCGCCGAGGTGACCACGGTCACGCCCGACCAACACGACGAGATCACCGCGCACATCAGCCACACGCCCCAAGTCCTCGCCACCACGCTCGCCACGTTCCTCGCCGCAAAAAACCCGCAATGGCGCAACCTCTCCGGCAATGGCCTGCGCGACACCACGCGCATCGCCGCCAGCGACGCCACGATGTGGATCGAGATCTTGCAACAGAACCGCGACGAGGTCCTGCGTGCGTTGTCGGCGTTTCAAGACGAGTTGCACGGTTTCCAAACCGCCCTCGCCAACCGCGACTGGCCGGAACTCCGCTCCCGCCTCGAACGCGGCAAAGCGTGGCGCGACGGGTTCCGTCCGTGATTTGAGTCGCGCAGACTTCCAGTCTGCATCCGATTCAAAAGCAGGCTGGAAGCCCGCGCGACTTCCCGCAAACCTCCGCCCCCTCCATGTCGCCGCAGCTCCCTGCCGTCCTTCCCATCCAACCCTTCACGCGTCCGGTGCGCGGAGAAGTCACGTTGCCCGGCTCTAAGAGTCTCACCAATCGCGCGCTGCTCCTCGCCGCGCTCTGCCACGAAAAAGTCACGCTCACCGGCGCGCTTTTTAGCGAGGACACCCACCTGATGGTCGAGGCGCTCAAAGCCCTCGGTTTCACCGTCCGGCCCGACTCCGCCGCCGGCACCATCGAGGTTTCCGATCAGGCAAACGGCTTCAAAAACGACGCGCCCGTCGATCTGTTCGTCGGCCTCGCCGGCACCGCCGCCCGTTTCCTCACCGCCCTTTGCGCCGCCGCCCCGCGGGGCGTCTATCGCATCGACGGCATCCCGCAGATGCGCAAGCGCCCGATGAAGGGCCTCATCGACGCGCTGCGTTCTCTCGGCGCCGATGTCCGCTGCACGGGCGCGGAAGGCTTTTTCCCGCTCGAAATCCACGCCCGCGGTCTGCGCGGCGGCGAAGTTTCCATCGACGCCAGCGAAAGCAGCCAGATGCTGTCGGCGTTGTTCATGGTCGCGCCGTTCGCGGACACCCCGGTCCAAGTGAAACTCGCCACCTCCGTGCGTGAGCCGTTCGTCCAGATGACCAAGGTCATGATGACCCAGTTCGACTCCGGCACGGCGTTCAACCCCACGACCCAAACCTGGGACGTTTCGCGCCAGCGCTACACCTACGGCGGCGTGTATCCGATCGAGCCCGACGCGACCGCCGCGAGCTACTACCTTGCGTTGCCTCTCGCCACTCGGGGCAGTCTCCACATCGCGCAACTCGCCGAATCGTTTCTCCAAGGTGACACGCGCTTCATCGACGTGCTCAAAAAAGTGGGCGTCTCCGTCGCCAGCCGCAACGGCGGTATTGACGTGTCCTACGCCGCACCCGCTTCCCGCATTGGAGTGGACGAAAACTTCAACGAGTTCTCCGACACCTTCCTCACGCTCGCCGCCATCGCTCCGCTGCTCTCCGGCCCCACGCGCATCACTGGCGTCGCCCACTCCCGCAAACAGGAAACCGACCGCGTCGCCGGCATGGTGCGTGAACTCCGCAAGCTCGGCCAAGAGGTCCACGAACACGAAGACGGCGACGGCCTCACCATCACGCCGCGTCCGCTCAAGTCCGGCGTCGAGATCGAGACTTACGGCGACCACCGCTTCGCCATGAGTTTCGGTATTCTCGGTTGCCACGACCTGCACGGCGACGGACGCCCGTGGATCTCCATCAAAGACCCCGCCTGCTGCGCCAAGACCTTTCCCCACTTCTTCAAACTGCTCGAAGATCTCCGCCAACGTTCCCCCTCTTCCTGATGTCCACCTTCCTGATTGTCGCCATCGACGGCGGCGCCGCGTCCGGCAAATCCTCCACCTCCCGCGCCCTCAGCGAGCGGTTCAATTTCCTCCACGTCGACACCGGTTCTTACTACCGCGCCATCACTGCGGAGCTGCTTCGCCGTGGCCTGCGCATCGACCAAATTGACGAGGTCAAAGCCGCCCTGCCCTCGCTGCACCTCGGCACTCAGGTGGACGGACGCGCCGCGCGCATGGAGATCGGCGGGCGCGTGGTGCCCGAGGCCGAGATCCGCGGACCCGAGGTTACCGCCGCCGTCTCGCACTTCGCCGCCATTCCCGAGGTGCGCGCCGCACTCCTCGCCTATCAACGCGGCCAAGCCGACGTCGCCCGCACCCACGGCTTCCGCGGCCTCGTCATGGAAGGCCGCGACATCGGCTCTGTCATTTTTCCCAACGCCAATCTGCGTTTCTTTTTGCACGCCGACGTCGAGGCCCGCGCCAAGCGTCGCGAACTCGAAGGCCGCGCCGACGCCGTCGCCGAACGCGACCGCATGGACGCCACGCGCAAGGCCAGCCCGCTCGTCCTCGCCTCCGGCGCGATCGACATCGACAGCACCTACCTCAACCTCGAACAGGTCGTGGACAAATTGTCCGCGCTGATCACCGAAAAACTCGGTTAACTTTTTCCGCGATCATGCAACGTCGCCTGAGCCAAGGTGAGATGGATTTCCTGTATGGGATCTGCCACTACATCATCACGTTCATTTACGATGCCTTCTTCCGCGGAGAAGTCGTCGGTGTCGAAAATCTGCCGCTGAAAGGCCCCTTCATCGTGGCGTCCAATCACGCCAGCCACCTCGACCCGCCCGCCGTCGGTTGCCACATCCCGCGCCAGCTTGCCTTCTTCGCCCGGAAAAGCCTATGGAAACGCGGCTTCGCTACGTGGTGGCTCAACGGCGTCGGCGCGATCCCCGTGGACCGCGACGGCACCTCGGACGTGGGTGCGATGAAGAACGTCCTGCGCGCGTTGCAAGCAGGCAGGGTCATCACGCTTTTCCCCGAAGGCACGCGCTCCCCCGACGGAACACTTCAACCGGCGAAGAGTGGCGTTGGCATGATCGCCTGTCGCTCGCGCGTGCCGGTGATCCCGGCGCGCATTTTTAATTCGCACATCGCCTTCGGACGCGACGGCAAGCTCCGCCTCGGCACGCGCATGTCGATCGTTTACGGGAAGCCGCTCCCTCCGTCCGCCTACGACGATCCCAAGGCCGGCAAAGAGCGTTACCAACTCGCCTCTGAAAAAATCATGGCCGCCATCGCGCAGCTCCGGGAGCCCACCGCGCCGGTGATCTGATTGTTCGTATTACGAACTTGGATCCGGGGCTCCTGCGGCCCGCGCGAGAGGCGCCTAGGCCTCCGCTTGGCCGCGAGATCGACGTGGGAAGCGAGCTTGCTCGCGATCTTAAGCGCCTCGACGTTCAAACAGCACTCCGCCTCTCACCGCAGCCCGCTCGCCTTGCGGGCGCGACCGAGCACCTGGCTCGCAGTCGCACGCGCGCGTTCCGCGCCGTCCTTCAAGATCGCGTGAACGTGATCCAAGTTCGCCGCCAACTCCGCACGCTTCGCCCGGTAGTCGGCGAAGAACGTCCAGTAGTGTTCGAACAGCGCCTTCTTTAAATCGCCGTAACCGAGGCCACCGGCACGCAGGCGGTTTTCGTAATCGGTCGCCACGTCGTCGGGCGCGACAAGCTTCAACAACTGGATCGCGAGGTTCTTGTCGGCGTCGGGCTTAGGCTCGGCCGGCGTGCGGCTGTCCATGAGAATACCCATGATCTTTTTCCGAACCGCCTTCTCTTCGCCGAAGATCTCCAGCGTGTTGCCGTAGCTCTTGCTCATCTTTTGCCCATCGAGTCCAGGGAC
>DFYA01000215.1:24750-29039 GCA_002382525.1 Opitutaceae bacterium UBA4094
ATGTCGGCCGCCATCAGCACCGGGTAGGCGAACAACCCGAAGTTGGGCGAAATGCCTTTCGCGGTCTTGTCCTTGTAACTGTGCGCGCGCTCCAGAAGTCCCATCGGCGTGAGCGTGCCGAGTATCCACATGAGTTCGCACACCTCGGGCACGTCGCTCTGGCGGAAGAGCACGCTCTTCTGCGGATCGAGCCCGCACGCGAGCCAGTCGAGCGCCACGTCGATCGTGTTCTGCCGACGCTGGGCGGCGTCGGTCAGCGAGGTCATCGAATGGTAGTCGGCGATGAAATAGGTGCAGTCGCCGCGCGCCTGCAGTTCGACCGCGGGCTTGATCGCGCCAAAGTAGTTGCCGATGTGGAGCTGGCCGGAGGGCTGGATGCCGGTGAGAATTCTCATGTCGTTGAAGCGGCAAACTTCCGAGTCCCGAGCGTCGGCGTCAATATTGCCGTCAACCCGGTGCACGCCGCGCGTCCAACTCAACGAGCAGCGGCTTCAACCATCCACCGTGCGCAGCAACACGAGCAGCAGGTGCCAATCTTGGATCGTGATGATCGAGCCGCTCAGTTGCACGCATGGGCGCTTCTCAACCGTCATCGTCGCCTGCAACTTCACGCGCGCCGCCGGATCGTTGGGCGGCAACTCGTGCAGCTTGTCCAAGGCCCCCGGGGCAAAATACTGGCTCAACCGCGACCCAAGAATCGTCGCCCGATCACGTCCGAGCAGCCGTTCGCTTTGCCGATTCGTATCGATGATTCGAGTCGTGGCCGCGTCACACAGATAGGCCGCGTCCATCAGGTGATCGAACAGGCACCGATATTTGAACTCCGACTGCCGCAGGTGCTCCGCCGCCCGCCGCGATTCGTCACGCAGCGCTTTTTGCTCCAACGCCAACTGGATCGCCGCGTCCAGCCGACCGATCCGGTCCTTCAATAAATAGTCGTCCGCCCCGCGCTTGATCATCTCCACGGCGGTCTCTTCGCCGATGGAGCCCGAAAGAATGATAAACGGCACGTTGGCGCCTTGCTGCTTGAGCAAATCGAGCGCCTCCGGAGCGTCGAACGACGGCAAGTGGTAATCGCAAAGGATCACGTCCGGTGAATTCTCCAATTCCTTCAAAAACTCGGCCCGCGTCTCGACCCGCACCACATCGAGTTTTCGCCCTGCCCGTTCGAGCGCTTTGATCGCGAGGCCCGCATCGAGCGGGTTGTCCTCGACGAGTAATAATCGCAAGGGCGTTGAACTGGGAACCTGGGGCGTCACGGCAAGCGGGGTGGACCCAACTAACCCCCCTTCGTTCCCCGGTCAATCGCGCCTCGGGAACTGCGAGACCACCCCGCGAATCCGCGCAATCGTGCCCGCCGGCAGATACCCGCCAAACGCGGTTGTTGGCATCACCAGCGCGCGTTTGCCCAGCACCGAGCCGGGGTTCAGCACCGCGTTGCAACCCACCTCGGCTTTGTCGCCCAAGATCGCGCCAAATTTCCGCAACCCCGTCTCGTGCGAACCCGTCGGCAGACGGACGCTGATCGGCTTCTGGTCGAGTCGCAGATTCGATAAAATCACGCCCGCGCCGAGATGAGCGCCGTTGCCCAAAATCGAGTCGCCCACGTAGCTGAAATGCGGCACCTGCACGCGATCAAGCAGCACGCAGTTCTTAAACTCGCACGCATTCCCCAACACGCAGCCTTCGCCCACGATCACGTTTCCGCGGATGAACGCCCCGGGGCGAATCTCGGTATTCGCCCCGATCCAGGCCGGCCCGATAATCGTGGCGTAAGGGGGCAGTTTCACCGATGCGTCGATCCACGCCGCGCCTTCGATGTGCACACCCGGAGGCACCGCGCGCGCCACCGGAGCCGGCAACGCTGCCAGCGACGCACCGATGCGCTTTAACCATTCCCAAGGCGCAACGTCCGCAGGGAAGTGTGCGGCAAACGGAGCCAGCGACGGCGGCAGTGCAAAAAAATCGGCGGCGATCATGGCTCGCAGTCGTAATGAAAAACGCGTCCGTGTCTATGACGCAGGCCCAACCATCGGCATCCGCCCCATCCCACACATCGTGACTTTTTGTCCGTGCCCCGCCGCCCAAACCGTGGTCAAACCCCTCTCGCCATGAAGTTCTCGCAACCTCGCGCCGACGTATTTGTGCCCACCGGTGAAGACCCCGCCGCCGCACTGGCCCGGGTGACGCATCTCTGCATCGCCGCCCACCAAGACGACATCGAGATCCTCGCCTACGACGCGATCTGTGACTGCCTCGACGACCCGCAACACAAGGCCTTCGGCGGGGTGGTCGTCACCGATGGCGGTGGATCTCCGCGCACCGGCGCCTACGCCGAGTTCACCGACGAACAGATGAAAGACGTCCGCCGCCAAGAACAGCGCGACGCCGCCCAACTCGGCCACTACGCGATTCAGCTCCAACTCGCCCACCCGAGTTCCGACGTTAAACAAAACGCCGCCCCGTCACTCTCCCTCGCCGCTGACCTCGCGACGATCTTCTCCGCGTGTTCCCCGCAGGTGGTTTATCTGCACAACCCCGCCGACAAACACGAAACACACGTCGCCGTGTTCCTGCGCACGCTCGAAGCGCTGCGCGCCCTCCCCGCCGACCGCCGTCCGCGCCGCGTGCTTGGCGGAGAAGTCTGGCGCGACCTCGATTGGATGGTGGACACCGACAAGGTCGCCCTCGACAGCGGACGCCGCCCCGAACTCGCGCTCCAGTTGCTCAAAGTCTTCGACTCCCAGATCACCGGAGGCAAACGTTACGACCTCGCCGCCGCCGGCCGCCGCTTGGCGCACGCGACGTTCCACACCTCGCACGCCACCGATCGCCTGGCCGGTATCACGTGGGCGATGGACCTCACGCCTTTGGTAATAGACTCCACACTCGACGTGGCCGACTTCACGCTCTCGCACCTAGATCGCCTGCAAGCCGATATCGCGGAACGCATCCACCGCCTCCGCTGAGCTTGCCGGTGCCAATGAGCGTGAGCATCAGAGATGCTCCAGCCTCACTCAATCACGACCACCACCGGACGGTGATCGCTCGCGCGGCCCACCTCCTCCGCATCTTCGACGCGCCCGACGCCGCCGCGAACACTCGGTATCAACCCCGGAGAGACCAGCACGTGATCCACGCGCGAATACGAGTCGTCTTTCCGGAAAAAATGCGTCCACACGTGGCCGCGTGAATCCGCCGCCGGCAACCACTCTGAAATCCGCGTCTTGCCGCGATCCAAGATCGCCCGCACCGGACGCTGCGTCCGCCCGTCGTTGAAGTCACCGACCACCAGAAACCGCGCACTCGCGGGGTCGGGAAATACCTTCAGCACACGATCACGAATCGCCACCGCTTCACCGGCCCGCAACACCGCCGCCGCCGGATCGTCGGGTCGCTCCGTGAAGCGACTTTTCAGGTGCACCACAAACACCGCCACCTCTCCACGACCCTGGGCGACGCGCACCTCCAGCAGGCCCCGACGCACCTTTGTCGTCCCATCAAAATACTTGAACGCGAGATCGTCGTGTTGGGTCACGCCGACAAAAGCCCGCCGCGACAGCACCGCGATCATACGCGCCGGATCTTCCGCCTGCAAAATCGCCGCATGCGGATACTCCATGCCCTCGCGTTTCAGGTCACGCTGCAGCTCCCGCAAATACGGTTCCCCACCCACTTCCTGCAACGCGAGCACATCGGCATCCATTCGCCGAATCACCGCGCGCAACGCATCTTTCTCCGCCTCGGGCTTGGGGTAATCCTTGCGATACACGTCCTCCGCCATGCGGTTGGTCATCGTGTAGTTTTCGATGTTGTAGGTCGCAACCGTCAGCGGCTCGGCGAACAGACCGGCCGCTGCGAACACACCCGCCAAAAGCCAACCGGAGGACCAGCGGGTTTTCTTTTTCATCAGATTGATCCCGGCTCACCCCTCGATCTTCACGCGGCTTTTGCCAACGCCGCCTCGCGCTCCACCAACGTCGGATGCGAATAGTAGAACCCGCTGAACCACCGGTGCGGCGTCAGGTTGCTCAGATTCTTCTGCGACAACTTCCGCAGCGCGCCCACCAGCGGACCCGCCCCGCTCATCGCGTCGCGCGCAAACGCATCGGCCTCGTATTCATGTTTCCGCGACAAAATATTTCCGAGCGGCGAGAACCAGAACATCACCGCGCCGCTCAACAGCCCAAACAACAAAAAGCTCGGCGCCAACTCGTAGGCAGGGAACCCGAACGCCGGATTAAACCAGTTGCTGCGCGCCAGCCAGGCGATTGCCGCAAACGCTCCGA
>DFYA01000215.1:29056-30878 GCA_002382525.1 Opitutaceae bacterium UBA4094
ACGATACGGCGGAACCGTCCAAAGCCGGTGAAAAACGCGTTCGAGTGACCCGAGCGTTTGCTGCCGTCCATCACCTCGATGGTCGAAGCCTTGAACCCCGTGCGATCCGACAACGCCAGCAGCCGCGTGCGCAATTCGCCCTCGGGAAGCGGCGTGAGCTTATTGAACAGCGGCAGGATCAGCTTCGGGTAAAGCACCATCATCAGCAGTTGGAAACCGAACATCAGCCCAAAGCCCCACAACCACCACGCGTGTCCCACCGCGTCCACCAGCGACAGCAGCGCCCACAGCAGCGGAAAGCCGATGACGAACGTCAGCGCGAGGCCTTTAAATTTGTCGGATATCCACAGCCCCGGCGTCGCTTTGTTGAAGCCGAAGCGTTCCTCCAACCGGAACTGAGCCCACCACTCGAACGGCAGTCCAGGGATGCTCAGTAGCACGCCCGCGAGCAGGATAAACAACGCGTCGTCCCACTTCCCCTCCGGCGACCACGCGCCGATGTCGCCAAACATCATCGGCAGCACGCCGCTGGCGAGCGCGAGAATCAGCACGCCNNTCCGCGTCCATGATCGCCGCGACCGCCACCGGAGCCTGCGTCGCGTGCCGACGCACCTCGGCGCGGTTCAACGCGGCCAGCACGAGCTCGGCAAGCAACTTGGCGACCACCAACCCGACAACGACATAAAACACCATTGGCCCAACGTGCGGTTTCCCGTTTCCGCCGCAACTCCGCAGTGTGCAGCGGCAAAAGTGGCACAGACATTCCTGTCTGTGCTCCCCAAAAGGCCGCGCAAAATACACAGGCAGGAATGCCTGTGACACGTTTTCGTCCGCTCAATACGTCGGGATCCCCAAGCCGCGGAAAATCATCCGCGCGCGCTCGGTTTCTTCCGCGGTCGGTGGCAGCGTATCCGCGAGCTGATATGTGCGGCCCAGCGCGGCCCACTTGGTTTCGCCCATCTTGTGGAACGGCAACACATCGACTCGCTCCACCGCCGGTCCGAGGCTCGCCACAAATGAGGCCACGCCTTCGATGTTGTCGGTCGCGTCGGTGAGGCCGGGCACGAGGACAAACCGGATCCACATACGTTTGCCGCGTGCGGCCAAGCGGCGGGCAAAGGCCAACGTCGTCTCGCGGTCCACGCCGGTCACCTTTTTGTAGGTCGCCGGATCGAACGACTTGATGTCGAGCAACCACAGGTCGGTGAGCTCCAGCAACTCGTCGTCCACCCGAGAACCGAGATGACCGCTCGTGTCCACCGCCGTGTGGAGGCCGAGCTTTTTCACGCCGGCCAANNGCGATGTCGGCCAACAGGTCGTCGGCGTGCGCAAGCTGGCCGTTCTCCGGACACACCGTGTCGGGGTTGTGGCAATACAAACACCGCAACGGACACCCGCTCAGAAAGATCACGTGGCGAATGCTCGGACCGTCGAGCATACCCGCGCTTTCGATCGAGTGAACACGGCCCCGCGGCACCGGCGCACAGGAAGCCTGCGCGGCGGTGCTTGCGATCGAGCAAGGGGTTTCGAGGTCGGTGTTCATGCTGGCTCCGTTCACTGGGCTCACTTCGCTCCGTGGAAGGTGCGGTTGATCACGTCGAGCTGCTGCTCGCGCGTGAGTTTCACGAAGTTCACCGCGTANNGAGGCGAAGTAGCCGTCGAGCAGGCCGCTCAGGTTGTTCACGCGATCGAAGGAATCGCGACCGAGCGCACCCGGCACGATGCTGAAGGTGTAGCTGATGCCATCCTGTGAATCCTTATACGGCAATGAGGCGACCGAGGCCATAGAGGCAACGGCGCCGCGCGTGTCGCGTCCGTGCAT
>DFYA01000215.1:30922-37713 GCA_002382525.1 Opitutaceae bacterium UBA4094
GTTTCCACGCACCAGCGGGCGAGCGAATCGACGCGTTCGTCGTCGTTGCCGAATTTCGGGAAGTCGCCCTCGATGCGGTAGTCAATCGCGAGGCCCGAGGCGGGATCGCGCACGACGTGGACTTTGGCGTATTTCATCGCGGAGAGCGCGTCGGCGGCCACGGAAAGACCGGCGATGCCGCAAGCCAGCGTGCGCAGGATCTCGCGATCGTGCAGCGCCATCTGGATGCGCTCGTAGCAATACTTGTCGTGCATGTAGTGGATGATGTTGAGCGCCGCCACATACTGGCTGGCGAGCCACCCCATCATCCGCTCGAAGGCGGGTTTGACTTCGTCGTAGTTGAGCACGTCGCCGAGGATCGGCGTCATCGGCGGGGTAACCTGGATCTTCTGGAGTTCGTCCACACCGCCGTTGATGGCGTAGAGGAGCGTCTTGCCGAGGTTGGCACGGGCACCGAAAAACTGCATCTGCTTGCCGACGCGCATGGCGGACACGCAGCAGGCAATCGCGTAGTCGTCGCCCCAATACGCACGCATCAGGTCGTCGTTCTCATACTGAAGCGAACTGGTCTCGATCGATGTGCGGGAGCAGAAGGCCTTGAACCCTTCCGGCAGGCGCTCGGACCAGAGGATCGTGAGGTTGGGCTCGGGTGCGGCGCCGAGGTTGTGGAGCGTCTGGAGGAAGCGAAAACAGTTCTTCGTGACGAGCGTGCGACCGTCGAGACCCATGCCGCCGAGGGACTCGGTGACCCACGTCGGGTCGCCGCTGAAGAGTTCGTTGTATTCCTGCGTGCGGGCAAAGCGCACGAGGCGGAGCTTGAGCACGAGTTGGTCGATCAACTCCTGCGCGGCGGACTCGGTGAGCACGCCGTCGGCGAGGTCGCGCTCGATGTAGATGTCGAGGAACGTGGCGATGCGGCCAATGGACATCGCGGCGCCGTTCTGCTCCTTCACGGCGGCAAGATAAGCGAGGTAAGTCCACTGCACCGCCTCGGTGGCGTTGGCGGCAGCGCGGGAAAGATCAAAGCCGTGGGCCTTGCCCATCGCGGCGAGTTCGGCGAGGGCGCGGATCTGTTCGGAGAGTTCTTCGCGGTCGCGAATGATGTCGGCCGTCATGCCGGCGGACACGGTTTGCGCGAGTTGTTCTTTTTTGTCGGCGACAAGGAAGGCGGTGCCGTAAAGCGCGACGCGGCGGTAGTCGCCGATGATACGTCCGCGACCGTAGGCGTCGGGCAAGCCGGTGATGATGCCCACCGAGCGGCACTGGCGGATCTCGGGCGTGTAGGCGTCAAACACGCCTTCGTTGTGAGTCTTGCGGTGTTTAAAGATCGCGGTGGTCGCGGGATCGACGGTGCGACCCGCGGTCTCGACCGCAGCGGCTGCCATGCGGAATCCGCCAAAGGGCATAAAGGCGCGCTTCAGGGGCGCGTCGGTCTGGAGGCCGACAACGACTTCGAGGTCGCGGTCGATGTAGCCGGGCGGATGCGAGCAGATGCCGGAGATGACGGCGGTATCGACGTCGAGCACGCCGCCGGTCGAGGTGCGTTCGCGGGCGAGGAGTTCGCGGATCTTGCTCCACAGCTCGTTCGTGCGGCTGGTCGCGTTGGTGAGGAAACTCTCCTCGCCTTCGTAGGGCCGATAGTTCCGCTGGATAAAGTCGCGCACGTCCACGCGGTCGTTCCAGAGACCGGAAGCGAACGTGCGCCAGGGAGAGAGGGGCGCGGATGCGGTGGACGAGGCGGGCTTTTCGAGAGTTTGCATGATGGACGGAGAGTCGGCCGCAGTTTGCCTCAAAACGCCCCCGAGTGAGGCGCATGTCGGGTCATTTCTTGCGCATTTTTTGGCAAAGTTTCTCGTGCCATAAAAAGCGTCGCCGAGCCGGATCGAGGGCACCTAGGTAGGAAGCCCGTGCACTCGCGCATCACTCCTTTCACTCGTTGGTCCGTCGCCGCCGCCGCGGTGGGCATTCATGGCTCCATCGGCGCCGTTTACGCCTATAGCGTTTATACGAAACCGGTAATGGAAGCGCTTGGCTGGCGTTACGAGCAAGTGACCTTTGCCTTCAGTTTGGCGATTGCGTGTCTCGGGCTCTCTGCGGCGTTCCTCGGACGTTATGTGGAACGCTGGGGTCCGTCCAAGAGCGGCATGATCGCGGCAATGGGTTACGGCGGTGGGCTATTGCTTTCCGGCCTGGCGATCACGCTGCGCTCGCCGGAGTTGTTTTACTTTGGCTATGGCGTGCTGGGTGGCGTCGGTTTGGGCGTGGGTTACATTACGCCGGTGGCGACGTTGGTGAAATGGTTTCCCGATCGTCGCGGCTTGGCGACGGGACTCGCGATTATGGGGTTCGGTTTCGGCGCGCTGTTGGCGGGGCCGCTGGCGGTGCGGTTGATCGCTTCGGTGGGACTCGCGAACACCTTCTATGTTTTCGGCGCGGGGTATTTCAGCGTGATGATGCTGAGCGCGCGCATCCTCGCCGCGCCGCCGGAAGGCTGGCGTCCGGCAGGATGGAATCCCGATGCGGCGGCCTCCGCTTCATCGCCCGCGCATAAGACTGCGGCGATTGTTTACACGCCGCGGCAGGCACTGCTCACGCCGCGCTTCGCGATGTTGTGGTTGTTGTTTTTTATCCAAGTCACCTGCGGCATCGCGGTGATTTCCGCCGCCTCGCCGATGGCGCAGGAAATCGCTGGACTCACCGCCACGCAGGCCGCCGCGATGATCGGGTTGATGGGGTTGTTCAACGGGCTCGGGCGCATCGGCTGGTCGTCGTTCTCCGACTTCATCGGACGCCCCGCGACCTTCCTCACGTTTTGCGTGGTGCAAGGCCTCGCGTTTTTCGCGCTGCCCACGATCAGCCACCCGCTGCTGTTTCAGGCGACGGTGTTCCTCATCATCAGTTGTTACGGCGGCGGATTCGCGACGATGCCCGCCTACCTAAGCGATCTTTTCGGGACGAAGAACCTGGCAGTCATTTACGGTTATATGCTCACCGCGTGGTCGGCGGCCGGCGTGGCGGGTCCGATGCTCACGGCGTCGATTCGCGAACACACCGGCGGGTTTGAAGGCACGCTGCGCTACGGCGCGATCGGTTTCGCGGTGGCGTTGGTCTTGGCGGTCCTGGTGCGCTTGGACCAAAAACGCGCCGCGGCTCGCACGTAATCGGCTAGCGCCCTCGTGACTCTGAACAGGGGTTCCGCGAGGCCGGAGACCCGCGCGCGTTTGATCTCTGAGCTCACGCTCACAGCCACAAAACCGAGACGCTTCTGTCGTTGTTGGGCGCAAAGGGAGCCCGCTGTTCAGTGGCGATTCAATTGATGCGCGCCCTCGGCCCCCACGCGGAATGGACAAATCCAGAGAGCAGCGTCATCAGCCTAAGAAAAATAATGGCTCTATTCACGAGTGTCGGGTCCGGCTCGCTAAAGCTCTGCATGGCTGCGGTGCTGAACCGCACAGACGGCGCGGAATACACTCCCTGAGGCGCTTTAATCTCGCGATGACCCAAACGTTAAACTCTGAACCGGCGCCCTCCGCTCCACTCCTTCTCGGAGCGTCTTTGCTGCATCTCTTGGTGAAAATCGCCGTGCCGGCGTTGCTGGGTCTCGTGCTCTGGGGCGGTATCGAGCTTCGCGCCGTTTGGCTGATGGTCGTGCTGATCATCGTGCTTCGCTTGCTCTGGCTCGTGCGAGATTGGACGAACGCCCTGCGCAGTCCTCGCGACATCGCATTGGAATCGGTGAGCCTGCTGGTCGTGGTGCCTTGCGCGTTGCTGCTCGTGCTCATGCTCACGACCAACATCGTGGCCTTCACCGGTGTTACCCGGTGGCCCATCGCATCGGGGCTTGTTGCGGCCCTCGCGCTCCATTTCGGTCCCGGGTATCTCAAACGTCCGCTGCTGCGCGGATATTATCGCTCGGTCATCGCCTTCGCCCTGCTGGCCGCGACGGCGTGGGTCATCACCCACCAACATCCGTATCTCGTCGCCAGTGGTGCCGAAAAACGCCGCCTCGTCGCCGAGAAGGTTTGGAATCTCGGGCACACGTTCGAAGCGGCCCGACATGCCGACAAATTATTCGCCTACGGCGACGACCTCATCGCTGAAGGTCGCCTGGCCGACGCCGTGGTTGTGTATGAACGCGGGCTTTCGTTCGACATCTACAACGATGCCGCCCGGCAACGCCTCGCCGACGTATCCAAAGAACTCGGCGTCACTCCACTTCCGGTCCGAGCGACCGGCCGGTCGTCCACCGCGTTGTGGGTCAAACCCGAAGCCGCTACGCCAATCCAACGCGTTCCCTCGCCCGCGCCTGAAGGCTTTAATCTCGTTCTGGTCCCGTGCGGAAGCATCCCCGATAAAGTGCTCGATCGCCTGGCCGCCGAGGTCACTGCGCGCATCGAGATCCCCGTTTACCGTTACCACTCCAACATCACGCTCCCACCGCCGGATCGCTCTCACGGGTTGATCGGTCACCGCCAGTGGCACCCGGCCCCGTTGTGGGGCAAATTCGTCGACACCTCGCCGCCCCAAAACAGCCATCAATACATTCTCGTGATGGCGGAAGACCTCTTTATTGAAAACACCAACTTCGTTTTCGGCACCACCACGGGATTTCACGGCATCGTCTCTTATGCGCGCTTCGGATCGCCCGGACGCACCCCGGACGCCGACGACCTCCTCATCGACCGTCTCGCCAAACAAGTCGTTTCGACCTCCATCAAAGGCTTCGGACTGGCTTCACGCACGACGGATTGTGTCACCTCGACCAGCCGCAACCTTCAGGAATTTGACCGCAAAGCTCAAACTCCCGCACCCGAAGTTCACGAGGCCTACCGCCGCGCGATCCGCAAATTGATGGAGTCGCTGCACGCTTCACGGTAACACTCGCCACGTTCGGACGCGTTGCATGGGCGCGCACCCCGCAGCCCTGATCCGATTCCCCCCCTTCCCTCATGCCCCCCGTCACCCACGCGTTGCTTCCGCTGCTTCTTGGATCGCGTTGGATTCCGAAAAGGGACCACACGCCGTCGCTGCGTATTTCAGCCATGGTCGCGTTGTGTGGCGCGCTGCCGGATTTGGTGGACCCGCATCTCACTTTGGACGCGCGCCACGAATCGTGGTCGCACACCGTGGTGGCGGCAGTCAGTTTCAGCGTGATCGTGATAGCGCTGTGCTCGCTCAAAAAATTCCGGGCCTTCAGCGCCATCGGAGTCCTGTGCGTGTTTGCCTACGCCGCCCACATCGCGTGCGACTTGATCAGCGGCGGCGGGCGGCCGCTGCTACCGTTCTCCCGCGTCATCAGCGGTGGTTTTTATTGGCCAAGCTGGGCGTGGGGAGCAACCGATGTGGCGCTGTTGCTCTATGTGTATCTGACCTACCGCTGGATTCCGCTGAGGAAGCGTTACCTTCGTCGCCACACACCTTCACCAAGCGTCAGCCCGTAGACCGCGAGTTTACTTGCGCTCCGAGGCGCGCCTGCAAGCAGGCGGCCTACACGGAAACCCCACGACCGACGGTGCGACTGAGCACGCCGCTCATCCGGCGATTTGGGCCAGCAACGCTTGCAAGGTCGCGGCCTCCTCCAAGCGCGCGCGGGCGCGGACGCAGCGGTCCATCGGCACGAGGCCGGTGTTTTCCGCCAAGAACAGGATGTAGGCCGCGACGTTCTTCGCGTAGTTGAGGCGCCCTTCGTCGCTGATCGCATAAAACCGCGCGCGCTGACGATAACCGGCCGCCGTGTGATCGCCGAGCGCCACCTTCTCGGCGCGGCCGTCGCCCGCCAACACGTAGAGGAAATTATACTCGAACCAGAACATGTGCTCGGGACTCGGCGTGAGCGCCGCCAGCGCGTCGCGCAACGTGCGTTCGTCGGCAAACACCGCGTCGCTCGCCGGACGTTTCTCCAAGGTCAAAGCATCGGTCACGAACACGCGCGCGAACTTGCGCTCGGTTTCGTCCGCGCTGAACGCACCCTTCACCGCCAACTCCACCGTGAACGCATACCAGTCCCGCCAGAGCGCTTGGTCGTCGGCGTTCTTCGAGGCAAACAACGCGCGGCCCATTTCGTAGGTGTAGCGTCCGCTGGTCTTGATTTCGAGGCGTCCGCCCGTGACCGAGCCCATGACTTGGTAGTTCTCGGCGGACTTTCCGGAGCCCGAGTGAAACCCGACGCTCGCGTCGAAAGCCTTGCACACCGCCCACTGTTTTTCGATGAGCGCGCGCAACGCGGTGTTATCCGGATACGGCATGTTTTTCTGGAAGCCAAACGCGGGCGCGACGAAGTGGATCGTCATCCCGAGCGCTTCGCACAACGCGAGCATGATCGCGGTCGTCTCAGGTGTGGTGAGGCCGGGCAACTCGTCGATGGACAACTCGCGCAGGTAGGCGCGACCCGTCGGCGTGGTGAACGCGGCCTCGCGCACCGCACGGTATTTCTCGTCGCGGCGTTTCATCTTTTGCAGCGATGGCCACACCTGCGTGAGCAACTGGGCGAACTCGCCTTCGTTGATCGTAAGTCCGGCGGCGGCGACGCGAGCGCGCACCGTGTTGACAAGCGCGGCGTCCACGTTGGCGGCGACCCACGCGGCGGGATCGGCGGGCGGCTTCGTTTGCGCGAGTTCGGGCGACAGATCGAAGGTGATGTAGCTGGCGAGCAAACAGCCCTCGACGAGCGCATCTTCACGCACATCGAACTTGCCGCCGATGGGTTGGTGGTCGGCGTTGAAGCTCCAGGCGATGCGGCGCTGGTGAAAGCCGGTTTTCAGCTTCGACAACACGCAGCCGTGGCTCATGCC
>DFYA01000215.1:37842-39354 GCA_002382525.1 Opitutaceae bacterium UBA4094
GCGGTCGGGAAAATCGTGGAGCCGGCGTCGTGTTCCTGGATGAGGTTTTTGAGGCGTAGGAGATTCGCCCACGTGGCGGGGAAGAGAACGGTTTGGCCCGAGCCGAGCGCGACGCCGCCGGCCAACGTGTGGAGGGCGTCGGCGGCGTTTTTCGCTTCCAAGCGCCAGCCATGGTTGCCTTGCGCGTCCTCGACGAGGGTCCAGGCGCCGGCGCTGGTTTCAAAGCGGCTCGACGCGTGGGTTTTCACCTCGGGCGAGCCGGCTTTCACCTGCGCGGACAACGATGCCCAATCGAGACAGAAATCGGGACTCACGCAGGGGTTGGTTGCGATGGAAAGTCCGTTGGAGACGAGGAAGCGATTAACGGCCGAGGTAGAAATAGACATGGTTGCCATTTGAACTAACCGCGCCGCGTCCGTCAGCCACGGCGTGAAGCGGCAATCTTTCTCAGGCGCGGAGGCAGGTCGCGCGTGGACGAAGGACCGAGGAAGGCGCGGGGCTGTTCGTGGCCCGCGAGGCGTGCGCCGATGGAGGTTTGGGTTTGAGGCGCGGGCACGATTCGGTGCGGTTCTCGCGTGCCCGTCCTGCCGACGTTCTCTGAGCTCACGCTCAGAGCCACGTCGATGCATCACGGGGCGACCTCGAACCAGAAGGGCGCAAAGACTTCGCGGCCGGCGAGCATCACCTGCGCCCAGATCACATACACCCCGGGATTGGGAATCGTGATACGGAACGTGAGCTTCGGCGCGTTTGCGTCGGGCGGCGTGAGCGCCGTCTCCTTCGGGTGCAGGTGCGCGAAGCCGATCTTGTTTTGGTCAAACGCCACCAGGTGCGCGTAGGCGTCCATCACCAGTTCCATCGGCACCGGGCCGCCATCGGGTCGCGTGACCGTGAAGGCGAGTTCGGCGGCTTTGCCGGCGCGAATCGGCGCGTCGGGCGTGAGCTGAAACCGATAGCCGTCCACCTCGGCGTCCCACGAGAGGATGTTCATGTTGACGGCCACGTCACCGGTGACGGGCAGGTCGGCGCCGGCATAGAGACTGCGGCGCGTCGGCACGGGAACAAAGTCGGCGAACACCCGGTAGGTGCCGGCGAGACGCGGCGTGAAGGCGAAGACCCATTCGCCGGCTTCCTCGCCGGGCTCGGGATGCAGGTGTTGGTAATCGCGGAGCGTCGGGTCGATCACGAGCAGGTGGAGTTTGCGCGTGTGTTGCACGATCACGTCGTCGGGGCCGACGGGTTTTCCCGTGGAGGTGGTGAGTGTCAACACCACGCGCGATTCACGGCCGGGCTCGGCGGGCAGGTCTCCGCGCAAGGTCATGGTCACCGGAGAACGCGCGGTCGTGACGGCGACAAACTGCGGGTTCGACGGATCGCACATTTCGATCATGCCCTGCCCGCGCGTGTCGAAGTCGAGTTGATGGAGATTGGTGCCGGTCGGCAGCGCGCGGAAGCCGATATAGAGCGCGAGCGCGGCGACGGTGATCACGATGACCTGGCCGTAGCGCAGAC
>DFYA01000030.1:0-3098 GCA_002382525.1 Opitutaceae bacterium UBA4094
CGCTCTTGGTGATGGAATTCCCCCGTGGCCACGTCGAGGAACGACATGTGCGCGAGGTAGAGGTGCGTTGATTTGTCGGGCGCGGCGCTGCGAAAAAACGTCGCTTGATAACCGAAGCGACGTCCATCGTCGGCGAAGAGATGGCCGGTGAGATACCACCACTCGATTTTGAACTCGGGGTGTGAACCGTGATCGCGTGGGAACGAAAAAACCTTTCCGGGTTGCGGGACCGCAAAGCCTTCGGCGGTAGTCGAGGGCACGGAGGCATGGCCGCAAAGAGGCGCAAAAAGCGCAAAAAAAAGCAGGCGGAAAAAGCGGAGATGGTTGTGCATGGTTTATTCCTCCCGGTCGGCTGGGAGGTCGGCGCCCCAGAGGCCGACGGCGTAGCTTACGACCCAGCCGGTGAGCAGGACCGCGAACGCGAGCGCGGCGAGTTGGCCGATGGGCAGGGCGTAGGCGAGCGTCCAGCCGAAGGATTGTTTGTTGATCACATAAATGAGCAGCCAGCCCAGCGCTCCGCTTAACGCGAGTCCTCCGAGCACGGCGCAGGCCGAGACGGCGAGGCCCTCGATGGACGCGGCCAGTGCGATCTCACGTCGTCGAAAACCCAATGCACGGAGGGTCGTCAATTCATCGCGCCGGTCGAGCAACACGCTCGCAAGCGTCAGCGCGAGACCGGTCATCGCCACGACTACACCGATGACCTCGAGCGCGTAGGTGATAGAGAACGTCTGGCGGAAAATTCGCAGCACCTCGGCGCGCAGCGTGGCGTTGGTGAACACCGATAGGCCGGGATGCGCGTTGGTGAGATCGGCGCGCAACGTGTCGGGATCGACGCCAGGTTTTACATAGAGCGAGACGCTGGTGACGGCGTCTTCGTCGAACCACGCACGGAGGTGCGGGCGGTCGATCAGGATTGAGCCGCGTTCGTTGCCGTAGTCGGCGAACACGCCGGCAATGGTGACGGTTTGTGGGCCGGAGGGTGTGGGAATGGTGAGAGCGTCTCCTGCGCCGACGCGGAAACGTTCGGTGAAGCTCTCGCTGACGAGCGCGAGCTCGGCGTTGCGCGCAGGATCAAACACCGCGTCGTCCGCGGGTTCGCGGAGCCATGGCAAGTCGGGACGTGTGGCGGCGTCGGCGAGATCCGCTCCCGAGAGCACGGTGGGAATACCGTATAAGGAAATCGGATACGTGACGATCATGCCGGCGCGGGCGACGGCCGGATGAGCGGCGAGTGCGCGGGCGGCGGGACCGGAGATGCGGTTTTGCGATCCGGCGCTTTGTGAGCCGCTGCTGGAGAGGTAGAGGTCGGCTTGAAGCGTGCGTTTGATCCAGCCCTGCATCGTCTGCTCGAAACTTGCCACGAGGATGGCCATTCCGGCGGTCATACCGATGGCGCACAGCAAGGCGGCCGCCGCGAGGCGATGGCGGCCCGACGGCGCGCGCAGGTGTCCGAGGGCGACCTGAACGGGCGCCACACGCGCGCCCCAACCACGCGCCAGCCGCGCGAACGGCGGCAGGAGAAACGAGCACAGCAAGCCGGCGCCGAAGATCCACAGGAACGCGGCCGCATAGCCTGCGAGCGGGAAGCGGCTTCCGCCCTCGAAGCGCAGAGGCGATAGTTGTGCGAAGATCACGCCGGCCGCGAGCAAGGCGACGCCGAGCCCTCCGCTGCGTAGCGCGCGAAAACCGGGCGCGGGCGCGGCGCCGCGCTGCAACACCTGTGCCGGCGGAGTGCGGGCCGCTTCGCGTGCGGGCCACCAACCGGCGACGAGGGCGGCGCCGACACCGAGCGCGAGGCCGATCCCTATCTCGCCAAGCTCAAGATGCGCCGAGGANNTGTGCGCCGGCCCAGCCGAGCAGCAGACCGAGCGCGCCGCCCGCGAATCCCAGCAAGGCGGATTCACACAACCACACACGGCGGATGGAGGCTTCTTCGACGCCGAGCGAGCGGAGGATGGCGATCTCGGGGCGCCGCCGCACGACCGCGCCGTCGAGCGCTTGGAAGATCAGGTAGAGCCCCACGAGCAGCGCGATGAGCGAGAGAACCGTAAGATTGAGCCGGAAGGCGCGCGTCATTGCCTCGGCGGTGTCGCGGCGTGCGCCCGGCGTGGAGACAAGCCAGCGCGCGCCGTCTTGGCCGAGGTTTTTGAGGATCGCCTTGAGTTCGCCACGGCGGGTGTCGGCGCGCGGGCCGGATTCGATGATAAACTCGATCCGGTCGAGGCGTCCGGTTTTCCCGGCAAGGTGCTGCAACGACGCGAGGTTGAGGATCATCAACGTCGCGGGTGGCACGGGGGCGTCGGCCGCGGCGGGAATCACTCCGGCGACCGGCAACGTGTGAAGGGTTTCGTTGATGACGAGTTCGACCCGCGTGGGCAGCGGATCGGCGAACGCACGGCTGAGCCACACCTGCGGGCCGGCGTTAAACGAACTCCAGAAGTCGTCCGTCTGGAAAAACGATTTGTCCTGCGGGCGGGCGAGGTTGCCGAGGGCGAGCAGATCGACGCCGAGCAACGTGTAGGTAGGACGCTCGAAACGATTTTCGTCGGGCGACGAGGGAGGCGACGACGCGGTGGTTTCGACGACCGGAACGATGTGGACCGGGCGTCCGTCGAAGGCGGCGCGCAGTTCGGGCAGGATCGTTTCGGGCAACGTGCCGGCGGGGGCTTGGATCGTCCAGTCGCTCTGGCCGGTGAGCGTTTCGGTGAAGTTCGAGAAGCTGGAGACGGCGGCGCGGTTGGCGAGGCGCACGGAGACAAACACGGCGACGCCCAGCGCGAGGATGAGGACGAGCAACGCGCTTTGTTTGGGCGCGAGCCGCCAGTGGCGCAGCGTGAACCGACGCAGCAAAAAGGGAACGAGGACGCCGCTCATGCGTGGTCTACAACGCGTCCGTCGCGCAGATGGATGCGACGGTGGCAAATCGAGGCGGCTTCTTCGCTGTGGGTGACGAGCACGAGAGCCGTGCGCGTTTCGTCGGTGAGTTCGCGGAGGAGCGCGAGGATGTTGGCGCCATTGACCGAATCCAGGTTGCCGGTCGGTTCGTCGGCGAGGATCAACGCCGGGCTGTGGACGAGCGCGCGGGCGATGGCGAT
>DFYA01000030.1:3222-9651 GCA_002382525.1 Opitutaceae bacterium UBA4094
TGTCGAGTTGGTCGATGCGCAGCCCTTGCAGCGAGATCGCACCGGAGTCGGGGCGATCTACGCCGCCGAGGCAGTTGAGAAGCGTGGTTTTGCCGCTGCCGGACGGACCGGTGAGCGCGATGCGTTCACCGGCGCCGACGGAGAACGACACGTCGTGGAGAACGCGGCGTTCGCCGTAGAATTTGCTGACGGCGGCGACTTCGAAGACCGACTCGATGGCGGTGGCGGACATGCCGCCACAGAACGGGCGTTCGTTCTAAACGCCAATCTGGGCGGCGGATTATCCACCCGAGCCGCGGTGTTTCAGGCGACGCGCGAGAGCGGCTCGTGGGTCGGAAACGCGACGGGCGTCTTCTTGGGAATCGTGAGGGTGAGCACACCTTCGTGGATCTCGGCCTCGAGCGCGGTGTAGTCGAGATTGCGGCCGAGCCGGAGGCTCAGCAGATAATCGCGCTGAACGCTTTCAAGGTTGAGGGCACCGAAGTTGACGCGCACGAAGTGACGCTTGCGGGCGGTGACGAGCAGGTCGGGCCCGCGAGTGGCGATCTCGACGCCGGCGGCCTCCACGCCGGGCACGTAAACGATCACCTTGAGGGCATCGTCCGCGTCTTGGCAGTCGTAGTGCGGCTTGCGGACCGCGACGGTGTTAACCGTGGCTTCCGGGCTGCGGGTGCTGCGACTGGACTTCAGCGGGTGGATGATCGTGTTCATGGGAAAAGAGAGAAATCGGAAAGGTGATCGGGCGTGGGTTGGGAATGCGCGGTGGCGTCCTGGGGCTTGGTGGCCTCGGGCTTCATCAGGTGGTCTAAATCGGTCCGTCTTCGCGGAGGGTTTAGGCCTGAGAGCCCGTGCCGGTATTGGATTGGCTCCAATGGCGGCAAGCGGCCGGACGCATCTGTGCACAGCGTTGCGCAGCGGCCTTCGTGATCGAAGCGCCGGCGGTGCTGAGGAGATGTTGGGTGGTCCGGGTCATTGGAGTTGGTTTGAGACTGCTCAATGCATCCGGCGTGCCAACTGTGTTCCGGCGTCGTCGCCGAAACGTTACGTGCACGTTTTTTTAATGCATCTCTGAGCTCACGCTCAGGGCCACGGGAGTCGGCGCAGGGGTGGCAGGTGCTGCGGCGTCTTCCGGCTCGGCAGGTTCGGCTTCGAGCGGGAACTGTTTCCGGAATTCGGAGAACTCAAGGATCTCGTAGCGCCCGTCGAAGTGCTCGACGATGGCGGTGAGCGATTCGACCCAGTCGCCGGAATTAAGGTAGTGGATGTCTCCCATCATGCGGTCGGCGGGCGTGTGGATGTGACCGCACATGACGCCTATGCAGCCGCGGCTTTTCGCGAGTTGTGCGATGTGCTCCTCGAAGTTGGAGACGTGGTTCACGGCGCGTTTGACGCGAGCTTTTATGGCCTTGGAAAGCGAGTAGTATTCCTTGCCGCGCCAGGAGCGCCACACGTTGTAGAGGCGGTTGAGCCGCATGAGCGCGCGGTAACCCCAGTCGCCGGCGTAGGCGAGGAAGACGAAGTTTTTGGTGATCGTGTCGAACACGTCGCCGTGGAGCACGAAGTAGTTCCCGCGCACGCCGCGGTGAATGTGGTCCTCGACGATGACGAGGTTTTCGAAGGCGATCGGGAGAAACTTGGCGAGCACGTCGTCGTGGTTGCCGCGCAGGTAAACGATCTCGGTATCCTTCTTTTCGAGCTTTTTCAGGATAAGTCGGATAAAGCGCGTGTGGGTCTTGGGCCAGTGTCCGCCTTGCTTGAGACGCCAACCGTCAATGATGTCGCCATTTAAGATCAGTTTCTCGCAGTGCGTGTATTTGAGGAGGTGATTCACCTCCGCGATTTTGCAGTCGAGGGTGCCGAGGTGGACGTCGGAGAGAATGACAGTTTTAAATTTGAGCGGCTCGGTTTCCATCCGCGGGCAACGTAACAAGAAACCGGGGCGGTGCCTAGGGGGCGGAGGCAAACGTCACGCGAACGTCACGCGGCGAGACGGAAATCGCGAGCAAGCTCGCTTCCCACGTCGGACCGGGTCACGCGGCGGGGACCATGATGCGCAGGCTGCGCGGGCGCACGGTGATCTCCAAGTTGGCGTCGCAAAGGTGGGTCTCGCCGTCCGTGTGAATGAGTCCAGGGCCGGAGCGTTCGATGGTGAAATGGTCGCCGCGCAGACGCGCGACGGACGCGCTGCCGTCGATTCTTTTGAGGAACAGCCGAGCGGCGATCGGCGCTGCGTTGAAGATGTGGGCGCGCATGATGACGGTAAGGTCGAGCAGACCGTCGTCCACGGAGGCGCCGGGAGCGATGAAGCAGTCGTTGCCGTATTGGTCGGAATTGGCGACGGTGAGGAGGAAGGCCGTCGTCTGGAGCGAGGCGACGCCGTTTCGGATGAGGCAGGGTTCGGCGCGGTAGTTGGAGAGAGCGCCAATGGTGGTGCGCACGTAGGAAGAAAGACCACGGCGCGTGAGCTGGTTGAAGCGATGGGCGATCTCGGCGTCGAAGCCGAACCCGGTGGCGTTAAAGAACGGGTGGCCGTTGATCTCGCCGGTATCGATGGCGCGCACGCGTCCCTCGACCAACGTGCGGAACGCGCCCTTGCCGGGGCCGGGGATGCCGAGGTGGCGGCCGAGGCCGTTGCCCGAGCCGCACGGGATAAGGCCAAAGACAGCGTCGGTGCCGACGAGGCCGGCGGCGACCTCGTTGAGCGTGCCGTCTCCGCCGATGGCGACCACGAGTCCGCAACCGTCGTCCACGGCACGGCGGGCGAGTTCGGTGGCGTGCCGCGGGTGCTCGGTGAGAACCACGTCGGCATCGAGAGCGCGTTCGCGGATGAAGTCGCGAGCGCGCGCGAGCAAGTGGGGATTCTTGGCGTTGTGCCCGGAGCGTGGGTTGAAAATGAACCGGGTCTTGATCACGGCGAAACGGTGGCGCGGGGCGAGGGGACGGTCAAATCGGCGACCTCGTGGAGATCGCGTTCAAAACCGTCGATCACGTGCTTCCACGAAATACCCTCGGCGGTGCGGCGGGCGGCCTCGCCGAGTTGGCGACGAAGATCGGCGGGCGCAGCGGCGAGTTCTTCGGCGGCGCGCAGCCAGGCGGTGCGGTCATCGAAGGGAACGACCACGCCGTTGTCGTGATCGCGGATGTAGCGGGCGGGCGCGGCGTAGTTGAAGGCGAGCACGGGAAGTCCGCTCGCCATGGCCTCGGTGACGACGTTGCCGAAGGTTTCAGTGAGGCTTGCGTAGAGAAAAAAGTCACCCGAGGCGTAGTGGCGGGCGAGATCGGCGCGCGGGAGGAAACCGGTGAAGTGGATCCATGGATACGCGCGCGAGAGTTTTTTGCGCAGAGGTCCGTCGCCCACGACGATGAAACGGGCGGAGGGATGGCGGGCGCGGATGCGGGCGAACGCGTCGAAGAGCAGCGGGTAGTTTTTCTCGGCGGCGAGGCGACTGACGTGGACGACGGCGAGATCGTCGGGTCCGGCTCCCCACGTTTGGCGGAGCGACTCGTCGCGATGCGCGGGGGAAAAGACCTCGGTGTTTACGCCGCGCGAAAGGAGGCGCATGCCGCGAAACCCGTCGCGGGTGAGCTCGACGTTGAGTTCGGCGGTGGGCGAGAGGGTGATCTGCGTGCGGTTGTGAAAGTGCCGCAGGTAGGCGAGGGCGGGGCGGGTGAGGAACGCGAAGCCGTAGTGGCGGCTGTAGCTGTGGAAATTGGTGTGAAAGCTGGAGGTGATGGGCAGGTCGAGCTCGGTCGCTGCGGAGAGCGCGGCATAGCCGAGCGGTCCCTCGGTGGCGATGTGGACAAGGTGAGGACGGTCGTCACGCCAGGTTTTGAGGAGACGTCCGCGCACTGGCAGACCGGCGCGGAGGAGCGGATAACCAGGGATAGGCACGCCCGGACAGAGCAATTCGTCATAGAGCCTGTCTTCGCGCGGAAGATCGCGGGAGCTCTGGCGCGGGCGCACAACCGTTACTCGGTGGCCGCGAAGGGCGAGACCCTCGACCAGGTGCGAGAGGGTCATGGCCACGCCGTTGATCTCGGGTGGAAATGTTTCGGTGACGAGGGCGATTTTCACGTGAGGAGCGTTGCACGCCAAGAGACCGCGCGCGGCGAGGGCAAACAACCAATGACGCGGGATATCACCTGGTCGTAACAAACCCCGGTTGAGAGAGGCGTGGTAAAGAATGTCTCGCGAAGCGGCGGAGCGGGTTAAGGAATAAGCGAAATGAAAGGCATCATCCATGTGCTCACCGGGCCGACTGCCGTTGGGAAAACTGAGCTGGCGTTGCGCTGGGCGGAGGCGAATGACGCGGAGATCGTTTCCTGCGACGCGTTGTTGTTCTACCGCGGCATGGACATCGGCACCGCCAAGCCGACGACGGAGGAACGGGCGCGGGTTCGGCATCACCTGATTGATCTCTGCGAGGTGCATGAGACGATGGATGTCACCGAGTATGTGGCGCAGGCGCAGGCTGCAGTGGCGGACATCACGGCACGCGGAAAACGGGTGCTGGTCGCGGGCGGAAGCGGGTTCTACCTGAAGAGCTTTTTTGCGCCGGTGGCGGACAACGTGGCGGTGTCGCCGGAACAGCGCGCGGAGGTGGAGCGCAGGCTGGCGGAGGACGGTATCGAGGCGTTGGTGGCGGAACTGCGTGCGTTGAATCCGGAGGGACTGGGTGCGCTGGACACGGCGAATCCAAGGCGGGTGACGAGGGCGTTGGAGCGGTGTTGGGCGTCGGGGAAAACGGTCGCGGTGTTGGCGGAGGAGTTTGCACGAATGCCGGCGCCGTTTGCGCAGTGGGAGGTGCGTTGCACGCGATTGGATCGTGAGCCGGTGGACTTGGACGCGCGGATCGCGCGGCGGGTGGACGCGATGTTGGCGGACGGATTGGTAGCGGAAGTCGGCCAGTTGCGCGCGGCGGGGTTGGAGCGGAACCTGAGCGCGTCGCGAGCGATTGGATATAGGGAAACGTTGGCTTGGCTCGACGCGGACGGGAGAAATCGCGAGCGGGCTCGCTCCCACGTCGGAGAGCCGGAACTGGCGGAGCTGGCGGCGGAGATCGTCAAGAACACGCGGGCGCTGGTGAAGAAGCAGCGGACGTGGTTTCGCACGCAATTGCCGGAGCATCGCGTGGTCGCGGCGGATGAGGCGACGGTTGCGACGTTGTTCTGAGGGCGGGTGGGGCGAGGTGACGCGTTCTCGAATCGGAGGAATCAGTCCTCGAATGTCACTTGATAGCGATCGAGAGAGGTTCCTTCGAGGCGGGAGAGCTCGGCGAGGGCGATCCGGAAGTTGACCTTGGCGAGCAGCTCATTGACGCGCGCGGTGTCGAGGTCCCGACGGGAATCTTCCACGAAGCGATACGTGGAGAGGCCGGCTTCATAGCGGGCTTTTTCGGTTTCGAATTGTTGCTCGCTCAGGCGGGTGGCGAGGGCGGACACCGCGACGGTCTCGCGGTTGGTTTCGGCGGCACGGACTGCGGAGCGCACTTGCAGCAGGAGCGTCTGATCGAGCTGTTGGATGAAGGTTTCCTGGCGATTGAGGTTGTTCAGGGCTTGCCGGTAGCGGGCGCGCTCGGCGCGTAGTCCCCACGGAATGGATACAGTGAGGTCAACCTGCCAGTTGTAGGCGTCGCCTGACGAGGCGCTGCGAAAGGCGCCGCCGGCGGTGTCGCGGCGGTCGCCGTTCAATCCGACGGCGGCGCCGAGATCGACAGAGGGCAAACGGTTGTTTTTGGCGACTTCGACGTCGAGCTGGAGCTGCTCCGCGACGACGCGGCGGGCGGCGTAGTCGGGGGAATTGGCGAGGGCCAAACGGTAAGAATGCTCAAAAGAGATCTCTGGATCGGCCGGGGTGTCGGGCAAACGCACCGGGCCGAGGCTCGAATCGAATTCGAAGCGTCCGATCAGTTCTAGCAGGTCGTCTTCGCGGTCGGTGACGCTTTGGCGGGCGAGGAGGAGGTTGCGGCGGGCGTTGGCGACGCCGACGTCGGATTGAAGGACGTCCAAGCTGGTGGCGACGCCAGTGTCGAGGCGGGCGCTGTTTTCGTCGAGGAGCGTCTGCGCGACTTCGAGGCTGGTGGCGCGGACGGCGAGTTGTTCGCGGGCAAAGGCGAGGTTGTAGTAGGCGGCTTCGACGTCGCGGATGAGAGCGAGAACGACGGATTTGTAGTCGTAGTTGGCGCGGACGACGCCGAGGCGGGCGCGTTCGATCGCGGCGCGGTTGATGGTCAGGCCGAAACCTTGCAGGAGGGGCTGGCTGACGGAGAAGGCGACGTCGCTGTTGTAAACGGGATTGAAGACCCGGGGCTCGGTTTTGTTGCGGTTGAGCGCGGTGCTGACGGCGAGTTGAGCGCCGGTTTCGAGGCGCTGGGAGACGCCGACGCGGAGGGACTGGTCGTGAAAGGAGTCGCCGGAACTCGTCTTGCG
>DFYA01000030.1:9816-16902 GCA_002382525.1 Opitutaceae bacterium UBA4094
TCATTAGCGAGGAGAGTAGCGAAGTGGAAGGGACCGGGCGTTATTGGCGTTCAAACTCGGTGTCGGAGATGCGCTTGAGCACTGTGAAACCGGCTTGTTTGGCCTTGGAGACGGAGATGGGCGCCAGAAGTTTCGGCGTGTGGATTTGTTGAATACAAACGCGGGAGACGGCTTGTCCGCAGGTCGGGCAAGATTTCAGGGCGTCGTCGGAGGCGTCATGCCGGTGCTCAAATCCGTCGCCACAGAGTTTGCAGGGGAGTTTTTCGGGGGCGTAACGATAGACGGGCATGGCAGGAAAAAAGGAAAGCATGCGGCGTGCTTTGGCCAGCCCGGTTTGTCCGTCGAGTCGGTTCAATGGTGCGTGACGGGTTTACGAGCCATGGGTGGGCGCAAAAAAAGGCGGACCCAGGTGGGGCCGCCTTTGAGCGAGAAAACAGTTTGAGCCGGCGGGCGGTTACGGAGTGGCTGCGGCGGTTTTGGCGAGTTCGGCATCCACCATCGCTGCGAGGACTGCGCCGCCGTTGCGGGAGGCGGTGAAGGTCTCCATGCGCTGGCGTGTCTCGGCAAACTTAGGCGAAGTGAGTTCGATCTCGGGGAGCTTTTTGTCGGCGGCGTAGAGGATCAGGCCTTGTTCGCCGCTGGAGACCATCTGGGAGAGCTCGCCCTTGTTGAGTCCGTCGATCGCACCGTAGGCGCTGTAATCGAAGTCTTGGGGCGGGGTCGCAAGGGTGAACGCGGGCCAGCTCTTGGTGGAGAGTTTGGCGGGGATGGTGTTGCCCGAGGCTTCGACGGCCTTGGTGAAGGAGTCGCCGGCTTTCAGGCGGGCTTGAAGGGCGTTGCGGAGCGTGCGGCCGGCCTCGGCGAACTGCTTACGTTTTTCGGCTTCGAGGTAGTCGGAAGTGACGCGGTCTTTGATTTCGGAGAGCTCAGGCACGCGGGCGGGAACGGTTTCGTTCCAAACGAGGATGGCGGCGCCGCGACCGGTGTTGATCGGTTCGGAGTAGGGTTTCTGAGGGCCGGTGCGGAGGGCCTCGGTCGCTACGCGGCGGTCGGTGCCTAGTTCGGCGGGGACGTTGTCGGCGTTGAAAGGAGCGAGCGGCTTCAGCGTGAGCTTCTGTTCCGACAGGAAGTCGGGGAGCTTGGCGGGAGCGATCTGGCCCTCGTGGAGAGCAACGGCGACGTCGGCGGCGGCGCGGAGGGCGAGCGTGCGGGCGCGCTCGAGGCGGTAGGCCTGTTCGACTTGATCGCGGACGGCTTCGAAGTCGGCTCCGGAGGTGACGGAGATCTCGGGTGTTGCGTCAGGGGCTTTGGGGAAGCGGGCGGGGTTGGCTTCGTAATAGGAGCGGAGGCCGACCTCGGTGACGGATACTTGGTCGGTGTAGGCTTCGGCGGGAAAGTCGATGTAGGAGACGCCCACCCGAGGGGCGACCTCGTAGCGGCGGCTGTTGTATTCAAAATACTGAGACAGCGCTTCGTCGGTGACGTTGATGGAAGGCTTGAAGCTGTCGTAGCCGACGGTGACGGCTTCGAGGGTCCAGGAGGCGTCGATACGGTTGAGCTGGGTTTGCACGTCGGACGGCAGCACGTAGCCGGGGCCGGAGAGGAGCTTGAGGACCTGCTGGTAGGTCACGTCGTTGTTGATGACCCGAGTGACGTCGGCCTCGCGGAGCTGCGGGTTGGTTTTGAGGCTGTCGCGGAATTCGGCGTAGCGTTTCGGGTCGAAGCGACCTTCGGGGCCGGAGAAGGCGCGGAGGTTTTGGACGTGGCGGACGAGATCGGTCTCGGAGGGCGCGGGCAGGTTGAGTTCGTTGGCGAGGTGGAGGGCGGCCTGGCGTTGGAGGGCGTATTGCTGGAGTTGGCCCTCCTCGCGGATCTGCATGCCGTGGAGTTGGGCGCTGAGGGAGGCGTCACTGAAGAGCCGATCAATGTCTTCGCGAGCGCTGAGATTGACGCCGAAGAAGGGGCGGGCGGGGGCTTGTTTCCCGGTGTGACCGAAGCCGGAGGAGGCGTTGGTGATGAAGACAAAGGAGACGATGACGACGGCCAGCAGGAGGAGGAACAGCCATTTGAAGTGCTGCTGGAAGGAACGTTGGATCCAGGAAATCATAGGGATAAAGGGTCGGATGCTGGAAGCCGGGCGTGGGGATTCAAGAGTGGAATGCGACGGCTCGCCGACGGGGTCGCATCCACTTGGCCGGGCATGGTGCCGGCTCAGACGGGAGTAGCGGGGTGTTGCTCGAAGAGTTCGTCGAGGCCTTTGCTGAACAACGCGGAGCGTTCGAGCTCCTCCATGCCCTGATTGTAGTGCTGAAGGATGGGGTCGACGGTGGGAAGGATCGGGCCGTGGGGATCGTCGCCCAAGTCGTCATCGAGGCGCTTGAACACGCCCAGTGAAATACGACTCAGTGGTCGGGCGGGTTGGTAACGAAACTCGGTGGAGTCGGTGTCGTCCTCGGCGGGGATGGGGGTGATGAGTTTCATCAGCACGAGGCGATTGATGCTTTCGTTGAGGATTTGCGTGGGCACCTTGAGGCGGGTGCTCAAGTCGAGGGCGGTGCACGGGGCGAGGCACGCGTGGAAACGGCGGCTGATCATGAGCAGAACGATGAGCGTGAGGCGTTCACGCATAGACTCGGCGAGGCTGCCCCAGGCGGCCTTGCTGTTGCGGAAGTTTACGTTTTGGACGGCGTAGCTGACTTGTCCGCCGAGCAGGACAAAGAACCAAAAAATGTAGAGGCCGAGCATGAGGATCGGCAGGAGTCCAAGAGAGCCGTAGAGGCTCTTTTGGAGGACGACGCGTTTGAGGTAGAGGAACGCGAGGAAGTTATTCAACACGAGCAGGGCGGCGACGACGAGGGCGCCGATGAGGGCGGCGCGCCACCAGACGTGGGTGTTGGGAATGGTGCGATAGAAAAGCGTGAGCATCCCGATGAGGACGAGAAGCGAGCCCGCGGGCAGGAAGAATTTGAGCGCGGCGACGACTTCGGTGCCGTAGGGCATACGGGCTTCGAAGGCGTTGAACGCGGCGCCTGCGGAGAGGCCGGTGAGGGCGGCGAAGAAGAGCACGGCGCCGAGCGTGAGCACCGTCCAATAGAGGACGATGCGCATGATCAACGAGCGACCCCGATGCACCCCCCAGATCTCGTTGAATGACGTTTCGACCGAGGTGAACAGCTGAAGCACGATAATGATGAGCGTGATCGCGCCGACGGCACCGACCGCGCCGTTGCGGGTGTTGGCGATGAAGCCGTCGATCATCTGCACCAGCTCGGGGCTGTTGGCGGAAGCACTGCCGGAGACCTGCGTCGTTGCGGCAACGATCGAGGCCGAGGTGGCCTCAGGCGCGGCGGGGATGTCACCGCCGGAGTTGAGCTGCCGGATCTGTGGGGCGACCTTTTCGATGATGCTGCTGAGGGTCTTGGCCGCGAGGTCGGGGTCTTGCTTGTCCAGCATGAAACCAGCGACAAGCATCGCGATGGCAACGAGCGGACCGAGGCCGAGGAGAGTGCTGAAACTCAGGGCGGCGGCGCGGCTGGCGGAGTTGGTTTCAAGCACACCGGTGATCGTGATCGAGATCACGCGGATGACGCCGTAGAGGCGCCCGCGCGGGGATTTGTCTCCGAGAAAACGCGGCTGCCAGATTTCCGTTCTATAAATCGCGGGCAGTCTCTGCCAGAACGGTGCGGGCATAAGCGGGAATGCGGCGGCTTACGTGGTCAACGCGAAGAATGCGTAGCCCAGCATGCCCGCCAGACCGAGTCCTGCGGCGAGTCCGATGCCAACGAAGTTGACGAACACGGTGCAAAAATAAAGCCCCGCCGAACCGACGGCGAACGCCGCGAGGGGCATGATCTGGCCTTGGCTCCAGAGGAGGAAGCCGACCAAGCCAACGCCCAGTGCGGCACTAAAACGGATGAACGGGTAGGCTTGGGTGACCTGCAAGATGAGGAGCAAGGCCAACGCCAAATTGAAGCCGCCGAGCAAAGCGAGCGGGTGCTGGAGGAGGGCGAGCGGATCGAAGTTGGTGAGGATGTCGATCGAGGGGAGCATCAGGGCGGCCGCGCTGATCACGAGCAGCACGATGCAGGCGTAGAGACCGATGGCTGCGGCGCGCTCGCGGGCGATCATCGGATCGAGGCGGTCCTGGGTGTCGGGCGTGCGACCCTCGGCGGCGGCGAGCATGTCGTCCACCGAGATGGGGGCGGCATTGCTGTCGGGAAGATTAACGGTCTTCAGCTTGGTTTTGCCCTTAAGCTTGAGGGCGGCTTTTTCGGGGAACGCGACGGCGGTGAGTTCGGCGTTGTCGCTGATCGGCGTCCATTGCTCCTTCCCCGCGTCATAGTAGAGCGTCTCCTTCGTGATCTGGCCGGTCTCGGCCAACGAAATCAGATGCTCGTGGGTGAAAGGACCGCGGGCTTCGGTTTCGGAGGCGTTGCGAATGTAGAATTCCTGCGTGGCCATAAGGATGAGGGTTGGCAGACGGTGCGCCCGCGTAAAATCAGTCGCAAGTGTTGTTTTGGAGCAGGCCGTTCCGCCCGGGAGTAGGGTGGGTCTTTTACATCCGATTCACGGTGCGCAGTCCCAGGAGTCCGAGTCCGGTTTCCAGAACGAGCAACGTGCGCGCGCACAGCAGTAAACGGCGGGCGCGAATCGCCGGGTCTTCGACGGCGACTTTGTCGGCGGCGTAGAAGGCGCTGAATTCTCCCGCCAGTTCGTAGAGGTAGAGGCCGAGGAAGTGCGGACGCAGGCTGGAGGTTGCGAGCGCGACGGCGTCGGAGAACTTCACGAGTTTGCGGGCGAGGGCGAGTTCGGCGGGTGTTTCGAGGACGTTGGCGGCTGCCTCGGTGGCGGCGTCGCCGGGGGTGGCGTCGAGCTTGCGGAAGATCGAGCGGATACGAGCGACGGCGTAGAGCAGGTAGGCGGCGGTGTTTCCCTCGAGGGAGATCATCTTGTCCCAAGAGAACAGATAATCGCTGGAGCGGTTTTGGGAGAGGTCGGCGTATTGGACGGAGCCGATGCCGACGATCTCGGCGATCTGGGCGCGCTCGGTTTCGGGGAGTTCGGAGCTGCGTTCGTCGACCAACCGGCGGGCGCGTTCGATGGCTTCGCGCAAGAGGTCCTTGAGTTTGATGTTTTCGCCGGACTTCGTCTTGAGCGGACGTCCGTCTTCGCCGAGCACGGTGCCGAACGCGACGTGCTCGAGGTGGGGGACTTGGCGGTTGGTTTTCTCGAACCACTTTTGGGCGGTGAGGAAAAGCTGTTGGCAATGGTCGCCCTGGCGCGAGTCGATCACGTAGGCGGAGGCGTCCGCCTTGAAGTGCTCGCTGCGGTAGAGAATCGTCGCCAGATCGGTCGAGGCGTAGTTGGCGGCGCCGTCGGACTTGCGGATGATGAACGGCTGCTCCTTGAAACGCGGATGCTCGGGGTGGAAAACGACGAGGGCGCCTTGGCTTTCGGTGGCGAGGCCGCACGTGGTGAGTTCGTTGTAAACGGGTTCGACTTTGTCGTTATAAAAACTCTCGCCGAGCGTGTGGTCGAAACGGATGCCGAGCTGGTCGTAAATCTGCTGAAAGGCTGAGAAACTGACCTCGCCGATCTTTTTCCAGATGGCGGTGTTTTCGGGATCGTGGGCCTGCAGTTTGACGAGCTCCTGCTGGGCTTCTTTCAGGACTGCGGGATCGGCTTCGGCGGCGGCGTGGCCTGTTTTGTAGAGACGTTCGAACTCCACCAACGGCTCGGCAGCGAGTGCGGCTTCGAGTTCGGACGGAGTCGACGCCATGGCTTTTTTGTAGGCCCAGATGATTTTCCCGAATTGAGTGCCCCAGTCGCCGATGTGGTTGTCGCGGATGACGCGTGCGCCGCTGAACGACAGGAGGCGGCAAATCGATTCGCCGATGACGGCGGAGCGCAGATGGCCGACATGCATTTGCTTCGCGGTGTTGGGCGAGCTGTAGTCGACGACCCAAGTTTTGCCCGCGTAGGCGGTCGAGGCGCCGGCGGTGAGTTGTTCGCGCGTGGAGAATGTTTGCAGCCACGACTGGAGCATCGCGGGCTTCAGCGTGAAATTGATAAAGCCCGGGCCGGCGATGACGGCGTCGGCGGTCGCCAACACATCGGCGGGCAACGCGGCGACGAGTTTCTCCGCGAGGGCGCGGGGGTTTTGTTTCGTGCGTTTGGCGTAGGGCAGGACGCCGTTTGCCTGAAAGTCACCGTGCTTGGGATCGGTGGTGCGCACCTCGGGCGAAAACTCGGCGGCGTCGAAGCCGGCAGAGGCTGCGGCGGTTTTCAGGGCCGCGTCGAATGTAGCGGCGAGGTTAAACGAGACGTGCATCTCATCACTCAACGAAGCGCGCGCATGAGGGCGCAAGCGTGGAGTTGGTTGGTGTTTGCATACGCAAGTGACCCGACTTTACGAGGGGGGAGTGGGTAATTTTGGCTCGACATTCTAGGGGAGGAAGTTCTTCTTCTAAACTTTGTCCGGCCCACGGCCAGACTCTGTCTTTTTAAAACACACTACATGACCAAACGCACGATTCCGTCCCGCAGGTTCATCAAACCGTCGTTTAATTCGCTGATCGAAAAGAAACGCGACGGCCAGGAATTTACCCAAGAGGAAATTCGCTACATCATTGATTCCACGCTGGATGAGGAAATTCCGAAGCACCAGCTGGCGGCGCTCTTGGTGACTATTTTCTTCCAGCAGATGTCCGCTCAGGAAACTGCGATCCTGACTGAGGAGCTCATGCTGTCCGGCGAGGTGATCGACCTCTCGCATATCGCCAAGCCCAAGATCGACAAGTATTCGACGGGCGGCGTAGGTGACAAAACCTCTCTCGTGCTCGTCCCGCTGGCGATGGCCAGCGGCGTGGTGGTCCCGATGATGAGCGGCGTGGAGCATGATTATATCATCAGCCCGCTGCAAAAGCTGTCTGCCATTCCCGGCTTCAAGAGCCACCTGTCCATCGACGCGTTCTCGTCGCAACTTGCTCGCATCGGCGGTGCCATCGTCGAGCAGGACGCCAAACTCGCTCCGGCTGACGCGAAGTTCTACGAACTCCGCAAAGAGACCGGCACGATCCCCAGCCT
>DFYA01000030.1:17088-51119 GCA_002382525.1 Opitutaceae bacterium UBA4094
CTCAAGCTCGGCATGGAAATCGTTCGCCTTGCCGGTGTCGCGGGCTCGACCCTCTCCGCGAAGCAGACCGTTCAACGCCACCTCACCGACGGCAGCGCGTTGGAAAAGTTCAAGGAGCTCGTCAAGGCCCAGGGTGGCGACACCTCCTACATCGACAATCCCGACAAGTTCACCGCTGCGAAACACATTCGTAAGCTGCCCGCTCCCAAGCGCGGCTATGTGCACACCATCAACGCAGCAATGATCGCCCGTGGCGTGCACCTCCTCGGTGCCGGCATCGAGAAGCATGGCGAGAAGGTCGACTACTCCGTTGGCGTGTCTGAAATCAAAAAGGTCGGCACGCAGGTGAAGCAGGGCGAGCCGCTCATGATGATTCACTACAACGACGAATCGAAGCTCGAGACCGCGCTCAACTACTTCAAGGACGCCTACCGCCTCGCGCCCAAACGCCCGACGCCCCCGCCGTTGGTCGTCGAGCGCGTCGCCTGATCGGGATCAGTTGCTTCAGGCGCATCGAGTCTGCCGACGCACTCGGCACATTCACTCGCAAGCCGTCCGGTTTTCGGACGGCTTTTTTGTGGGATTGTGACGAACCTCTTTGAACGCAGCCGGGGTGCGCCGGCCTGCGTCGTTTAATAAACATCGACAAGACTGCGTGGCCTCAAAACCTAGGCCGCCTACATGCAGTCACTTCAACACCTCTTCGATAAGAACAAAGCGTGGGCGGACGAGATTCGTGCGCAAGATCCGGGCTTCTTTCCGAAACTGGCCGCGCAGCAGAGCCCCGAGTATCTCTGGATCGGTTGCTCGGACAGCCGCGTGCCGGCCAACGAAATTCTTGGCCTCTTGCCCGGCGAGATTTTTGTCCATCGCAACATCGCCAACGTCGTTGTGCACACGGATCTAAACTGCCTTTCCGTGATCCAGTTCGCCGTCGATGTGCTCAAGATCAAACACATCATGGTCGTGGGCCACTACGGTTGCAGCGGCGTGGGCGCGGCGCTGCGTTGCGAACGCGTCGGCCTCGCCGACAACTGGCTGCGTCACATCCAAGACGTGAAGGAAAAACACGACGGTTGCCTCTGCCAGATCGCGGACGGCACGGCGCGCGCGCAAAAGCTCTGTGAGTTCAACGTCATCGAGCAGGTGGACAACGTGTGTAAGACCTCGATCGTCCGTGACGCGTGGGCGCGCGGCCAAGAGCTGCATGTTCACGGCTTCGTGTATGGTTTGAAGGACGGCCTCCTTCACGACCTACGTTGTTCGGCCAGCGGAGTCGAAAGCGCGGCCGAAAGCTACAAGTCTGCGGTCGCGGCGTTGGGCAAAACCTGCTGAGCCCGCCGTGGCCCCTGACGCGGGCGGAGGGAGCGGTGGGAATTCGTGGGAACGGTCCGGCGATACCTGGCGAACTCCCTGAGCTCACGGACCTCACGCTCAGGGCCACGCGGCCTCCAAGGCAAAAAAAAACCGCGGCCTATGCCGCGGGTTTTTTGTTAATCGAGGAGGGAGGGACCGCGTATTCGGCCCGTCCCTACAAGCCTCGGTTAGGCGCGGCCCATGTAGCTGCCGTCGGCGGTGCTCACGCGGATGATTTCGCCTTCTTTGATGAACAGCGGCACGTTCACGACCAAGCCGGTTTCCAGGGTGGCGGGCTTCTGCACGTTGGAAGCGGTGTCGCCCTTGATGCCATCAGAGCTCTCGGTGACTTTGAGGTTCACGGCGGAGGGCAGCTCGACGGTGAGCGGCTTTTCGTCAACGAAGAGAACGTCCACTTTGCCGTTGGCGGTGAGATAGTTTTTGGAGTCACCGATGAGCTCGGCGCTCAGCTCGACCGTCTCGAACGTCTCCGGGTCCATGAACGCGAACGTGTCACGGTCGGCGTAGCTGAATTCGAGGGACTTCTTTTCGGTCGGCAGCACCTCGATGGTGTCGGTGGAGGCGAAACGTTGGTCGAGTGCCTTGCCGTAACGCAGATTGCGCATCTTCACCTGCACGAAAGCGCGAAGGTTGCCCGGCGTGCGATGCATGGTTTCCATCACGAGATGGGGTTCGCCGTTGTGTTTAATGACTTGGCCTTTGCGGATGTCGTTGGCTGAGGGCATAAGCGGATCGAGGGTTTAAGGTTGTAGAAAGGTAAGGTGGTAACGGCCCCCGCGACGGGGTGTCAAGAGCTGCGGGCCGGAGGGAAAACTCCCGCAGCGCATTCGTGTTGCGCCCCGGTATCCAGCGGACTCGGCGCTTGCACTGGCCGCGGGGGATTTCGCACACTGGCCGATTAATCTCCTATGAAACAACGCACGCTCGCGCGCGCCGTGTCCATCCAGGGCACCGGCTTGCACACCGGCAATTCCGTCACCCTGACCCTCAAGCCCGCCCCGGTGGATCATGGCATCGTGTTCAAGCGCCTCGACCTCAACGGCCAACCCGAGGTGAAACCCCGCATCGAGCTGATCGGGGACTTGGTCCGCAACACGACTGTGCAGGACGGCCACACCAAGATTCACTTGGTCGAGCACGTGCTCAGCGCGCTCAGCGGATGCGCCATCGACAACGTGCTGGTCGAGATCGATTCCGCCGAGCCGCCGATCATGGACGGTTCCGCGAAGCCCTTCGTTAACCTCATCCTCGAGGGCGACCCGATTGAGCAGGAGAAGGACCGCGAATACTTCGTGTTGGAAGAGCCGGTGTCGGTCACGCGCGGCAACTCATCGGTCATCGCGCTGCCGTGCGATGAGCTCAAGATCACCTGCACCTCGGCCGACGACCGCGGTATCCACACGCAGCATTTAACCCTGTCGATCGACCCCGACGTCTACATGACGCAGGTCGCCGCCTCGCGCACGTTCACCGTTTACGAGGACATCGAGGAGCTGCTGAAGCTCGGCAAAATCAAGGGTGGGTCGCTCGACTGCGCGGTCGTGATCAAGGGCGACAAGATCCTCTCGAAGGAAGGACTGCGTTTCAAAGACGAGTTCGTGCGCCACAAGATCCTCGATATCATCGGCGACATCGTGCTGCTCGGCATGCCGCTCAAGGCGCACATCATCGCGACGCGCCCCGGACACGCGATCAACGCCGAACTCACCAAATTGCTCTTCGCGAAACTGGAGGAGAAACGCAAAGGCCCAAAGAAAAAGCCGCGTCCCGCGAAGGTGCTGCCGACGGAGACGGAACTCGATATCCGCCGCATCATCGACACGCTGCCGCACCGGTATCCGTTCATCATGATCGACCGCGTGGTGGAGTTCATCGGTGAAGACGAACTCGTCGCCATCAAGAACGTGACGATCAACGAACCGTATTTCCAAGGCCACTTCCCTGGAAACCCGGTGATGCCCGGCGTGCTTCAGCTCGAAGCCATGGCGCAGGCGGCCGGCGTGCTTATGCTCCGCCGCGGCAGCAGTGAAGGGAAGACGTCGCTCTTCATGAGCGCCGACAAGGTGAAGTTCCGTAAACCCGTTCGCCCCGGCGACCAGATCATTATCAACGCCAAGCTCACCAAGTCGCGCGGCAACAAACTCGCCCAAGCCGAGTGCAATTGCACCGTCAATGGCACGGTGGTGTCGTCCGCCGAACTGATGTTCGCGATCTTGGATTCCAGCGAAGTCGATTGAGTGCCGAGCGTCCCCCAGCCGCCATGTCCTCGAACATTCATCCCACGGCCGTGATCGAAAACGGCGCGCAACTCGGCCCCGACGTCGAGGTCGGCGCCTTTGCGTTCGTCGGAGCCGGGGTGCGACTCGGCGCCGGCACGCGTCTGCATCACCACGCGTCCGTCGAGGGCAACACGCATATGGGCGAACGCTGCGAGGTGTTTCCTTACGCGAACATCGGCGCGAAGACGCAGGATCTAAAATACAAGGGCGGCAACCCCGGCGTGCGTATCGGGGCGCGCAACGTGTTTCGCGAATACGTCACCGTGCACGCGGCGACGAACGACGGCGACTACACGACCGTGGGCGACGACAACACGTTTCTCGCCTACGGCCACATCGCGCACGACTGCGTGTTGGGCAGCCACATCGTGACGAGCAACTCGGTGATGTTGGCCGGCCACGTCATCATCGAAGACCACGTGGTCATCGGTGGCGGCGGCGGGGTGCACCAGTTTTGTCGGGTGGGTGCGCACGCGATGTTGTCGGCGATGGCGAAATTGGTGCAGGACCTGCCGCCGTTTTTCATCGCCGATGGCACGCCGGCGGTGGTGCGCGCCTACAATAAAGTCGGCCTTGAACGCCGCGGCTACACGGCCCAGCAGTTGGATCGCGTGCGGCATCTCTATCGCATGCTCTATCGGGACGGGCTCAACCGCACGCAGGCGCTGGAAAAGCTCCGTGCGCATGCGGATGCGGGCACGACCGAGTATCAGCTGATCTTGGATTTTGCCGCGAAGAGCGAACGCGGCATCGCACCGGGAGCGAGTTGAACGGGCAAAAGAGCCTCATTTTTACTGGCTGAGCGACTCCTCGCGCAGCCGGTGGAAATATTCGACGTCTTCGGCGGAAAATTTCGACATTTCGACGTTGAACACCAAGCCATCCGCCCGGCGGATACGAACTTGATCATTGGTGGGAAAACCGATCACGGTTGCGTCGATGGTGCGACCGTCAGTGCCTTGGAGAACGCGCATCGGAGTGATGAGTTCTCCGGGCTGTGCAGTGACCACGTTGGGCGTCGTGGGAGTCCTTGACGTATTGAGACTGCGTTCGCGGATTGAGTGAAAGACGGCTTGGGCTGCACCGGCGTAGATAACGCTGAAAAGGATAACAAGCGGGATCTGGAAAAATAGAAAGGCTCGCATGTAGTTGCGCTTGTTCGAGTTCGTATGACGGGAAAAAGCCCAGTAAAACGTCGCGATGATTCCGACCAACGGAATCCACATGATCAGCATCGTCTTGATCCATTGCCAAACGGTCATCGGTTCCTCTAAACGATGATCATAGGGCAGCGGTAACCGGGTATGTAATTCGCTCATGCCGGCGAAGTAATCCCGATCGAATTCGGGGGCCAATCACTATCCGCCTAGAAAAAAGGCGCTGCGGGTCGCAGCGCCTTGGTGGCGGGGGGGGGCGAGCACTCGGGCCGGTGGTTCCGGCTCAGAGATATTTGTCCGTCACCGCGCCTTCGGAGGCGGTGCTCACGAGCTTCGCATACTTGGCGAGCACGCCGCGCGTTTCCTTGGGCGGGAGCGGTTTGTAGGCGGCCAGTCGGGCGGCGTATTCGGTCTCGGAGATGAGGAGGTTGATGGTGTTTTTCACCGCATCGATCTCGATGATGTCGCCGGTGCTGACGATGCCGATGGGGCCGCCCTTGGCCGCTTCAGGGGTGATGTGGCCGACGTCGAAACCGTGGCTGCCACCCGAGAAACGTCCGTCGGTGATAAGCGCGACGTCCTTGATCAAACCGCGACCGGCAACGGCGGAGGTCGGCGACAACATCTCGCGCATGCCGGGGCCGCCGACCGGGCCTTCGTTGCGGATGACGACCACGTCGCCCTTCACCACGTCGCCGCGGAGGATGCCTTGCAACGCGTCTTCCTCGCTCTCGTAAACCTTGGCGACGCCCTTAAAGTAGAGGCCTTCCTTGCCGGTGATTTTGCCGACGGCGCCGCCTGGGGCGAGGTTGCCGTGAAGGATGCGCAGGTGGGTCTCGGTCTTGATGGGCTGGTCGTAGGGACGAATAATGTCCTGCTCCGACGGATACGCGGGGTAGGGCTGCACGTCCTTGAGGGATTCGGCGAGGGTTTCGCCGGAGACGGTGAGGCAGTCGCCGTGGAGCATGCCGCGGTCGAGCAGCATCTTCATGAGCGGGCGAATGCCGCCGATGCGGATGAGGTGGGCCATGCCGTATTTGCCGAAAGGTTTGACGTCGGCGAGAAGCGGCACGCGCGCGCCGATGGTCTTAAAATCTTCGAGGGTGAGCGGGACCTCGGCGGAGTGCGCGATGGCGAGGAGGTGGAGAACCAGGTTGGTGGAACCGCCGAGCGCGGTGCACACGGTGATGCAGTTCTCGAAGGCTTTGCGCGTGAGAATATCGCGCGGCTTGATGCCCTTTTTGAGCATGGCCATGACGGCGGCGCCGGCGCGTTCGCAGTCGTCGCGCTTTTCCTTGCCGACGGCCAGTTGGGCGGAGCTGTTGGGCAGGCTCATGCCGAGGACCTCGATGGCGGATGCCATGGTGTTGGCGGTATACATGCCGCCGCAGGAGCCGGGACCGGGGATGGCGCACTTCTCAACCTCTTTGAGGCCGGCGTCGTCGAGTTCGCCCTTTGCGTGTTTGCCGACGGCTTCGAACACGGAAACGATGTCGAGGGCCTTCTTCTTTTCGGTGTCGCTGGTGAGGAAGCCGGGGAGAATGGTGCCGCCGTAGATGAAGACGGCGGGGCGGTTGAGGCGGGCGATGGCGATCATCGCGCCGGGCATGTTTTTGTCGCAGCCGCCGATGGCGACGAGGCCGTCGAAGCCCTCAGCGGCGACGGCGGTTTCGATGGAGTCGGCGATCACGTCGCGGGACACGAGGCTGTAGCGCATGCCGAGCGTGCCCATGCTGATGCCGTCGGTGACGGTGATGGTATTGAAGTAAACGGCCTTGCCGCCGGCGGCGTTCACGCCCTTGCGCGCGTGGTCGCTGAGGTCGCCGAGGTGAACGTTGCACGGCGTCATGTCGCTCGCGTTGGAAACGACGGCGATCTGGGGTTTTTGGAAGTCTTCGTCCGTGAAACCCACGGCGCGCAACATCGACCGGGCGGGGGCGCGGTCATTGCCGTCAACGACGACGGAGGAATGGGGGCGGGGGACGGAGGAATGCGATTGGCACATGGGATTGAAGGGGCGACGAAACCAATGGCGGGCGGGGCCGGCAAGTCCGGAAGCGGACGGTGCGGGGTGGTATGGGTGAGCGACAGCGGGGCGGAATTTCCGGAGTTGCGTCGAGTGGGGGCGGCCGCATCACTCTGCGGCTTCTTCCGCATGGCGTTTAACCTCAAAAAAGTGCTCAAGGCGCTGCTCTTTTCGTCGAGTCAGCCGCTCTCGATCAAGGACATCCAGACTGCGTTCGCGCGCTTTCATGACCAGGCCACAGCCCCGAAGGCCGTGGTCGATCCGACGGTGGCGGCAGAGGGTGCGCCGGTCGCCGAGGGCGAGGTCGCTGAAGTGTCCGCCGAAGAACCGGTGGCGGTCGCAAGCGGCGAAACCGAAGGCGGACATGCGATGTTTGCGCCGGCGTCCGCGGCCGATGCGGAGCTTTACCAAGATGTGCCTTCGTTGATCACAGCGGCGCAGATTCGCGAGGCGATGGACGAACTCGCGGCGGAGTTGCGCGCGGCCGACGACATTTACCTGCTAATTGATGGCGCGAGCGGTTATCGGCTCGTGACGCATCCGCGGTTTGCGCGATGGATTCGTATCCAACGCGACGAGCCGGCTCCGGCAAAGTTGACGCAGTCGGCGTTGGAGACGCTCGCGATCATCGCGTATCGTCAACCGGTGACGCGCACGGAAATCGAGACGATTCGTGGCGTATCGGCGGAGGCGGGTCTCAACAAGCTGATGGAGCGCGAACTGGTTTACATTGTCGGACGCGCGGATCTGCCCGGACGTCCGCTGCAATACGGCACGACGGACAAGTTCTTGGAGTTTGTCGGTGTGAAGTCGCTGGTCGAGTTGCCGGCATCGGACGTGTTGTCCCCGCGCCAGATCGACGAGTGGCTCAAGAACGCGATCACCAGCAAACCGCCCGCCGACGAAGAGATGGGGCTGCCGCTCGAAGACGGCGAAGGCGAGTCACCCAACCTTGCGCCGGTCGATGTCGAGCATGTGCCGATGTCTGCGGAAACGGCGGCTGAGGTGTTCGTTGAACAGGGCGTTGTCGAGCCGGCGGTCGCGGTCGAAGAAGCGCCCTTACCCGCACCCGAGCCGGAACCGTCGTTCGGTGAAGAAAACGACAAACCCGCTTCCGCCTGATTTCCATGTCCGATCCTCTTCAACCCATCCGGGAACAAATCGACGCGCACGATCGCCAACTCGTCGAGTTGCTCAACAGCCGCCTCGCGCTCGCCGCCGAGATCGGAAAACTCAAACGCAGCTCCGGCGGTCAAATCTATGTGCCCGAGCGTGAGGACGCGGTTTTCCGCAAAGTCACTGCGCTCAACCAAGGGCCGATCAAAAACGAGGCGCTGCAGGCCATTTACCGCGAGATCATGTCGGCGGCCATCGCGTTGGAAAAACCGTTGCTCATCGCCTATCTCGGGCCGGAGGCGACCTACACGCACGCGGCGGCCGTCAAGAAGTTCGGCGCGAGCGTGGACTACTCTGCCATCGCGACTATTTCGGATATCTTTACGGCGGTCGAAAAAGGCGAGGCGGACTACGGTATCATCCCCATCGAGAACTCGACGGAGGGTTCAGTGCGCGAGGCGCTGGACGGTTTCGTGGAGAGTGATTTGAAGGTCGTCGCGCAGGTGTTTTTGGAGATCAATCATGCACTGATCTCGACCACGCCGCTGGCTCAGATCGATCGGGTTTACTCCAAGGATCAAGCGTTGGCCCAGTGCCGCGCGTGGCTGCAGCGCCACCTGCCGCATGCGCAGTTGATCGACACGGCGAGCACGGCAAAGGCCGTGCAGATCGCCAAGGAAACGCCGGGTGCCGCGGCGATCGCGGCGGAACTGGCGGCTCAGCTGCAGGGCGTGCCGGTGGCCGCGCGTAACATCCAGGATCAAAACGACAACACCACGCGGTTTTTCATCGTGGGCAAAAAGGCCTCGGGTCCGGTGGGCGGCGGCCGCGATTTGACGAGCCTGGTGATCTCCCTCGGCGACGAGGCGGCTTCGCATTCGGGTTCGTTGTTGAAGATGCTGATGCCGTTCGGACAGCGCGGGATCAACCTGTCGAAGGTCGAATCGCGCCCGAGCAAACGGCGTCCGTGGGACTACTTGTTCTTCATCGATGTGACCGGACACTACGACGACCCGGCGATGAAAGAGGCGATCGCGGAGCTCAAAAAGTTTTGCCCGCTGGTGAAATGGTTGGGTAGTTATCCGGCGGCGGTGTGAATCCGTTTCCGAGGCATTCACGACCGCGTTAACGTGTAATCAGATTTCAACTACGGCGAGGCGCCGAGACGACTCTCAACATGAACACTCCATTACGCATTGGTTTGATCGGTGCGGGGGCAAATACCCGCGATAAACACATCCCGGGTTTTCGGGCGTTGAGGGACGTGGAGCTGGTGGCGGTGACCAATCGCACGCGCACCTCGGCGGAGCGGGTGGCGAAGGAGTTTGGAATTGCGCGCGTGGCGGACGATTGGCGCGAGATTGTGGCCGCGCCGGACATCGACGCGGTGTGCATCGGCACCTGGCCTTATCTCCACGCGGAGGTGACGATCGCGGCGTTGCGCGCGGGCAAACATGTGTTGACCGAGGCCCGCATGGCGGCAACGGCCGATGAAGCGGAGGCGATGGAGGCGGCGTTGATCGAGGCGCGGAAAACGTGTCCGGGAATCGTCGCGCAGGTGGTGCCTTCGCCGATGACGTTGTCGTGGGACGCGATTGTGCGCGACCTCTTGGTCGAGGGCGTGCTGGGAAGGCTGCACGCCGTGGAGATCGCCCATCTGCACGGCGCCTATGCCGACCCGGCAACGCCAATCGCGTGGCGCCAGCGCAAGGTCTTGAATGGCGTGAACACGTTGTCGTTGGGGATCTATTACGAGGCCGTGCAGCGCTGGCTCGGGGAAGACGCGACGGTGTTGAAGGCGGAGTCGGGCATCGTCACGCCGGAGCGGATCGATGCGGAGACGGGCGAGCACGTGGCGGTGGACGTGCCGGATTGGGTGAAGGTGAACGGCGTGTTTTTGGGCGGCGCGGTTTTACGGGCGGAGTTCAGCGCCGTGGAGACGAAGCGCCCTCGCAACGAAATCGTGCTGCACGGCGAGCGCCGCGGTGTGCGTTTGGATCTGGCCGCGGGAAAACTGTGGTTGTTGGCTGGCGGGCAAGCAGAACGCGCATTGGAAATCGCGCCGGAAAAGCACGGCGCGTGGTGCGTGGAAGCGGATTTTGTGGAGAGTATCCGCACCGGAGCGCCAGTGCGGCTAACTGATTTCGCGACGGGCGTGCGTTACATGCGTTTCACCGAGGCGGCGTGGAAAGCGTGGCAGCAGTAAACGGCGTTGAAGGGAGGTCGTGACGTCACACAAAAAAAGCCCGACCAGCGGTCGGGCTCTTTTGAGTAAGATCTGAACACCCTCAGCGGGCGATGAGCTTGAGGAACTCCTCGTTGTTTTTCGTCTTCGAGAGACGGGCGATCATCGTGTCGGTGGCCTCTTCGATTTTTTGCTGAACGAGGGCGCGGCGGAAGAAGTGGATCGAGTCGAGCTTCTTGGCATCGATGAGCAGTTCCTCTTTGCGCGTGCCGGAAGACTGAATGTTCATCGCGGGCCAGAGGCGCATCTCGGCGCACTTACGGTCGAGAACGAGGTCGCTGTTGCCGGTGCCTTTGAACTCTTGGAAAATCACGTCGTCCATGCGGCTGCCGGTTTCGACGAGCACCGACGCGACGATGGTGAGCGATCCGCCTTCTTCGATGTTGCGCGCGGCGGCGAAGAGCTGGCGGGGTTTTTCCAAGGCACGAACATCGAGACCGCCGGAGCCGGTGCGGCCGGAATTTTTGAGCGTGTTGTGCGCGCGGGCGAGGCGGGTGATCGAGTCGATGAAGAGCACGACGTGACGGCCAACTTCGGTAAGGCGCTTGGCGCGTTCGATCGCCATGTCGGCGATGCGCACGTGGCTGTCCACGTTTTCGTCGTTGGACGATGCCCAGATTTCGGCAGGCACGCTCCGGCGAAAATCGGTGACCTCTTCCGGACGTTCATCCACGAGGAGAATCATGACGTGGCACTCGGGGTGATTCTGGAGAACGCCCAGCGCCATGTCGCGGAGGAGCGTGGTTTTGCCGGTGCGGGGCGGCGCGACGATGAGGCCGCGCGTGCCTTTACCGATGGGGCAAAAGAGATCGACGGCGCGGGTGGTCATGCGGCCGTCCTTGAGCTCCATCTTGAGCTGCTGGTCGGGCGACATGCTGGTGAGCGCCGTGAAGTCCATGCGGGCTTTGCGGTCGTCGATGGAGAGGCCGTCCACGGCCTCGACGAACTTCATCTTGGGGTTCGGGAAACGCCCTTCGGCAGGCCAGGCGGTGCCGGCGATGTGGCTGCCTTGGCGGAGCTTAAAACGGCGGATAAGTTCTTTCGGGACAAACGTGTCGGTGGGGCGGCGTTTACCGTAGCGGGCAACATCGAGGAGTTGGCCGTTGCCGCCCTTCTGGGTGTCGATGTCGAGGATGCCCTCGACTTGAATCACGTTTTCCGGCGGACGCTCGGCGACGGGGGCGGTGGTGGCGGACGTCGGAGCGTCGGTGTTGGCGGCCTCGGACGGAGCTGTCTCGGAGGGCGTTTGGGCAGGGTTATTAGCCATGGATATAAAATGATGAAGATGGACTTGGTGCGGACGCTTGACGCTACAAACCGAGGGCGGAATAAGGGCTTGTGCGTAGCCGCGCGAATGACCGCGCGCTTAAGAAAATCCCCTAAAAAGCCCCAAACGTGTCAGACCAAAAGATTACCTCAGCAGCCCGTGAAAAACGGGTTCTTAAGCCTTCGGCCGAGTTTCAACGTCAAGCCAATCTCGGGAGTCTTGCCTCGTATAAGAAGCTGCATGCCGAGTCTGTCAACACCCCAGAAAAATTCTGGGGGCGTCAGGCCAAGGAGTTGCTCGTCTGGCGCAAGGCGTTCACGAGCGTGCTGAAATGGAAGGCGCCGCATGCGAAGTGGTTTACCGGCGGCAAGCTCAACGTGGCGGAGAACTGCCTCGATTGTCATCTCGGCACCGCGCGTGAAAACAAAGCGGCGATCATCTTCGAAGGCGAACCGGGCGATGTGCGCACGATCACTTACAAGCAGCTCTCCATGCACGTGGCGCGGCTGTCGCATGTGTTCGAAAATATGGGCGTCGTGGCGGGCGACCGCGTGGCGATTTACCTGCCGATGGTGCCCGAGGCGGTCGTCGCGATGCTGGCGTGCGCGCGTATTGGCGCAGTGCATACAGTGATCTTTGGCGGCTTCAGCGCGGAGGCCATCAAGGACCGCATCAACGATTGCAAAGCGAAGCTCGTTATCACCGCCGATGGCGGTTGGCGGCGCGGAAAGATCATCGAACTCAAGCCGGCCGTGGACCGCGCGCTCGAAGGCGCGCCGAGCGTGCAGTCGGTGATCGTGCTCAAACGCACCGGCAACGACGTAAAGATGACCGAGGGTCGCGACGTGTGGTGGCACGACGCGTGGAAAGGCGGGCCGAATCAACACAAGGCAAAGGCCTTCGACAGCGAACACCCGCTGTTCATTCTCTATACGAGCGGCTCGACCGGGAAACCGAAGGGCGTGTTGCACACGAGTGCGGGTTACCTGCTCGGGGCAAAATTGTCCTCGCACTATGTTTTCGATCTCAAGGAAAACGACCGCTACTTCTGCTCGGCCGACATCGGCTGGATCACCGGTCATAGCTACGTGGTTTACGGTCTGCTCTCGAATGGCTCGACGGTGTTCCTTTACGAAGGCGCTCCCAACCAGCCGGACCCGGACCGGTTCTGGCAGATGATCGATCGTCACGCGCTCACGATCCTCTACACGGCGCCGACCGCGATTCGCGCGTTTATGCGTTGGGGCGACAACTATGTGCTGCGGCACCGGCTGGATTCGTTGCGCCTGCTCGGCTCGGTCGGCGAACCGATCAGCCCGGAGGCGTGGCGCTGGTATCACAAGATGATCGGCAAAGGTAAGTGTCCGATCGTGGATACGTGGTGGCAGACGGAAACCGGCTCGATCATGATCGCGCCGTTGCCCGGCGCGGTGCCGCTCAAACCTGGTTCGGCGAGCCTGCCATTCTTCGGCGTCGCTCCAAAGATCGTCGATGAAAAGGGCAAGGAAGTGCCGCGCGGCACGGACGGAAAGATGATCATCACGAAGCCATGGCCGTCGATGCTCCGCACCTTGTGGGGCGACGACGAACGGTTCCAGAAGACGTATTTCAGCGACTACCCGGGCGTGTATTTCACCGGCGATGGCGCGAAGCAGGACAAGGACGGCTACTTCTGGATCTCGGGTCGCGTGGACGACGTGCTCAACATCTCGGGTCATCGCATCGGCACGGCGGAAGTCGAGGCGGCGTTGGCGACGCATCACTCGGTCGCGGAAGCGGCGGCGGTGGGGCGTCCGGACGATTTGAAGGGGCAATCGCTCGTGGTGTTCGTTTCGTTGAAGGCGGGCGTCGAGACGAGCGACGCGTTGAAGGAAGAATTGAGGCTGCACATCGGACGCGAGATCGGGGCATTCGCGAAACCCGATGCGGTGCGCTTTGCGGCGGGTTTGCCGAAGACGCGCTCCGGAAAAATCATGCGCCGCATCTTGAAGGAGATCGCGGCGGGTCGCGAAGTGAAGGGCGACACGACGACACTGGAGGATTTCTCCGTGATCGCGGCGTTGCAGGCGGAGGATTGAGCGGCGGGCGCGAGCTGCATAAAAAACAAAAGACCCCGGGGCAATGGATGCCTCGGGGTCTTTTTATTGGTAGGTGGGACGCTGAGAAAGGAGCGAGCCGGGGGTGGGCGAATCTCTGAGCTCACGCTCACAGCCACGACAGAAGGCGGAGGTTTACAGCGCGAAGCCGAGGTGGGTGGCGAGGGCTTGGTGGCGGATGCCGTAGAAGGCGGCGAAGGCGTGGATGCGGTCGGTGAGCGCGGGGTCGGCGCCGCGGGCGCGTCCGGTTTTGATCGCGGTGATCATGAGGTTCTTCGCGGTGTGCTCGGTGGAGATAAACTCAAACACTTTGGTTTTGTAGCCGGCCCATTCTAGGAGCTGGGCGCGAAGGGCGTCGGTCACGAATTCGGACTGACGTTCTTGAAAGATCCCGTGGCGGAGCGCGTCGGCGAGCACGGCGGGCGCGGTGAGTTGCGGACGCAGTTCTTTTTGGCAACACGGCGAGACGACGAGCAGGCGCGCGCCGGCGGCGAGGCCTTTGGCAAGGGCATCGTCGGTGGCGGTATCGCACGCGTGCAGCGCGACGAGCACGTCGAGGTGGGCGCCGAGCGGCGCGAGATCGGTGTGGGGGATGGACGCGATGTCGCCGGTGACAAAGCGGAGATTGGGGAGCGGGTGCGCGGGGGATGCCGCTAGGTCGTTGCAGAGTTTCACGAGTTCGGGGCGGGACTCGATTCCGGTGACTTCGGCGCGCGAGCCGAGGTGCGCGGCGAGGGCGAAGGTGAGGTAGCCTTTGCCGCAACCCATGTCGGCGATGCGGATGGGAGGCGGCGAGACGGAGTCCACTCGCTCACGCTCGCAGCTACGTTCGGAACCGGAGACGTCAGAGTCCACTCGCTCACACTCGCGGCTACCGGAAACGAGGTCGGCTTCGGCTAGGAGAGATACGAGGAGTTCGGTGAACTTTTGGATCTGGCGGAATTTGTGCGCCATGCCTTCGCGAGGGAGGCCGCGGTCGTTGGTCACGCCGAGGGCGCGGAGCCATGGAGCATCGCCGGGGATGAGGTGAGCTTTGGCGCGGTCGTGATGCTCGGCGGGAGGGACGGGGGCGACGGATGCGGTTTTGACGGAGAGACGCGCGGTGCCGTCGGCGCGTGTTTCAAGCTGGGCGCTTTGCGCGGGAGTGAAAAGGTGAGCGTCGAGGAAGTCGGTGCCGAGGAGTGGCTCGATGAGTGCTAGGGCTTCGGCGGGCGGGTGGTTTTTGGTGATGTCGCGCGTGGCGTGACGCCAGAGAAAGGAGAGGTGCGGGCCGGCTTTGAGCGTTACGGGGCGCACAAAGAGGTTGTGCAGCGTGGCGTCGGCGGCGGAGGGGGCGCGTTTCCCGAGCGTGAGCTTCACGAGCGTGCCGTCGTGCACGGCGGAGGTCAGGAGCGCGAGGAAGCGGGAGCGGGCGTCGGGAGGGGGCATGGGAACGGGGACGGGGAATGGGACGGAATTTTTTAACCGCGAAGTGCGCGAAGGGACGCGAAGATCGGAAAGGGGGCTTTTGGTGGGAAGCGCGCTTGCTCGCGATCAAGAGGTTAATATCGCGATCAAGCTCGCGTCCCACGAAGAACCTCAAGGCAGGTAGTCGGTGGTCATGGCTTGGTCCACGGTGACTTTGCCTTTGGGGAGGATGTTGAGCTCTTCGAGTTGATCGATCTGCGTCTGGAAACGTTCGCGGGTAATGAGGCCGACATTGGCCGGGCCGCCTTCGGGGCCGCGGCCGATGACGAGCTTTTCGTCGATGATCATCTGGCGGGAGAACATCATGAACTCGTCGGTGTTTTTGTCGTTGGCCTGCTTCATCAGTTCATGGGCCGGAGTCGGGTCGTTGGTGAGGTAGTCGTTCCAGCCGGCGATGTAGGCCTTCACGAACGCGCGGGCCTGCTCGGGGTGGGCGGCGAGCCAGGCTTTGTTGGCGACGAGCACGGCGTAGGCGTCGAAACCGGCGTCCCAGGCGTAGAGGAAACGCGGCATTTTGCCGCCGGCTTGAATGATGTGGTAGGGCTCCGCGATGTAGTAGCCTTGCTGGATCAGGTTCTTGTCGGCGACGAAGTTGGCGACGGAGTAGTTTTGAGGAATCTGTTTAAAATCGATTTTGTATTTGTTTCTCAGATACGGGAGAAACGCCCACTCGGGACGGGCCATGACGGTTTGGCCGTCGAGTTGTTCGAAGGTTTTAACCGGATTTTCGTCGTGTAGCATGAAGACGGACGGGTCGTTCTGGAAGACGGCGGCGATCTGGATAACTGGCACGGGTTCGTCTTGGGAGAGGGCGATGAGGGTGTTGGTGCTGTCGCCTTGGGCGATGTGGGCCCTTCCGGTGGAGACCTGCTGCATGACGGCCGCTCCGGGGCCGCCGGGGATGAGTTCGACGTCGAGGCCGGCGTCTTTGAAGAAACCCTTGGCCTGCGCCTGGTAAAAACCGCCGTGCTCGGGTTCGGCGACCCAGTCGAGTTGGACGACAATCTTGGTGGGTTTGGCACCGGACGCGGAAGCCGCGGAGCCGGAAGCGTCGGCGGAAGCATCGGAGTCTTTTTTGCCGCAGGCGGCGAGGGCGATGCAGGCGACGAGCGGGGTGAGGAGACGGGCGATGTGGGTGAGCTGAGACTTCATGTGAAAAGAGATTCGTTTTCGCGGCGGCGGTAGGCGGCGAGAAGATTCTGGGTGACGGGCGCGCGAGCGGGGTCAAGCACGCGGTCGTCGAGGCGGGAGACGGGCATGACGCCGAGAAGGGCGTTGGTCACGAAAAGCTCGTCCGCGCGGGCAAGGTCGTCGGCGGTGAGGACAACTTCGCGGGCGTTGTCGGCACCGAGGAGCTGCAGAACCTCGGCGCGGGCGATACCGGGAAGCGGGCCGACGTCGAGAGCCGGGGTGAGGACGATGCCGTCGCGGACGGCGAAGACGTTGGTGGTGGCGCCCTCGATGACGACGCCGGCGGAGGTAACGAAGAGAGGTTCGTCGAAACCGGCGACGAGGGCGGCGCGTTTGGCGCGGAGATTGGCGAGGTAGTTGAGGGTTTTGTGGGCGGAAAGCGTGTGTATGCGTTCGGAAGTCGTGACGGAGCGGAGACGGAAACCGCGTTTGTAGATGTCGGGTGAATACGCGTTGGCGCGGGTGAGGATGAGTTCGCCGACGGCGGGGGCTTCGGAGCCGGTGCCGGGGATGGAATCGGGGTCGCAGTGGAAGAGGACGACTTTGGCGGAGCCGTGGGTGAGGGCGTTGGCGGAGGTGAGGCGGCGGAGGTGTGTGCCCAGATCGAACAGGGAAGTGGCGTAGGGCAGATCGAGAGCGCGGGCGCTGGCGGCTAGGCGCGCGTGGTGTTGCGCGAGGAAGGCGGGGCGGCCGTTGATGATTTTGATCGTTTCAAAGACGCCGTGTCCGAAGAGAAACCCCTCGCTGGTGGCCGGGATGTGCGCGGCATTGGCCGGGAGGAGGTTGTGGTTGAGGAGGACGTGGTCGGGCATGGGAGAGGGACTCTTTCTCTTTCCGTTATCTTAATCTTTCTTGGATTGGAGAGCGCTTGAGGTGGGGAGAAAGAGAAAGATTAAGAAGAAAGAGAAAGAAGTTAGGCGGTAAGGGCGGAGTGCATGGCACGGCCTTTATCGAGGGTTTCCTGGTATTCGGAGGCGGGGTCGGAGTCCCAGACGATGCCGCCGCCCACGTGGTAATAGGCGTGATTGTTGACGCAGGTGATGGTGCGGATCGCGATGTTGAGATCGGAGTCTCCATCGAAATTGATGTAGCCAATCGCGCCAGTGTAGACGTGGCGGCGGTGGGGTTCGAGTTCGTCGATGATTTCCATCGAACGAATCTTGGGAGCGCCGGTGATGGAGCCGCCGGGGAAGGTGGCGCGGAGGCAGTCGATGATGTCGAGGCCGGGACGGAGGTTGCCGGATACGGTCGCGACCAGGTGGTGCACGGTCGGGTGAGATTCGAGACGCCACAGGTCTTCGACGCGAACGGAACCGAAGTCGCAGACGCGGCCGAGGTCGTTGCGTTCGAGGTCGACAATCATGAGGAGTTCGGCGCGGTCTTTTTCGCTGGCGAGGAGTTCGGCGGCGAGCGCGCAGTCGGCGGCAGGGTCGGCGGCGCGCGGGCGCGTGCCTTTGATGGGGCGGGTTTCGACGTGGCGGTCGCGGAGGGTGAGAAAACGTTCGGGGGAACTACTGACGATCTGGACCGGGCCGAAGTTGAGGAAGCTGGCGAACGGGGCGGGACTGCGGTCGCGGAGGCGTTCGTAGAGTGCGTAGGGCGCGCACGGCAAAGGCGTGGAGAAACGCTGCGTGAGGTTCACCTGGTAGACATCGCCGCTGGCGATGTAGGCTTTGATACGTGCGATGGCGGCGGCGTAGGACGCGTAATCGAAATTTGCAGTCGGAGGGAAGGAAACGGGGACGGACGGGGCGCTCACGATCCCCGCTACCGAGGGGGGAATGGTTGCGCGGAGGCGGGCAAGGAGGGTGGCGGCGGGGGTGGAGCCGTGGGGATTGGCGACGAGCCACGTGCGGGCGGTGGCGTGTTCGTGGGCGAAAAACGCGTCGTAGAACGCGAACTCGCAGTCGGGGATTTCGGGGAGATCGTCGGGCCGGGAACGGGGAAGTTTATCGAGCTGGGTGCAGAGTTCGTAGCTGAAAAACCCGACGGCCCCGCCGGTGAAGGGCAGCACGGGTGCCGGAGAAGTGTCACCTATTAGGTGACACTTTGGCTTGGCGGTGCGGTAGCGATTGAGGAGCGACTGCAGGGCGGTGAGCGGAAGAGTGTCACCTAATGGGTGACACTTTGGATGGGTGGATTCGGAACCAGCGAGGGTGACCGAGGATGACTTGGCTCGAAGGATGAGGAATGGGTTGAATCCAAAAAACGAATACGCGCCGAGGCCGTTGGAGGAAAGTCCGCTGTCGAGGAAGAAGGCGTGGTTGCGGTCGGCGAGGCGTGCGAAGAATTCGTGGGGCGGGCAGGGGAGCGTGACTTCTTCGAGGAGGACGGGCGGGGCAAGCCCGAGGTCGGGGCGCAGGATGACGTCGGCGCGGGTGGGGGAGGAGAGAGCGGCGAGGTGGGCGCGGACCGGCGTGTTGTTGACGAGGAGGTCGGGGGCGAGATCGGCCAGCGGGGCGAGGACGAAGGCGCGCTCGTGGAGGCGCGGGTGAGGGAGCGTGAGGCGGTCGTCGGCGAGGCCCGAGTCGCCGAAGAAGAGCAGGTCGAGGTCGAGGGTGCGGGCGCCCCAACGTTCGCGGCGGACGCGGCCGAGGGCTTGTTCAATGGCCAGACACGCGTCGAGCAGGGCGTGCGGCGTGAGCGTGGTTTCGACTTCGATAACGAGGTTGAGGAAGTCGGGTTGCGGGGGTTGTCCGGTGAGGACGACGGCGGCGGTTTCGTAAACGGGGGAAACGCGGGCGATGCGAACCTCGGGCGTGGCGGCGAGGCGGGCAAGAGCCTCGGCGAGGGTGGCGTGGCGGTCGCCGAGATTAGCGCCCAGTCCGAGGTAGGCGGTCTGCACGCGATTTGCTGGTTTCGACGGCGACATGGTCGAGGATGCCGGCGATGGGGACGGACGGTTTTTTGATGGAGATCGAGACCTGCTCGACGATAGGACAGGCGTCGAGGACGCGGTCGATGACGTGGCCGGCGAGGGCTTCAATGAGTTTAAAGCGGTCTTTTTCGACGGTCTCGCGGCAGATGGCGTAAACGCGGGTGTAGTCCACCGTGTGAGTGAGGGTGTCGGTCGCGGCGGCTTGGGCGATGTCGAGCGTAAGCACCAGGTCGATGGTGAAACGCTGGCCGAGGGTGTTTTCCTCGGGGAGGTCGCCGTGGTATCCGTAGAATACCATGTTGGAGAGGGTGATGCGGCCGGTCATTTTCTCTGGAAGTAGCGGGTAGTGAGTAGCGGGTAGCGAGTAGAAATCAACCGTGGCGGCGGAGGGCGGCGGACATGAGGGCGGCGCGGTGGTTGGCTTGCACGTCGTGAACGCGGTGGAACTGGACGCCTTGGGCGACCGCGTGGCAGGTGATGGCGAGGGTGCCTTCGAGGCGTTCGTCGGGCGGGAGGTCGAGGACGTGGCTGATAACGGACTTGCGCGAGGCGCCGAGGAGGAGCGGGTGGCCGAGAGCGTGGAGTTCGGCGAGCCGAGAGAGGGTCGCGAGGTTTTGCGGCTGGGTTTTTCCGAAGCCAATCCCGGGATCGAGGATGATGCGGGCGGGGTCGATGCCGGCAGCGGCGGCTAGGGCGAGCGTGCGAGTGAGGAAGGTCTTGATGCAGGAGATCGGGTCTTCGGCGGAATCGCGGAGGGACGGGTCGTTGTGCATGAGGATCGCGGCGGCACCGTGGCGGGCGATCACGGCGGCCATGGCGGGGTCGCGTTGGAGCCCGTGGACGTCGTTGACGATGTGGGCTCCGGCTTGGAGCGCGGCCTCCGCCACGGCGGCGTGATAGGTGTCGATCGAGAGCGGGACGGCGGTGTGTCTGACGAGTTCGCGGATTACGGGAACGACGCGGCGGATTTCTTCGTCGGGGCCGACCTCGACGTAACCGGGGCGCGTGGATTGTCCGCCAATGTCGATGATGGAGGCGCCTTCGGCGACGAGGAGGCGCGCGTGGGAAACGGCGGCGGGAAGGGAGTTGTGATGTCCGCCGTCGAAGAAGGAATCGTCGGTGACGTTGAGAATGCCGACGATGTGGGGCGTGTGGTCTTCGAGGAGGAGATGGCGGTCGCGGCAGAGAAGTTCGCGGGGGGCGGGCATGGGGGCGGAGAGAACGAGTAAGAGAACGAGGAACGAGAACGATGTCGGACTAGTTGTCTTTGGGTTGGTAGGCGTCGTGCCAGCGGCGGAGGGAGAGCCAGCTGATCCAAATGACGGTGCCGGCGAAGGCGAAGCCGAGGAGGCAGCTGATGATCGCGGTGGCGTAGAGGGCGGGAAGCTGGAACTGGGCGCTGTAGATCACGGCGAGGAAACCGAGTCCGCCTTGGCCACCACCGGAGTTGCCGGCAAACATATCTCCGGCGATGGCACCGATGGGGGCGAGCGCGGCGGCGATGCGCAGGCCGGTGAAAAAATACGGGAGCGCAGACGGAATTCGGAGGTGGAGGAGTTGTTGCGCGGGGCTGGCTCTGCCCATGCGAAAGAGGTCAACGAGGTTGCGGTCGGTCGAGAGGAGGCCCTGGGTAGTATTAACGACGAGCGGGAAAAAACTGATGAGAAAGGTGATCACGACGACGCTTTTGAGTCCGGGGCCGACCCAGAGGATCAGAATGGGCGCGAGGACAATGATCGGTGTGAGCTGAAGCGCCATGAGCCATGGATAGAGTCCGGCGCGGACGAGCGGGGAGAGAGAAAGCGTGAGGCCGAGCACGGCGCTGCCGAGGACAGCGGCCGAGAAACCGAGGAAGGCGCCGAGGCCGGTGCTGGCGGTGGCGGCGGCGAGTTGTGGGGCTTTATCGACGAAGGCCCGGGCGACCGCGTCGGGTGCGGGGAGGAGGAAACGTTGATGCTCGGGTAGTATCCATAGTCTCACTACATACCAGACGGCGATGAGGAGAAGGCCGGTGAGGATTGGGAGCGCGAAGGTGAGGGCGCGGCGGTTCATCGGGTCGAGGACGGGACCGCCTCGTGACCTCGGCTGCTACCGGCGGCGGTGCGGAGGAGGCGGGAGATTTGGGAGACGAGGGCGTGGAAGGCGGGTTGCTCGCGGGTGGTGGCGGTGCGGGGGTAAGGCAGATCGACGGGGAGGTCGTGAGCGATGCGGCCGGCGGAGAGGATCAGGATCCGCGTGGAGAGGAAAACGGCTTCGGCGACGGAGTGGGTGACGAAAAACGCGGTCCAACGACTGCGCTCTCGAAGGGCGAGGAGTTCTTCGTTGAGGTGTTCGCGGGTGAGTTCGTCGAGGGCGGCGAACGGTTCGTCGAGCAGGAGGAGCGACGGTTCGAGCGTGAGAGCGCGGGCGAGCGAGACGCGCATCTTTTCGCCGCCCGAAAGTTGGCGCGGGTGGCGGTCGGCAAGGTGGGCGATGCGTGCGAGTTCGAGGAGGCGCAAGGCGCGTTCACGGCGGGCGGTCGAGGGGACGCCGCGGAGCTTGAGGAGGAGTTCGGCGTTGGCGCGAACGGTGAGCCAGGGGAGCAACGTCGCGTCTTGGAAAAGGAAGGCGCGATTGGCGGGCGTGGTGCAGGCGGGGGCGTTCTCGACGAGGATGCGGCCGGACGTGGGCGCGGTCAGGCCGGCGATAAGGCGGAGGACGGTGGATTTGCCGCAGCCGCTGGCACCAATGAGGCTGATGAATTCTCCGGGGGCGGCACGGAAGGTGAGGCCGTCGAGGATCGCAGGCGAACGCGAATCGTCACCGAAACGTTTGGTGACGGAGTCGAGTTCGACGATGGGAGGCGAGAGGCTCATGCGGGCGCGAAGCGGCAGGAGCATGGGAGCCATCGAAGCGCGAGCAAGCTCGCGGCCTACTTGCGGGCTTCGGCGGATTTTTCCAGGAGACGGGCGAGGTGCTGGCGGACGAGGGCGTGGGCGGGTTCCTCGATGCGCGGGGTGAGTTCGAGGCAGCGACGAAAAGCGGCTTCTCCGCGGTCGAGATTTTGACCGGTGTCGGCGGCGATGCGGCCGAGGGTGTAGAGCGCAAGGTAGGAGTCGGGGTGGTCGGCGAGGACGGCTTCGCAGGCGGCGAGGGCCTCGGCGTGGCGGCCGTCGGCGCTGAGGACGTGCGCGCGAATCACGGCGCCGCGGATCGGGTCGCGTTTGGCAATCTCGTCGATGTGGGCGTAGGCGCGGGAAAAACTGCCTCCGGCGAAGATCGGGGCGCGGGTGTAGAACTGGATGAGGCCTTCGCGGTAGGCGACGGTGTCGGGAGAAATGGCGACGGCCTCTTCGAGCGCGGCGCGTCCGCGGCGGGCGAAACCGATCGCGCGGAAGGAGGTGCCGAGTTGGTCGGCGCGGAGGAGGCAGGCGCTGCCGTAGTCGGCAAGGAGGGCGTGGTCGTCGGGAGCAAGTTTGACGGCGCGGGCGAAGGTCGCGGCGGAGTCGTCGTAACGCTGCATTTTGAGTTCGCACAGACCGAGGAGGTGGAGTGCGCGGACGTTTTTAGGTTCACGATCGACGAGGGCGGCGAGTTGCTCGCGGGCTTCGGGGACGCGTTTGGCGTCGTAGAGGGCGGCGGCTTGCGCGAGGGCGTCGGGGGCGGCGGAGAGGAGTGGGGACGGAGGGAGACCGAGAACGAGTAAGAGAACGAGAACGAAGCGGGGCGGCATGGGGCTCTTTCGGACATGGGCAGGATGCCCATGCCACTTTTCATTCGAAGCGGAGGGCGTCGATGGGGTCGAGTTTCGCGGCTTTGTGGGCAGGGTAGAAGCCGAAGCCGACACCCACGGCGGCGGAGAAGGCGACGGCGACGACGACGGATTCGGTGGAGACGAGGACGGGCCAGCCGTTGAAATGGGAGAGCATCTCGGAAACGGTGACGCCGAGGATGACGCCGATAATACCGCCCATCGCGCTGAGGATCATGGCTTCGATGAGGAATTGAAGGCGCACGTCGCGGTCGTGGGCGCCGATGGCGAGCCGGATGCCGATCTCGCGGGTGCGCTCGGTGACGGAAACGAGCATGATGTTCATGATGCCGATGCCGCCGACGACGAGGGAGACGAAGGCGATGCCCGCGAGGAGCTGCGTCATGGTGCGAGAGGTCTCGCTGGCGGCGGCGGCGAGCTCGAGCTGGTTGCGCACAGTGAAGTCGGGTTCGCGGCCGCTGCGGCGCTGGGCGAGGAGAGCTGTAATGTCCTCTTGGATACGCGGCATGGCCTCGGCGGAGGATGCCTCGATGAGGATGTTGTTGACGGTGCGGCGCCAGCGGAAGACGCGGGTCATGAAGCTTGAATAGGGCACGAGGACGACGTCGTCCTGGTCGGCTCCGAAGTAGTTGTAACCTTTGGACGAGAGGACACCAACGATACGAAAGGGGATGTTGCGGATGCGCAGCGTTTGCCCGAGCGGGTCGATGTCGGGGTAGAGCTGGCGGGCGATGGTGTCGCCGATGACGCAGACCTTGGCGTTGGAGCGGACGTCGGCTTCGCTGAAGATGTCGCCGGCGCGGATGGACCAGGCGCGGATGCTGAGGAAGTCGGGGGCGACGCCGTGGATCTGGGTGCGCCAGTTGAGGCCGTTGCCGAGAACCTGGTCGCCGTGACGGAGTTCGGGGGAGACGGCGACCGCGCCGAGGATCTCGCGCTGGATGGCGAGCGCGTCGTCGACGGTGAGGGTGTTGCTGGAGCCCATGCCGCCGCGGGCGCCCGAGGTGGTGGCGCTGCCGGGGAAGACGCTGATGACGTTGTTGCCGAGGCTGGCCACCTGGGCTTCGACCTGGGCTTTGGCGCCGTTGCCGATGCTGACCATCGTGATGACGGCGCCTACGCCGATGATGATTCCGAGGGCGGTGAGGAAGGACCGCATCTTATTACGACGGAGGGCTCGGAGGGAGATGACGGTGGTGGCGATGAAACGCATGGGATCAGTCCTCGGCGTTGGCGTGGGGGAAGAGGACGTGGGTGAGTTTGGCGGCGGCCTCGGCTTCGGCGTGTTTGAGCAACTCGTCGGGGGCGTGGGAACGGTCTTTGACGGACTCGTCGCGAACGACGAGTCCGTCGCGGACGATGAGGTTGCGTTTGCAGAAGCGGGCGATGTCGAGCTCGTGGGTGACCATCACGATCGTGATGCCCTGCTCGTTGAGTTTTTGGAAAACGCCCATGACTTCGATGGACGTCTTGGTGTCGAGGTTGCCGGTGGGCTCGTCGGCGAGGAGGATGCGGGGCTCGTTGACGAGGGCGCGGGCGATGGCGACGCGCTGTTGTTGTCCGCCGGAAAGCTGGTTGGGCAAGTGATCGTGGCGCGCGGCGAGGCCGACGATGTCGAGGGCGCGCATGGCACGGTCGCGCATCTCGGACGAGGAGACGCGGCGCGGGGCGTAGAGCATGGGCAGCTCGACGTTTTCGAGGGCGGAGGTGCGGGCGACGAGGTTGAAACCCTGAAAGACGAAGCCGAGCTTTTGGTTGCGGATGTCGGCGCGGCGGTTGCGGTCGAGGGTGGAGACGTCGATGCCGTCGAGCAGGTAGGTGCCGCCGGTCGGGCGGTCGAGGCAGCCGAGGGTGTTCATCAGGGTGGACTTGCCGGAGCCGGATGCGCCCATGATGGCGATGAACTCGCCGGGGTTGATTTCGAGGCTGATGCCGCGCACGGCGTGAACCTCGAGATCGCCGTTGCGGTAGGTTTTGCGAATGTCCTTGAGCTGGACGATGGGCTGCATCGGAGGGCGCGGGGCGGGGGTTAACGACGGCGGGGCGGGCCGAAGGGGGAGGCGGCGGCACCGGCAGGCGCCTCGCCCTCGGCGAGGATTCCGGTGATAAGCAGATCCCCTTCGGCGAGACCCTCGACGATTTCGGTGACCATGCCGTTGGTGATACCGAGGCGCGCTTCGACCGGCTGGGCGAGAGGCCGTTCGGGCGTGCCGGCGACGCGGTAAACGGTGCGCGTGGTGACGGCGGTCGGGGCGGTCTGACCGCGAGCGCGTCGGGCGGGAATTTCCAGTCCGCGTTCTTCGGCGAGTTCGCGGACGCGTTGCATGAGTTCGGGCGAGGGGCGGCCTCCCGAATGGCCGACTTCCGCGAGCAAGGCCGCGAGGTTTTGTTCGGGCGTGGTGGAGTCGGTCGCGGCGGATGGGGCGGGGGCGGGCACCAGCAACGCCTCGGGGATGCGGACACGGAGTGCGGCATTGGCGATGGCGGGGGTGTTTTGGCGCTCAAGAATCACGATGGAGACGTTGGCGGTCATGCCCGGCTTGAGGCGGAGGTCGTCGTTGGAGACGTCGATCACGGTGGTGTAGGTGATGACGTTTTGTTCGCGGACGGGCGTGTTGCGGATTTGGCGAACGGTTCCGTTGAAGCGGCGGTCGGGGTAGGCATCGACGGTGAAATTGGCGGCCATGCCGACGGCGATGGAGCCGACATCGGCTTCGGAGACGGATGCCTCGATCTGCATGCGACGAAGGTCTTCGACCAACGTGAAGAGCACGGGCGCGTTGAGGCTGGCGGCGACCGTTTTGCCGGCGACGATCTGGCGGGTGAGGACGGAGCCGTCGATCGGGGAGGTGATGGTGCAACGGGCGAGGTCCACGCGGGCGTTTTCGACAGAGGCGTTGCGAATGAGGAGTTGCGCCTCGGCCTGGGCGAGCTGGGCGTTGGCCTGATCGAGTTCCTGTTGCGAGACGAGGTTGCGCTCGTGGAGCGAGCGGGTGCGCTCGGCGTTGAGGCGGACGAGGTCGTGATTGGCCTTGGTGTTGGCGAACTCGGCCTGGGCTTGGCGCAGGCGCGATTCATAGGTGGCGGAATCGATGCGGGCGAGGACCTGACCTTTCTCGACGACGTCGTTGAAATCGACGAGCACCTGCTCGACCAATCCGGAGATCTGCGAGCCGACCTCGACCGTGGAGACAGGCTGGATGTTGCCGGTGGCGGTTACGGAGTGGACGATGTCGGCGCGGGTGATTTTCGCGGTCATGAACCGGGCGGGCGGGGTCGCGTTGCGCTTGTGATAGTAGTAACCGCCGCCAACGAGGACGGCGAGGAGCGGGATGATGATCCAGAGTGCGGAGGAGCCGGTTTTGGCCATGTCGGAGGAAAGGGAGCGAAAAGGTTGAGTGAAAAGGGAACGCGGGACAGAGGCGCAAAGATGCGCGCGGAGAGTTGAAATCAATTCGCCGCGCGAAGGATGAAGCAACGCCCGAATCCCGCGAGACGCGGGAAAGCGCGAGAGGTTACTTCGCAGAGTCGGGAAAGACGACGGCGCGCGGGTGGAGGATCCCCGAGTTCGCGCCCGGTGCCACGACTATCAGGCCGGCGGGCGGGGGAAGGCGCGGGTGAGGGCGGCGGCGACGTTGGCGGGGACAAAGTGCGAGATGTCGCCGCCGTAGCGCGCGACCTGTTTCACGAGCGATGAACTGGTGTAGCTGAATTGCTCGTGGGGCATCACGAAGAGCGTCTCGATTTTGGGCTGCAGGTGGCGGTTCATCAGCGCCATGTTGAACTCGAATTCGAAGTCGGAGAGAGCGCGCAGTCCGCGGATGATGGCGTCGGCTTTTTGAGCGACGGCGAACTCGACGAGAAGGCCGTCAAAAATGGTGGCGGTGACGTGCGGGTAGTTGCCGATGTTGGCCTCGACGAGTTCGAGGCGTTGCTCGGGAGTGAAGACGGGGCCCTTGCCGGGGTTGTGGGCGATCGCGACGGTGATGCGGTCAAAGAGCTTGGCGGCGCGGTCGAGGACATCGAGGTGACCGTTGGTGAGGGGATCGAACGTGCCGGGATAGATGCAGTGACGCATGAGGCTGAGCATCAGCCCCGGGGGGAGGAACGGGCGAGAACCAAATCGCGGAGCGTTTCCGGGGTTGCCTTTGCGGAGGGGCGGGACTGTCTTCGGCGGAACTTCGCCCGGAACCATGAACCTGCCCAATATTATCACCCTGTCGCGCATCCCGATGATGTTCGTGGTGGTGTGGCTGATGTATCAGCAGTGGACGGGCGCGGCGACGTTGGCGTTCTGGTTGTTTATCGCGGCGGCGATCGGTGATTGGCTGGACGGCTACGTCGCGCGGAAGCAAAATCTGATCTCGGTCTTCGGGAAGTTCATGGACGCGTTGACGGACAAGATTTTTGTCGTGGGTATCATGATCGCTTTGGTGGAGTTGGACGTCGTGCCGATCTACTTTGTGCTCATCGTGCTGTGCCGAGAGTTTTTGATTTCGGGCATGCGGATGATGGCGGCGGCCAAGGGTGTGGTGGTGGCGGCGGAGCGCGGCGGAAAAACCAAGACGCTCACGCAACTGATCGCGGTGGGATTCTTGCTTTTTGTGCCGATGTTGCAGACTGATGTCGCGCGCTGGGTGGCGTTCGATTTTGCCCCTTATGGGCAGGTCATCCAACACATCGGGCTCGGGCTGTTTATCCTCGGCGTTTATTTCACGTTGAGCTCGGGCTGGGTTTATCTCGTGAAGTATCGCGGGGTGGTCTTTGACGACGTGAAATGAAGGGCTTGAAGCAACCGGTTTGGCCGCGGTTTTTGCCGACGGCGTGGGTGATTTCGTGCGCGACGCTCGGTCCGGTGGGCCGCATGCGCGTGGCGCCAGGAACCTGGGGATCGGTCGCTGGTTTGTTGTATTTCACGACCCTGTTTGCGGAACGTATCGGCGTCGTGGGACTGATATTGTTCAGCGTGGTGGGCGTGTATTTTTCGGTGGCGTTGTGCGGCGAGGCGGAGTTTCGACTGGGCGAACGCGATCCGGGCAAGGTTGTCCTCGATGAGTTTGTCGCGATCCCACTGTGTTTCGTGGGCTGGGAACGGTGGACGGATGTCGCGCCGAATTGGGCGATATTTCTAACGGGCTTCGGGCTGTTCCGACTGTTCGATATCTTAAAACCGTTTGGTATCGCGAAACTGCAGGACCTGCCCGGTGGATGGGGCGTGACGCTGGATGATACTGCGGCTGCGCTGGCGGCGTGCTTGACGATGCATGCGGCGCATTTCGCGTGGTTGCAGTGGGGCGTGTGAGCTGGGGCGGCCGCCCTGGAATCGCGACGGGTGGCGGGGACGTTGATCGCGAGCAAGCTCGCTTCCCACGACGGACAGTGGAGACGCTGATCTCGAACTGTCCGCCGCCAACGCTGTGAAGGACGTGTTACGGCAAAGGCTCGATGTGATCGAGGGGCATGCGGACGTGGAGGCCTTGTTGAAGGACGTCCACGGCGACGATGATGCCCTTCGGATTCGACGGATCGTCGACGACGCCTTCAACGCCCCAGAGCGGCCCGGCGGTGACACGCACGCGCGCGCCTCGGACGAGGAGCGGGCGCACCGTGAGTTCGACACCGGAGGCGACGAGCGTGCGCACCGCGTCCATTTGCCGAAGGAAAAGACCTTCGTGTGTGATCGGGATTACGCGGGCGAGCAGGTCTTGTTGGTAGATGCGCGCTTTGTTTTCCAAGACGACCTGCGCGAAGACGTAGCCGGGAAACAGCGGCTTGGTGAACCGTTTGGTTTGCGTGCCGTAGCGTTTCACGCTTTCGGCGAGCGGCAGGTAGTGTTCAAAACCCTCGGCTTTGAGAAGGGCGGCGAGTTTTTTTTCGCAGCGCGGTTTGGTGTGGCAAACAAACCAGCGCGCTTCGCCGGGGGCGGGGGAGTCGTTCACCGCTTGAGGAGAAAACGCACGGCGGCGAAGTAGCCTTCGAGTCCGAGTCCGCTGATGACTGCGAGGGCGACGGGTGCTGTGAACGACGTGTGGCGGAATTCCTCGCGCTTGTAGATGTTGGAAATGTGAACCTCGACCGCGGGCAGGTGCGCGCCGGCGAGCGCGTCGCGGAGAGCCACGCTGGTGTGGGTGAGGGCAGCGCCGTTGATGACGATTCCGTCGAACTTCGCGTCGGCGAGCGCGGCGATTTTGTCGATGAGCGCGCCCTCGTGGTTGGACTGGAAAAAATCGAGTTCGGCCGTGGCGGAGAACTCCGCGCGCAACGACGCTTCGAGATCGGCGAGCGTGGTGTGCCCGTAGATCTCGGGTTCGCGTTTGCCGAGGCGGTCGAGGTTGGGGCCGTTGAGAATGGCGATTTTCTTCATGGTGCGGGCGTTGGGTGGGCGGACTGTTGCGAACTCGCGGCGGAAATCAAAGCGGATTGTCGGTGGCGATGAATTCCCACGGCAGGTCGAACTTGGCGGCGAGTTCGGCGGCGAGCGCCTTCACACCGTGGACTTCGGTCGCGTAGTGTCCGCACAGATACAAATTGAGGCGCTGTTCCTGGGCGGTGTTGAACCACTCCTCGCGCAGTTCTCCGGTGACCAGCGTATCGACTCCCGCGGGAAGGAGTTCGGGGATGGCGCTGTTGCCGCTGCCGCTGCAGAAGGCGACGGCGGTGGGCGCCTCGGAGCCGTATTCGATGGCGACGACGCGGCCGTAGAGTTGTTCGAGTTGCGCGCGCAACGCGGAGCGCGGACCGGAGCGCGCGGCGATGCGGCCGATGGATTCACCGTCCTTCACGAGGAACGGGCGATCGGGCGTCAGGCCGAGTTGGCGGGCGAGGAGGGCGTTGTTGCCCAGCTCGGGGTGTCCGTCGAGCGGCAGGTGGTTGCTGTAGAGGGCACAGTCGGCGCGGAGGAGCGTGGCAACGCGTTCGTAAACGGGACCCGTGATCGGGCGGGGCATGTCCCAATACATGCCATGGTGCACGATGAGAAAATCGACGCCGGCGGCGACGGCCTGTTTGAACGGGGCGACGCCGGCGTCCACGGCGGCGCCGATCTTGGTGACGCGTCCGCTGTTGGCGAGCTGCAGACCGTTGAAGGCGCCGGGCGCGTCTTTGTAGGCGGAGCGGCGGGTGCGTTCGTCGCAGTAGGTGACGAGGTCTTGCAAAGTGGCCATCGGGGTTGAATGGGGACGCGGATTCGGAGTGGCAATTTTCAAAACGCGGACTACCGATGGGCGCCACATGAGCGAAACGAGCTCCGCGGTCGACCTGATCGCCCAAGCCACCCAACAGTTTACCGAGCGTCCGTCGTGGGATGATTATTTCATGGCGACGGCGATCTTGATCTCCACGCGTTCGCCGTGCGAGCGGTTGCATGTCGGCTGCGTGATCGTGAGCGGCGGCGACCGGCAGAACCGGCTGATCGCGGCGGGCTACAACGGTTTTTTGCCCGGCACGCCGCATCTGTCGCGATTACGCGAAGGCAGGGAACAAGCGACGGTGCATGCGGAACAAAACGCCATCGCGGACGCCGCGCGCCGGGGAAGTCCGGTCGAGGGCGGCGTCGCCTACGTCACCCATTACCCCTGTATCAATTGCGCCAAAATACTTGCCGCCGCCGGCATCGCGGAAATCCGTTATCGTTATGACTACAACAACGATCTGCTGGTCGGCCCGTTGCTGGCGGATGCCAACGTGAAAGTGTTGAAACTCTAGTTCCGATCTCGCTGTCGTTCTCAATTCGATGTCCACCCGACATTCCGATTTCAACGCCGTCTTGAGCGGCTCCCTGCTTCTCGCCCATCCGTCGCTGCGTGAAGAGACGTTTAAACATACGGTGATTTTAATCGCGTCGCATGACGAAGGCGGGGCGATGGGCGTGGTGTTGAATCGGCCGCTGGGCAAATGTCTCGGTGATTTGAATACCGAGTTCGGACTGAGCGCGCTGGCCAACGTGCCGTTGTTCACCGGCGGTCCGGTGCAGCCGACGCAGGTGATTTTGTGCGTGTGGCGTCCGCATCCGGAGCACGACGGATTTCAGCTGATGTTCGGCATCGACCCGCAACGCGCCGAGGAGCTGATGAACGAAGACGGCGTGCACATGCGGGCGTTTCTGGGTTACGCCGGCTGGACGGCCGGACAACTCGAAGACGAGTTGCGGCGTGACACCTGGGTCGTGAGTCCGCTGGTCGCGGATCTGCTGGAGGATTCGCCGGATGAACAACTGTGGCGCGATTTGCTCGGGCAGTTGGACGACGAGTGGAGGTTACTGGCGAACGAGCCGGACGATCCGAGTTTGAATTGACGGGCGGGGGCCGCGAGCGCTCGCGGTTACGACGAAATTGCGAACAAGCTCGCTTCCCACGACGGAGAAAAACGGATCACTCGCTCACGCTCGCGGCTACGGTTTAGGCGAGCAGGGTTTCGATTTTACGGGCGAGCGCGGCGGAGGATTCTTCTAGCCAGCGGGCGCCTTTTTCGGCGGTCGCTAGCGTGGCGTCGCCGATGACGCCGCTTTGCGAAACGTCGGAGGTTTTCCAAGCAAACACCGCTGCAGCGCCTTCGAGCCGTAATGCTCCGGGCTCGTCGACGCGGGCGGGGTATTCGCAGACGGCGCGGTCCATGCGCACAAACTCGGGCGCACCGGCCAGCATGAGGGAGGTTTCCCATTCGCCAGCGTGGAAACCGAAAACGGCTTCCTGTGGCGTCTGCACGGGGCGGTAATGGCCGCTGAGCATGCCGGCGCGAAGGCCAAGCATCGTCTGGATGTCGCGCAACGTGGAGACGAGCGTGGCGCTGTTTCCGCCGTGGGTATTGAACACGGCGATTCGGGCAAAGCCGAGGGACTTTAGATGCGCGGCGAGCGCGAGCAATTGTCGACGAAGCGTGGTGGCCGAGAGGGTGATCGTGCCGGCGAAATCCATATGTTCGTTGCTCTTTCCATACGTGATCGGCGGGGCGACGAACACGGGTGCGTCGGCCGGCAACCGGGGCAACGCGCGGGCGAGCCAAAGCTGGTTGAGCATCGCGTCGGTGCCGAGCGGGAGATGGTGGCCGTGCTGCTCAATTGCGCACGTCGGGATAATCACGAGCGCACGGTCTTTGTGCGGGAGCGCGGCGAGTTGGTCAGCGGTCAGCGCGACGAGTTCGCGGGGTCGCGCGTCGACCGAAGGCGGTGGCATGGCGAGCGACGACGGGTCGACCGGTGCGAGTGTTGCGGTCGGCGCCGGGAGCGAGGTCCCGTGTGCGAGCACTTCGGAGAGCAATCCGGCGAGCACCGCGGCGGAGTGCGAGAACACTTGCTCGGGGTCGAGCGCTGGATCGGGAATGACGGCGGCGGGTTGGCCGAAAAAACCGGGACGAAACTCGGCGTCGCGGATTTCGGCGGGTGTGGCCGACGGCGCGGGAACACGAGCGAGGAGGCGTGCGGCGACGGATTGGGTGCGGGCACGGTTTGCGTCGGCGGGATGGAAACCGAGGCCGACGCCCGCCGAGCCGATTACGTAGGTGCGGAGGTCGAGTTGCGTGCGGGCGTCCAGCGCGGCGGTGGACACCAGCTCGGTGTTCCATGGACTGGTGTTGAAGAAGAGCACGCGAGAGAACCCGGAGGCTTTGACGCTGGCGACGATCTCGTGAAGCGCGTCAAGGGCCGTGTCGGCGTCCACGCCGAAGTGGCTGTGCGCATAGGGGGCGGCGCCGAAGCGCAGCGGAGGCAGGACGAGGAGTCGCGCGGGCTGGTTGGCGGCGGTGATCGCGGCGCGCAGGAGGGCCGAGCCGACGACTTCCTCTACGTCCAGCGGCAGGCCCATGCCGTGGTCGCCGAAACCGTGGACCGGCAGCACGACGAGGTGGTTGGCTTTGTCGAGCCGAGCGGCCAAGTCGCTCCATGTTTGATAAGCCCAAGCGGTCGCGGGGTCGGCGTTGGCGAGCCAGAGAGGAGACATGGGCGGCGAGTTAACGGGTGCGAAGTCGGCGGGGCAAGATTGTCCGTTTCACTTGCGTCCGGCGGCGAGCAACTTGCCGACCACCGCGTCCACGACCTCATCCACGCGCGTGGTGAAGGCGACCTGCTTCTGATACGAAGCGGACAGGTAAGGGAACACCGTCTGCGGATCGCGGGCGCTGATCTTGAGGTAAACCATGTGGTCGGAGAAATCCCACGTCCACCGGTCTTCGTAGAGGAGCACTGCTTGGGCGGAGTCGGGCAACAACGTGATCGGGCCGCTCTCGGCCTCGAAGCCGCGAGCGCGCAAGGCACGCACGATGCGCACATCGAGCCCGTGGTTGTCCTTGAGATTGCGCAGCACGAAGAAGCGGCGGACGTCCTCGAGGTTGCGGCCTTTCTCGACGACGTGCGTGCGCGTGGATGCGCAGCCGGCGAACAGCACGCAGGCTAACCAAGCGAGAACGACGAGCCGGACGGCGGATTTCAGCGGGAGGCGGATCACGGGAAGACGAAACACACGCGAACGCGTTTCGGTGCAATCCTCGGTTGCGTGGCGACGCGGGTGCGTCACGTTTGCCCGGACACATGGCCATCATCGGCAAACGCAATCAGCTCACGGTTCTCAAGTCCGCCCCTCCCGGGTTTTACCTCGATGGAGGGCCGCTGGGCGAATTGCTGCTGCCTGGCGCGCTTATCCCCGAAGGCGCCAAGGTGGGCGACGTGCTTGATGTATTTCTTTACCGCGATTCGGAGGACCGGCTCGTCACGACCACCGAGACGCCTCACGCGGAAGTGGGCGAGTTTGCCTACCTGCGTGTGGTGAGCGTCGCGCCGCGCATCGGCGTGTTTCTCGATTGGGGGCTGAGCAAGGACCTGCTGCTGCCCATCCGCGAGTTGAAGCAAGGCGGAGTCGAGCGCGGCGACTGGATTATCGTTTACGTGATGCTCGACACGAAGACCGACCGCATCGTCGCCAGCGCACGCATCAACCGCCACCTGAGCGCCGCGTCGGCGGTGTATGGCGAAGGCCAACAGGTGAATCTGCTGGTCGTCAACGAGACGCCGCTCGGCTACAACGCGATCGTGAACAACGCGCACCGCGGCCTGCTTTATCACGGCGACCTGTCGGGCCCGCTCGGCGTCGGGCAGAAGCTCGAGGGCTTCGTCAGCGCCGTGCGCGAGGACGGCAAAATCGATCTGCGGCTCGACCGCGCCGGCTACCAACGCATCGGCTCCAACACCGACAA
>DFYA01000317.1:0-9777 GCA_002382525.1 Opitutaceae bacterium UBA4094
CGGCTCCGGCCCCCCAGACCGCCGCGAGCGCCAGCGCGCCGGCTACGGCGGTGCCGGAAGCCGTGGATTTGAAATACCCGTTTACGTTTCTCGAAATCCGTGAAAACGATACCCCGGCGCTCCCGTCTGCGGAGTCCGAAGAACCGATCGCATGAGTCTTACCTCGCTTAAACGCTTTCTCCCCTCCGCCCCGCCTCGCCAAGTCGTGTTGGTGCCCGACGCGCTCTTTTTTATGCGCTCGGTGCCTGTCACCGAAGCGGCGACCGCAGCCGAGGTCGCCGCGCAGGCCGAACTCGCGGTGGAGTCGCTCGCGCCGTTTCCGATCGCGCAACTTTACTACGGCCACTTGTGGCAACCGGGCGCGACCCATGCGCTGATCTACGCGGCTTATCGGAAACGTTTCACGGCGGACGACGTCGAGCAATGGGCCGGCGCGGAGGCGGTGCTGCCTTCGTTTGTGACGGTGCTCAACAAAGACGCCGCGCCTGCCCCGGCGACGGTTGTCATCGTGCCGGGATCGATGGGATTCACCGGACTCTATTTTGCCGACGCGAGCGGCGTGCCGACCCAAGTGCGGGTGGAGCCGCTTCTCGCCGAAGCGACCGACGCCGACCGCGCGGCGGCCCGCGACCGGTTGCTGGCGGCCTTCCCCGAAAAATATCAAGTGATCGAAGCGGCGGCCGAGCCGCAGTTTGACCAAGAGTCGCCGCAAGGCGCGTTTGTTTTTCGTGCCGGCGAGGTGGAATCGCGTTTCGAGCGTGCGGAAATCGAACCGCTGGATGTGCGCGACAAAGCCGATCTGGCCGCGCGGCGACGGGCGCATGCGCGCGATGTGATCTTGTGGCGCACGTTCCTCGGCTGCTTGGCGGCGATTGCGCTGGCGGCGTTGTTGGAGATCGCGCTCGTCGGCGGAGCGTTCTGGCAGCGACAGCGCCTCGCGTTGGAAGCCCGGCAAAAGCCGGTGGTGGAAAGCATCATGACATCGCAAGCGCTGGCGACGCGCATCGACGAACTTTCGACGAAGCGTCTGTTGCCGTTCGAGATGATGGCGCTGATCAACACGGTGCGCCCGCCGACCATTCAGTTCACGCGCACGGTCACCACGGGACTGCTCACCATGGACATCGAGGCACAGACGAACTCTTCGGGCGCCATCGATTCGTTCCGTTCCGAGTTAAACGCCCTCGACGGCATTAATCGCGCCGAGGTGCTTGACGTGCGCAGCCGCGATGGCGTTTCAACGTTCCGCAGCGTGGTCACCTTTGAGCAGGACGCGTTTGCCCGAGGCACGACGCCGATCGAGGCCCCACCCGCTTCCGCGACACCACCGGCCACTCCCGCCGCGCCGGCGGCTCCGCCTCAACCTGATCAGACCGATTCGGAGGACGAATAATGAAAGCCTTTTTTTTAAGCCGCCTGTTCCGCGAAAAGATCCTGTTGGTCGCATTTGCGCTGATCGGTGCCCTCATATGGATCACCGGTGTCGGTGAACGAGCGAGCGCTCAAATGCGCGCGTTTCAGGCCACCTCGACGGAACTGCAAGTGCAGCGAACGTGGCTCGTGCAGCGCGAACGGTTCGAGCGAGAAGCGCAGCTGGCCATCGAGCACCTCGATCCGTCTCGCTCATTGGATACCGTGCGCCTCCAAGGCGAGTTGAACGCGATGGCACGCGCGGCCGGCCTTACCAATTACGACGTGTCGGACAGCCGCACGGTGCGCACGAGTCAGTTCGCGGTGCACTCGGTGCAGTTCCAGGCGCGCAACGTCGATATGGCGAAACTCATCACGTTTTATCAGGCGCTGGCGCAGCGGGCGCCGTATCTCGGTCTGGAGCAGTTTTCGTTGGCGGCGAACCGCTCCAATCCCGCGCAGCTCTCGGCCACGTGGCGCGTGACGTCGGTCGAGATCGCTCGGTGAATGGGCGAATCGGCGTAGCGCAGGCTTCCAGCCTGCTTTTTTCAAGCAGCAGGCTGGAAGCCTGCGCTACGCTCACATCTTGAAACTGGAGCTAAGCTGGAAGACTGCGCTTACGATCGCGAAGGCGATGAAGCCGACGAAGCTGAACACGCCCAACAAGACCACGGTCGCGATGATGTTGGTGAAGGCGTTGAGCTGATATGTAATGGCTTTCTGATACGAGACGGCGACCTTCTTGAGGCTTGGGACCAAGTTGCCGGTGTTCTCGCCGACTGACATCTGGTCCAGGACGAGGTCGGGGAAACAACCGGTGCGCGTGAGGGACACGGAGAGCGCTTCGCCTTCCAATACGCGGTCGGTGGCCTCATCGAACGCGGCACGGTGCACGCGGTTTTGAATCTGGCGTTCCGTCATGCGCAACGCCTCCGAAGTGGTGATGCCGTTTTCGAGCAGCACGGAGAGCGTCTGGCTAAACGAGAGCACCGTCTGCGAAACGAAGAACGGGCCGATGAGCGGGAGCTTGAGCGCCCACGCGTCGGTCTGCAGGCGACCGGCCTCGGTGTGGCGCCAGCGCCAGAAGGCAATGGCGGCGAAAACCAGACCGATGATGACGAAGAGTCCGTATTTGAGGCCGAAATCGGAGAGGCCGAGCAGGAGGCGCGTGGAGGTCGGGAGTTCGCCTCCGAGCGAGTTGAGGAGCGTCTGCAGGCGGGGCAGCAGAAACACCATGAAGAAAATGATCACGCTGCCGGCCACCACCATCATGAAGACCGGATAGGCGAGGGCGCTGAGCACCTTTTGGCGCAGTTCTTTTTGCTCCTGCAGGTGCGAGATGAGGCGGAGGAGAACGTCGTTGAGGTTGCCCGTGGCCTCACCGGATTGGATGAGGTTGATCGTCGAGGAATCGAAGACGGCGGGCAGCGTGCCCATCGCGCGGGAGAGCTGCGCGCCTTCGCTCAACTGCTCCCACAAGTGAGTGCATACAAGACGAAGTCGTGGTTCCTTGATGCGGGCGGCGAGCAGGCGCACGGACTCGCCGGCGGACAGTCCGCTGGTCGTGAGATCGACGAGCGATTCGAGGAACGGGAGGCGTTCGCGGCGGGAGAGCGAGGCGACCTGCGGCGCGGCGGAAGGGCGCAGCAGCGAGGTCGGCGCGGAGGAAGAGGCGGGCGCGGTTTGCGCGGCGCCGGGTTTCGTGAAGAGGCTTTTGCGTTTGGCGGCGGCGGTGCGGGTGGCGGTTTCGCTCACCTGCACGGGCGTGAGGCCGCGGGCGCCGAGCAGGCGGAGCGCGTCTTTGCGGCTGGGCGCGTCCACGATGTCGTGGTGCGTGTGACCGGAGCGGTCCCGGGCGGTGTAGGAAAATGAAGGCATGGTCGCTGGCGGTCCGCGGAGGGCGCGCGGTTATTTTTCGGCGACGGTGATGACGCGAAGCACTTCGTCGAGGGTGGTGTGGCCGGCGCGAACTTTTTCCCAACCGGACTGGCCGAGGGTGCGCATGCCGTTGGCGCGGGCGCATTCGGCGAGGGTGCGCGTGCTCTCGCGTTTGAGGATCAAGTCGTGGAGTTGCTCGTCGGGTTTGAAGATCTCGAAGAGTCCGATGCGTCCGCGATAACCAGTGCCGCGGCAGCGATCACAGCCGACGGGGCTGTGGAGGTGGGTGACGCCTGCGGCTTCGGTTTCGGGCAAGCCGAGGATCGCCATGGTGTCCTTGAGCTTCATGGCCGCGACGGGCTCCGGACGGGAGCAATCGTGGCAGAGACGGCGGACGAGACGTTGTGCGATGACGAGCTCGATGGCGGAGGCGACAAGGAACGGCTCGATGCCCATGTCGATCAAACGCGTGATGGCGCCGGGCGCGTCGTTGGTGTGGAGCGTGGAGAACACCAAGTGACCGGTGAGCGAGGCGCGGATGGCGATGTCGGCGGTGTCGCGGTCGCGGATTTCGCCGACCATGATCACATCGGGATCTTGGCGGAGAATGGAGCGAAGCGCGTTGGCAAAGGTGAGGCCGATCTCGGAGCGAATCTGAATCTGGTTCACACCGGGGACCTCGTATTCGATCGGGTCTTCGACGGTGATGATGCGCAGATCGGTCGAGTTGATCTTGCGCAAAAACGCGTTGAGCGAGGTCGATTTACCGGAGCCGGTGGGGCCGGTGACGAGGATGATGCCGTGCGGGTAATCGAGGACGTGGTTGATCTGCGCCTGCTCGTCGGGGCTCATGCCGAGGCGGTCCATCGTGTAGGCTTCCTTCTTCTGGTTGAGGAGGCGCAGCGAGACGGATTCGGCGTAGATGGTGGGCGCGGTGGCGACGCGGATATCGAGGACGTTGGCGCCGGCGCGGAAATTGATGCGGCCGTCCTGCGGGAGGCGCTTTTCCGAGATGTTGAGCTTCGCCATGATCTTCAGGCGCGAGATGATCGCGTCTTGGAAACGGCGGAGATTTTCCGGAACGGGAACCTGGACCAGCAGGCCGTCCACGCGGTAGCGGATGGTGAGCTGGGTTTCCTGGGGTTCGAAATGGATGTCGGTCGCCTCGTCGTTGACGGCCTGTGAAATGACGTCGGTGACGAAGCGGACGACGGCGGCGTCTTCGTCCACATCGGCCTCGGCCTGCTGCAACGTCTCGGGGGCGACGTAGTCTTCGTCACCGTCTTCGAGGCTGCCGGAGCCGACGCCGAAGTGTTGGAGGATGAGGTGGTGGATTTTTTCCGGCACGCCGAGATGCCAGACCAGCGGACGCGCGGTGAACGTGCGTATCCAGTCCGACATTACGGGCTCGGGCGGCCATGCGGTGGCGAGGTGGAGCGGGGTGGTGTCGGAGGGGCGGGCGTCGTCGGCGGAGTCGGCCTTTTTCTCGCCGAACTGGATCGGCACGAGTTGGTAGTCGTGGACGAGCCGGGCGGGGAGGAGGCTGAGGGATTCGCTGTCGGCCTCAAGGTTGCTGGCGGTGCTTATGCCGGCGGCGGCGGCCAAGGCGGCGAGCGCCTGGGGTTCGTCGAGACCGAGGGCGGAGGCGAGCGGTTTGAGGCGCTGCCCGCGCGGGGTCTCGGCGATCGACTGACGCTGGGCGTCGGAGATGCGCTCGGCGAGCGAGGCGGGCAGGGTCGTGTCGTGGGCGTCGGTCATGGGTGACGCGGGCTCAAGGGGTGGCTTCCGGGATAGGGATGATGGGCGTCTCGGGAGGGAGCGAGGACGTCGGCGCCGCGGGAACCAAAGGCAGCGGCGGGGGCGGATTGAAGGGCGTTGTCAGGATATGGTCCCTGATTTGTTCCGCGTTGGACATGCGATCAATTTCGGTCCGTGTTTGGGCGGTTCCGATCCTAGGCGCGAGGACGTGGGGTCGGATGAAGAGCAGGAGTTCGGTGCGCTCTTCAATCTTCGTGCGGCCGCCGAGAAGATGACTGATGATAGGAATTTCGACGAGGAATCCGAGCTTCGTCCGGTTACGCGTCGAGCGTGTGCGCTGGAGTCCGCCAAGCACGATCATCTCGCCGTCGAGAACGTTTATGAAGGAAGTGGCCTGACGACGTCCGATGACGGGCTGGAGGTTGCGGTCTATGGTGATTTCCGTAAGGATGTCGTTAACCTGCTGGTCGATCTTGAGCTGGATATTGCCGTCTTCGCCGATAAGCGGCGTGACCTTGAGGTCGATAGCGATGTCTTTGTAAGTAACAGTGGAGCTTTGGGCCAGATCCGACCCGACGGTGCCTGGCGACGTCGTGGTGCCAGTGATGATTGGGCGGGATTCGCCGACGATAATCTGAGCTTCGTTGTTGTGGGTGGTCACGATCGTAGGCGATGATAGGACCTTCAGGTTGCGTCGCTCGCCTACGTTTTGCATGACGTTTTGGAACGCGAGAGGGTCAACGGTGCCTTGGGAGATTCTCCATCCTGCTACAGTGCCGTCGAAGTTGGTGATCTTTGTGTTGCCGCTCGGGCCAGGGCCAACGGTGAGGTTGAGCGCCTGGAGGCCGGTCTGGTCGGTTTCCGAAAGCGTGACCTCGGCGATGACGACCTCGATGCGGACTTGGGCGAGGACGATGTCGATCTTGTCAACGAGCTCCCGGATGAGGCGGATGTCGTCCACGGTGCCGCTGACGACGACGGCGTTGCTGCGGTCGTCGGAGGCGATGGTCAGCAGCGTGCTGAATTGGGTGGCGGAATCCGCGCCTCCGGCGGCGGCGTTGGCATTGGCTGCGGAGCCGGTCGGGGGCGGTGTCGCGCCGCCGGATTCGGCCGGGGGCGGCGTGGGAACTGGTGCAGGATTGAACGGGCTCGTGTTGCCGAAGCCGGTTTGGGTGCGGGTGGAGCCGTTGCCGCCTCGGGTGGCGGCCGTGGTCTGACCGGTCACCACGGTGGTGAGCAACGTGGCGACGTCTTTCGCTGTGGCGTGCTTGAGGTAGATGACCTCGTTGCGCGTGTTAGGATCGGCTTTGACGTCGAGGCGCGTGATGAGCTCGTCAAAGAACGCGTATTGCTGGGGGGCCGCGATAAGGACGACTTGGTTGGTGCGGTCGTCGGCGGAGAGCGAAAGGGAGTTGCCGAGGGCGACTTGGTTGGGCCCTTGGAGCATCTGCTTCACCCGGTTGACCAGCTCGCTGGCCTTGGCGAAGCGGAGGGAATAAAACTTCGGGAGGATGTCGGTCGACGCGGGGCGGTCGAGGACTTGGATGAGTTGCTCGACGCGCTGGAGGTTGAAGATCGAATCGGTGACGAGGAACGAATTGGTGTTGTTGAAAAGCACCGCTCCGCCGAGCTGGACGTTGAGCAGCGTGTTGAGCTGCGGGACGAACTCTTGGGCCTTGAGGTTGGTGAGATCGAAGACCTTGGAGGCAACCTTGCCGCTCGGGGGGAGCCCGAGGAGGGATCCGGTGATCATCTCGGGCGCCTCGGTGCGGGTCTTGTTGGCGAGCTCAATGATCTTGAGGTAACGGTCACCCATCTCGACGACGCCGATGTTGTTGAGGGCGAGGACTGAAATGAGCGCGCGGATCGCCTCTGATTTTGGGATCGGACGCGGGATGTTGAGCGTGATGGTCGCCTGAGGGAGCGCTTGGGGGCGAAGGACGATGCGGCCTGTCCATGCTTCGAGCCGGTCGATGACCAGCGTGAGCTCCATGTCGCGAAACCGTATGGAATCGATCATCTCCTCGGGTGCGTTCGCGGCGGGAACGGTGGTGGAGAGCGGGTCTGCGGATTGCGCGATCAAGGCGGCGGGGGTGAGGCAGAGCCCGGCGAGGAGGAACGGACGGGGAAGTCGCATAGTAAAAGGATACGGGACGGCAGGGGCGAAAAGTCTGAGGAGAGGCGATTGCCGGAGGCTTGTAAATGGAGTTGTGTTGCGACGGGCGTTTGCTCCGCGCGTTTGGTTTTGGGCCTTGCGGCGGGGTCCGCACGGACTCAACTCTGACGCCTTACATGCCCAATAGTTTCGGTCATATTTTTCGCATCTCCACTTGGGGTGAAAGTCACGGTCCCGGAGTGGGCGTCGTCATTGATGGGTGTCCGCCCTTGCTGTCGATCACCGCAGAGGAGATTCAAGCCGAACTCGATCGTCGCCGCCCGGGTCAAAGCGACATCACGACGCCGCGCAAAGAAGCCGATGTCGTGGAGATTTTATCCGGTGTGTATGAGGGGAAAACTACGGGAACGCCTATCGGGCTTTTTGTGCGCAACACCGATCAGCGTTCGAGCGCCTATAGTGAAATGAAGCAGGCCTTCCGGCCGTCGCACGCGGATTTCACGTATCAATCGAAGTTCGGAGTGCGCGATCCCAACGGCGGTGGGCGCAGCTCGGCGCGCGAAACCATCGCGCGCGTCGCGGCCGGCGCGTTCGCAAAAAAAGTGCTGGCGCTGGCCTATGGCGTGGAGATTCGCGCGTTCGTCACCGGTATTCAGCGGTTGCGTGCGCCGGAGATCGCTCATTTTCCGACGTTGGCCGAAGTCGAGGCGACTGCGGTGCGGTGTCCCGATTTGGCGACGGCCGAAAAGATGATCGAGATCATCAAGGGCGTGCGCAGCGAGGGCGACTCGGTGGGCGGCATCATCCAGTGTCGTATCCGCAATGCGCCGGTGGGACTCGGCGAGCCGGTGTTCGACCGACTGGAGGCCGACCTCGCGAAGGCGATGTTGTCGTTGCCCGCGACCAAGGGCTTCGAAATCGGCAGTGGATTTGCTGGCACGGAACTCAAGGGCTCCGAGCACAACGACCGTTTTGAAAACCGTGACGGCCGCGTGCGCACGGTGACCAACCATTCGGGTGGTGTGCAGGGCGGCATCAGCAACGGCGAGGAGATCCGGTTCAGCGTCGCGTTCAAACCGACCGCGACGATCCTCCAGCCGCAGCAAACCGTGGATTTGAGCGGTCAACCGACCGAACTCATGGGCAAGGGCCGCCATGATCCGTGCGTGGTCCCGCGCGCGGTGGTCATCGTTGAAGCGATGGCGGCGCTCGTGCTGCTGGATCATGCGATGCGCCAGGCGGCGCAGAATCGCGCGTTTGAGTTTCCGCAAAAATAAAGAAAGCTACGCGCCATGGACCCTGTGCCGTTGTTGGACATCGATCAAACCACGCCTGCGGAAGCTCCGCTCGTTTACATCATTCTTGGCGCGGCCGGTTCGGGGCGGCGCGAGTTGCTGGCGGATCTGATCGATGGCGGCGTCGGCGAAGGCCAACGCGCGGTCGTGTTGTTGTCCGCCGATGAACCCGCGCACGAGGACGACGCGAAACTGGCCAACGTGGCGCGTTGGACGTGGCGCGAAGGCGCGATCGGCGCGACGCTGCCGCCCGGGGCGACGCATGTGTTTTTCGTGACGGACGGACGCCAGAGCCCCATCGATCAGCTTGAAGCGCTGCAAAAATGGATCACTGCGGTGCAAGCCGAGGTGGGACGCGTGCTCACGGTGGTGAATTGCCAGCTCGCCGAGCAGCACAAGGCGCTGATCACCTGGTATGAGGCGTGTATCCACTTTTCGGATGTGGCGCTGCTCAATAAACGCGAAGGCGTCGCGAACAAGTGGATGTCGGACTTCCAGCTGCGTTTTAAAGAGCAGTGTTATCCGTGCCTCTTTGAGATGGTCAAGGGCGGTCGCGTGAAGAACCCGTTGGTGATTCTGGATCCGCAGGCGCGGCGTATGTCGCACATCTTCGACATCGACGAATGGACCGGTCTCGACCTCGAAGGCGTCGAGTTTGGCACCGAAGGCGAAGACGAACCGGAGATCGACGACGAGCCCGCGAAGCCGACGAACGGCCGGAAGAAGAAGGGCAACGTCAACGAATCGCCCGCCGAAGACGATGACTGGAAGCCCGAGACGGAGCCCTATTTCGAGATGCTGCCCAATGGGCGGCGCGCGAAGGAGATTCCGGACATTGCGAAGTATCTGGAGTGATCCGCAGCGAGGCGGGTTTCCGGCGGAGCGGCGGCAATCCTGCCGCCGAGCGTGCTGATGGTCCGTGTCGTGCGTCGAGTGACGGTTAGTGGTGAACGGTCGGGTGTCGGCGGCAGGATTGCCGTCGCTCCTAGCGGAAGCATTCGGGCGATTGCCGCCCGATCGCGAGCAAGCTCGCTTCCCACGTCGGAACTGATCGCACGAAAAAGGCCCGGCATCGTGCCGGGCCTTTTGTTTTTGCGGGGTGTTCCTCGTTGAGGAATCGGCGCGCGTTTACTTCGCGCTGGCGGCTGACGCCGCAGCGACGAAGGCCTTGGCGCGCGCGGTGATGGCGGCCCAGTTCTTCTCCTTCAGTGATTTCGCATCGACCAACGAGCTGCCGGCGGCGGTGGCGAAGGCGCCGGCCTTGAGGAACTCGCCGAGGTTTTCGGCGGTGACGCCGCCCGTCGGAACGAGCTCGATCTG
>DFYA01000317.1:9949-12681 GCA_002382525.1 Opitutaceae bacterium UBA4094
GGAAACTTTTTCCAACACGCGGATCGCGCCCGGCGTGGTCATGGTGAGCTCGATGGAGGTGAGCCCGCCCTCGGCCAAGGCCTTGGCGCAATCGAGCAGCCCGTCGGCGGACTCGGCGCGGATGAGCGCAATGACTTTCTCGGCTTTGAACTTGGAGAGAATGGCGTCTTTTTTCATGGGGAAGAGAAAACGCTTATGCTCACCGCCCGCGAGCGGCGAGGGGAAAGCCGGATCACGGGTAGCACGAAGGCGACGCAAGTAGCACGCTTCCGCGAGTGCCCGGGCCGAACCTATTTGTCACTTATTAAGTGACAAATAGGTTTGGGGTTTAGGCGGAGAACCAGCGGCGAAGGGTAGTTTGCAGGGCGAGTTCTTCGTTCGCTTGGTTGGGGTAGCCGTCGTGGTGGCCGGCGGTAAGCGGAAATAGTTCCTTGGGTCCGCCGAGGCAGTGATAGACGGAGAACTGTCCGGCGGGCGGGACTGCCGGGTCGAAGTCGGCGGCGGCGACGATCACCGGAATTTTCGTGTGGCGGGCGGCGATCGCGGCATCGAAGTAGGAGAGGACGTCGCGAATGTCCGGGCGACGTTGCGCGAGCAGGCGAACGGATTCGCCGCTGCCGGAGCAGGGGAGCTGGAGGCGCAGCGGGTGGTTGCCGAAACTCGGCACGCTGAGAAACGCGGACTGAATGCGCGCGTCCCAGGGCAGCGCAAGCGCACCGACCCCGCCGCCGAAACTGCTGCCCATGTAATCGAGGCGGGGGCGGGACTCGGGCACGACTTCATGGAGCACCGAGGCGGCGCGCCAGAGGTCCATCACACAGTGGCGGTGGACGTAACTCTCGCGGCGTGCGATGCCGTGGAGGACATGTTCGCCGCCTTGCCATGGAATGCCGTCGTGCAGGCTGCGCATCGGAAGGCCCGTGCAGACGGGTTGGATGGTGGCGGCGTGGTTGGCGGGCAGATCTAGGTCGGGTTCGCCGCGTCCGCCGTAGCCGTGGCCGATGAGAAAACCGCGAGTGACAGAACCGTCGCGCGGTTGGGTGAGCCAACCGCCGATGCGGTTGCCGAGCATGCCGGCGTATTCGATATCGAATACAGCATGCGCGGCGTTGCCGGAACGAGCGGACGGTTTGATGGACCAGTCGAGGGGCGCGGCCATCGCTTCGTCGAAGGTTGCACGCCAAAAGTCGGCGAAATCGGCGGGCTCGGCGATCTCAGGGCGCAGGGCGCGGAGTTGTTCGGGCGAGTAGCCGCCGGTGGGATCAAAAGGGAAAGCGTGCGGGAGCGGCATGATGAGCGGATATGCGGCCCAAAGGGGAAATGGCATCCGCTCGCGATGCCAAGTGCTATTGCGCAGGTGTCGGTGAGGCGGCGGGTAGGGCCATCATAAATGTCGCGACGACTTCGTCCATGGTCGGACGCTTCGATCTCAGTCGCCGCAACTCCCAAGTCACCGTGAGAGTTTCGGACATAGTCGGGGAGCCGCCGCGCGGCGCGGTGAACTCCAATTCGACGTAGGGGCTGGCGCCTTCTCCGGGATTTTCCGTCCAGAAAACCTGCGCTTGTTCGTGCGGTTCCCATGCGGTCGGGGCGGCAATGGGAGCGACGAGGTGCTGAATGAAGAGGACTTCGCCTCGCCACCAGCCGAGGTGGCGACCGGTGACACCAATTTTGGACGCGCCGCGAGGGGACGGAAGCCAGAGCGTGTGCGTGTCGATATCGAGCGCGGTGTCCCACGAGGCGCCCAGCAAGAGGCCGTAGGGACGCGGCGTATGCGGAACGTAATCCACAATGACGGCGTCGGCCGGTGGAAGTTGGGTGACCGACCACGGCCGCACGGCGATGGGCGGGGGCGTGTCGGATGGCGGAACATCGGCGATGCGTTCGATGCGTGAACTCAAGGTCAGCACCGTGCCCGTTTCGGCCAAGGTGAGATCGCGAACGACGCGCAGTCGGTGGGTTTTCCATGTCGGCGAAATCAGGCGGACCGAGAGCGGGCCGCGCACTTCGAGTTGGTGGGGTTCGTGTTCCCATTCGGACGGCGGGTCCACGTCGCGGAGGGTAACGCCGGAGGCCTTTGGCCATGAAGTCTCCGGCCACGGCCAGATTTTGTCGCCACCGGTGTTGGCCCAGAGGTCGCCGGCTGCTGGGCCGGTGTGGCCGGCGCGGTGCGGGTGTTGCCAGAGGAGGTTTTCACCGTCGGTCCAGCCGTAGTGCATGATGCGGCCGACCGAGGGCACGACGATCAACTCGACCGTGCCGTTGGTGAGGCGGAGCGCGTCATCCCAACCGTTGTAAGTGATCCGCGTGATCTCGCCCGATGCGACGGTGGCGAGGAGTGCTGCGAGTGGCAGCACGCGCCGCAGGCACTGAAGAAACCACGCGAAACGAATTGTCATCGGCGATCGCCGGTCGCGAGTTTGCGGGAGCCGACGGCCCAATATTCCTGGAGCAGGAAGTGGAGACGGGCGTAGTCGCCTTGCTGCCAGCAACGCCGGGCGAAGGCGACGTAGGGAGAGAAGCGGGCGAATTCCGCAGGGTGGCTCGTCTTGATGGCGGCGACGTGACCGATGGCGGTTTCCATGTCGGCGTGGAGCGCTTTGCGCCACGTGGCGGGAACGTCGGAGCGGCCGGAAACGATGGTCTGTGACGCATCGGCCGAGATAAACGTGCGCAGTTCGAAGGGTTTGAGGCTCAACTCGAGCCGGCGGCTTTCGAGTGCGACGGAGGTG
>DFYA01000172.1:0-3404 GCA_002382525.1 Opitutaceae bacterium UBA4094
AGCGCGAGCGCATCCACATTCCGCACGAAATCAAAATCCCTCAGCCGCCCCGCCACGCCGAGTCCGTCCTCGTGGGAGAACGTGATCCCGCTGCGTCCGTTGCGCAGCGCGTCGGCAAACGCCTCGACGCCCGCGCCGACGGAAGTCACGACGCCGACACCGGTGACCACGGCCTCGTTGCTCATCGTCTGCATGGTCTCAGACGCCCCCACTCACGCCGTCTGCGCGGCGCACTTCGCGTGCAGGAAATCCACGAGCCCTTGCAGGTTTTCGACCGACGCCAGCTCATGCAGCGGGAATTTCAGACCAAGTTCCTCTTTGGTCTGAATCAAGACGTCCATGCGATCCACGGAGTTGGCGCCGAGTTCCTTCATGCTGCGCGCCGGCACGATGCTGGCGACGTCGAGATCCGGGAGGATTTCGAGCAGGTTGCGACGGATGATTTCGAATATCTGGTCTTTGGTCACGGTGGGTTGCGTTGCGGGTGATGAGTGCGAGGCGCAATTGAAAATGGAATCGAGGCTCTCCACGTAGGCTGCGAGCTCGCTCGCGCTCCGAATGCCGAACCGCGCTTGCAAGCAGGCGCCTACATCGGAAAACAAAAATGGCTGGCCGAGGCCAGCCATCGAAAAATTAAAGCCGTTAAATTCGTGAAACGGCCTCGGACGCTTACTCCTTGTCGGGAGCGTATTCGTCTTCGAGGTCCTCCATGTATTCGACCATGTTGTCGTAGATACGGGAGGGGTTTTGATCGAAGACCTTCGAGTTGTTTTGCAGCGTCTTCACCGCGGCCTTCTGGGCCTTGAGGGCGTTTTTGGCGAAGTGCTTCACGGCGCCGTCGCGCGTTTCCTCGTTGGAGGCCTGGTGCAGTTCCAGGTAGGTGTTGAAGAACTTGCCGGCCGCCAGCGCCATCGCGCGGACCTCGCGGTCCCAATCGCGGTGCGCTCTCGACACGTTGGGATCGCCGCCTTCGGGACGATCCATTTCGACTTCGCGGCCCTCTTCGCCGGCTTTACCCGCGATGTAGATGCCCCTGACTTCCTTCGGATATTTTTTGGCAGTCTCGCTCATGATGTTTCCTCGTTGATGATTTTCGTTCGTGACGGGTTACGGTGCGTCGATGCTCGCCGGATCAGTTCCAAGGAACGTTCGGGAACACCGCGCCGTCGGGGAGCTTTTCGACGACGACAACGACGACTTGCGCATCTTTGCCGACAATTCCATCCGACTGAAGACCGACCACGGTTTCGCACACTGCGTCATACAGAGGGCCTTCACCTTTTTTCAATTTGTTGATCTTAGAGCGCGTTTTGGAACCGAGATCGACGATGACAGGCGGATGGCTCAAGGCCTCCCCTGGACTGTTTTCAGTTGTTGATGCCTTGGGACTTGCCATTGCGATCAAAAACGCGATTCCCGAAGACGGCTCAAGCTCTTTCCTAATACTCTCATGAATTTACGCTTATCTCCGTCCCAGTAAGACGGAGATTGCCGGATGCCTCGTCGTGTTTGGTATGCCGATTCCTCGCCACTGACAGACACCCAATTTCGTTCCCTACGTGAATCCCAACTACTACACGACGCCCCTCATTCATCAGAAAGACCGCCCGCCGTTGGAGGAGCTGCCCGTCGAGGTTCCGCAACGCGACCGTGTTTTCAAAATGGGGCGCGTATGCGTGAAGTTGTTTGCGCGGCACTGGCGCTCCAAGAAATCGAAACATCTCACGCCCGCCGCGCGCGGTGTGGAGATGCGGCAATTTCTGGAAAAGATGGGCGGTATTTGGATCAAGGTCGGCCAGGTGCTCGCGATGCGCACCGACATTTTTCCGGTCGAGTTTTGCAGCGAACTCTCACGGCTTCAGGACCGCTCGACCACGTTCCCGTCGAGCCGCTCGATCGAAATCATCGAAGCCAATCTCGGTTGCCCCATCGACGAGGTGTTCGACGTCTTCGAGGTCGCGCCGTTCGCCGCCGCGTCGTTGTCCCAAGTTCATCGGGCGCGGCTACGCGAAAGTGGCGAAGAAGTGGTCATCAAGGTCCAGCGTCCCTACGCGCTCGAATACTTCCAGTATGACCTGAAGTGGATGACCCGCTTCGTCAAAGTCCTCAAAATCATCCCCGCATTCAAACACCTCCGCCTCGAGCTGATGTTGGACGAGATCCGCGAGATGATGGAGGAGGAGCTCGATTACCGGCGCGAGGCGAGCAACATGCGTCGCCTCAAGGAACTCCTCAAGCAGCACAACATCATCGTGCCGCAGGTGTTCCTCAACTACAGCACCGACCGCATCCTGGTGATGGAGTTTCTGAACGGTGTATTCATGAGCGACTACATCAGCGTCGCCCGCACCGATCCCAAGCGCGCTCGCGAGTGGGCCTCCGACAACGACATCGAGCCCCGCATCATCGCGCAGCGGCTGTTCCAGTCGGTCATGCGCCAGCTTTACGAGGACCTGTTTTTCCACGCCGATCTGCATCCGGGCAACATCGTCCTGCTCCGCGAAAACCGGCTCGCGTTCATCGATTTTGGCAACTGCGGCAACGTGGACCGCAAACTCGCCGTTCAATACGAACAATACTTCCTCGCCATGGCCGAGCACGCGTTGGACAAGGCCGCCGACGTGCTTCTGCTCACGATGGGCAAACTCCCGCCGATCGATATCGACGCGTTTAAAAAACGCATCGTGCGCGTGCTCGATAAGCAGATTTCGCGTAGCTACATCACCAACCTCCCCTACCGCGAAAAATCGATCGGCAGCAATTCCGCCGAGCTGAACCAGATCATGACGGAGTTCAAAATCGAGGTGAACTGGGAGATGCTCAAGATGGCCCGCGCCTTCGAGTCGGTTGACCAAAACATCTCGGTCCTCAACCCGCACTTTAATTTCACGCGCGAGATGCAGCGTTATCAGGAACGCGCCTCGCGTCGCAAAAAACAGCTCCGCCTGCACCAGCTGCCCAACCTGCTCGATCAGATCGCCAACTTGTCCCAGATCGTGCTGCCGGCGTTTATGCAGCGCTCGCTCAATATTGGCGGAAGCGTGGGCAAGGGCATCCAGATCGCGGCGGCCTTCTTCGGTCTCATCAAGAAGGCGCTCATCCTCGCGCTCATCGGCGTGGCGTGGGTCTATCTCTATCAACACCACAACGAGGTCGTTGATCGGTTGCACGAGGGCGAAGACGTCCTGACCGAGGTCGGTGTCACCAGCGTCATCGAGGAGATCCCGCAGATGCATGACGCAGTCTGGTTCACCAAGGCCGCGATCCTCGTCGTGATCATCGTCGCGCTCGGCCGCTTCATCAAGAAGCTGCTCCAGCCCGACGTCCGCGACCAGATTCCTCGCTAGCCCCGCGCGTCGCGCCCACCCGCTGGTCCGCCGTCTCGTTATGTCGTTCGACGTGAT
>DFYA01000172.1:3612-10920 GCA_002382525.1 Opitutaceae bacterium UBA4094
TGGACGCCCGGACACACGTATGGCAGCGCGTGTTTTCAATTTGAGGACAACCTCTTCACCGGCGACACGCTGTTCGCCGAAGGCTGCGGCATGTGCATCGGCGACGGCGCGGACCCGGTCGCGCTGTTTCGCAGCCTGCAACGCCTCAAAGCCTCCCTCGCGCCGCACACGCGCATTTTCCCCGGCCATTCGTATGGCCAGCCGCCGGGGCGGACGTTTTCCTCCCTGCTCAAATCCAACCTCTATCTCCAATTCGACCGCGAGTCCGACTTCGTCGCCTACCGCATGCGAAGAGGACAAACCGGTTGGGCCAACTTCAAGTAACGCACGCGACGATGACCAAAATCTCCCTCTTCCCCGGACAAGGCTCGCAACAAAAAGGCATGGGCGCCGACCTCTTCGATCTGTTTCCCGAGCAGGTCGCCGCCGCCGACAAAGAACTCGGCTACTCCATCAAAGACCTGTGCCTGCACGACGCCGACGATCGCCTCAACGCAACCCAGTTCACACAACCCGCGCTCTACGTCGTTAGCTGCCTCACCCACCTAAAAACGTCGCGAGAAACCGGCGCTCCACAGTTCGTCGCCGGTCACAGCGTGGGCGAATACGCCGCGCTCTTCGCCGCCGGCGCCTTCGATTTCGTCACCGGCCTGCGCCTCGTGAAGAAACGCGGCGACCTCATGAGCAAAGCCAAGAACGGCGGCATGGCCGCAGTCATCGGCATGAGCCGCGAACAGATCGCCAACGTCATTCGCGACTGCGGACACCCGCACCTCTACATCGCCAACCTCAACACGCCGCAGCAAATCGTCATCTCCGGCGCGCGCGAATCGATCCTCGCCGCGCAGCCCGCCTTCGAGTCCGCCGGCGCGCAGGCCTACATCCCGCTCAAGGTCTCCGGCGCCTTTCACTCGCCGTTCATGTCGCAGGCGATGGACGTTTTCTCCCTCTTCCTCGATCAGTTCGACTTCTCCGAGCTGCGTATCCCGACGATCTCCAACGTCACCGCGCTGCCCTACGAAAACGACGAGATCCGCGAAAACCTCGCGCTGCAAATCACCCACCCCGTTCGCTGGTGCGACAGCGTGCAATGGCTGCTCCAGCAACCCTCGCCCGAGTTCACCGAGGTCGGCCCCGGCAATGTGCTGACCGGCATGCTCAGGAAAATCAAAACCGCCCGCTGATGGCCGGCGCGATTTCGTTGTTAGCCCAGGTCGCGCCGCTCGACTTGCAGCGCGAAGATTACCGCGCCTCGGCCGCGCTCGCGTGGATCGCCACCGGCGACTTTCAACGCGTCGCGGAGCGCGCCCCCGACTTCCTGCACGCCGACGAACTCGCCGCGTTTCGCGCGCTCAAAATCGCGCGACGCCAAACCAGTTACCTGCTCGGCCGCTACACCGCCAAAGCCGCGCTCCACGCGTGCGTCGGCCCCGCGTTCGTTCCGACCGCGATTAACGTAGCACCCGGCGTGTTTAACCAACCGGTCGTTCACGGCCTCGTCGCCACGCCTCCGCTCGGCGTCAGCATCAGTCACTCCGAGCGCATGGTCTGCGCTCTCGCCTATCCCGAGGAACACCCGATGGCGATCGACGTGGAGGAAATCGATGCCGAGCGCACTCACGTGATGTTGACCCAGATCGGCGACGCCGAAGCCGACCGCGCCCGCGCCGCGTGCACCTCGCCCGACCTCGCGGCCACCGTTGTCTGGTCCGCCAAAGAAGCGCTCTCCAAGGCGCTCCGCTGCGGCATGACCTGCCCGTTTGAAATCTTCGAGACCATCGAACTCGAAGCGCGCGACGGCTACTATGCCGGACGTTTCAAAAACTTCGCCCAATACAAATTCCACTCGTGGCACCGCCAGACGTCGGTGCTCACCCTTGTCCTTCCGCGGAAAACCGAACTGGGTCTCGCACTCCCTCACACGCTATGATGGCCAAAAGAAAAATCGTTTGGATGTTCTCCGGACAAGGTTCGCAGTTCCTCGGCATGGGCCGCGATCTCTACGAAAACGAGCCTGTCTTCCGCGAGTGCATGGACCGCTGCGACCGCATCGCCCGCCCATGGATCAACGCCTCTCTCACCGAGACGATTTACCGCGCGGATCGCTCGGCCGCCTTCGACGACACGCACCTCACGCACCCCGCGATCTTCTCCGTGCAATGGTCGCTCGCGCGCACGCTGCTCGCACGCGGCCATCGGCCCGACGTTCTCGTTGGCTACAGCCTCGGTGAAATGGTCGCGCACATCGTGGCGGAGACGATCCCGCTGGAGACCGGACTCGAGTTGTTGCACCGCCACGCGAGCTTGATGGAGTCCGCCACGCCCGAAGGCGGCATGCTCGCGATCCTCGGCAAACCGGATGAGCTAAAAGCGCATTGGGCGGACATCCCCGACGTATGGATTTCCGCGCGGAACTTCGAAAACCACTTCGTCGTGAGCGGCACCACGCGCGCGCTCGACCAATTGGAGAGCCGGCTGGAGGTCGAGAATACCACGCGTCAACGCCTGCCGATCCGCCGCGCGTTTCACTCACCGTTGATGGAGCCCGCGAAACCGGAATTCCAAACCTGGATCGCCACGCTCCGCCCCGCCCCGCCGAAGTTCGATATCATTTCGTCGGCCACCGCCGACCGCTCCACCGGACTCGGCAGCCTCTGGACCGCGACGCGCGAGCCGGTCGAGTTCCAACGCACCATTCGCCGCCTCGAAGCCGAGAGCCCCGACGGTTGCGCCTACGTGGACCTCGGCCCGTCGGGCACCTTAGCGACCTTTGTGAAATACATGCGCGTCGCGCCCCGCTCGGCCTTTTTCCCGATCATCACGCCCTGGGGAGGCGCCGAGAAAAACATCCAATCCGCCCACCCGAACAGCTCAGAGGCGAGTTAATCCAATGGGATCGGACAACTTCCGAATACGCATACCCCATTGCGAAAAAACTGGAGCCGATGGTCGGAGTTGAACCGACGACCAGCGGTTTACGATACCGCTGCTCTACCACTGAGCTACATCGGCGTGCACAGGAAGAGCGGAAGAAACTCGCCGTCACTCCAATCGCAAGCCTCATTTTCCCTCCCGTGCCGCTTTCGACCGATCTCTTCGACTACACCCTGCCCGCGCACCTCGTGGCGCAGACCCCCGCCGCCCGCCGTGACGCCTCGCGCCTGATGGTGATCAACCGCGCCGATCGCACCGTCGCCCACCACACATTCGCCGATCTTCCTCAGTTTCTCCACGCGGGCGACACGCTCTTCCGCAACAACGCCGCCGTGCTCCCCGCCCGTCTTCACGCGCGGCGCCCCACCGGCGGCGTCATCGAGTGCCTGCTCCTCCGCCCCGACACCACCCACGGCGACAACGTCTGGTGGTGCCTCGTCCGCCCCGGGAAAAAACTTCCCGTCGGCGCTACGTTTGCTCAGGACGAGGACTTCTCCGGCACCATCCTCGCCAAAGATCCCGAGGGCGCCGCGCTCATTCGTTTCAACACGCCCGCCGGTCAATCGATCGTCGACGTCGCTAATCGCCTCGGCGATGTGCCGCTGCCGCCCTACATCGAGCGCGCCAACCCTACTGCGGAACGCCCCCGCGACATCGAACGCTACCAAACCGTCTACGCCGACCGCGCCCGCCAAGTCGCCGTCGCCGCCCCGACCGCCGGCCTCCACTTCACGCCCGAGTTGTTCGCCACCCTCGCCGCCCAAGGCGTCTCAACCGCCGAGATCACGCTCCACGTCGGACTCGGCACGTTTAAACCCATCGACGCCGCCACCGTCGAAGAACACGCGATCCACCGCGAACTCTACGAACTGCCCGTCGCCACCCAACAGGCGCTATTCCCCGCCTCGCGCGCCGAGCCCGCAGGGCGTCGTATTGCCGTCGGCACTACAAGCGTGCGGTCGATCGAAGATTTCCTGTCGCGCCACGCCGCGCCGCTCGATCAGCCGCATTTCGCCGAAGCCGGCATCTATATCTACCCGCCGCGCACGTTCGCCGGTGTGGACGCGCTCATCACCAACTTCCATCAGCCGCGCTCCACGTTGCTTTGCCTCGTGTCGGCATTCCTCACGCCCGGTTCGACCGACGGCATCGCTTGGCTCAAGGAACTCTACGCCGAGGCCATTGCCCGCGAATACCGCTTCTTCAGCTACGGCGACGCCATGTTGATTTTGTAGGTCAACCGCTTGCGCTTTCGCGGTGCATGCTTTCCCTCACCGCCATCGCATGACGAACCCGCCTCCGGCTTCCGTTCCGCCTTCGCCGCCCACACCCGGTGTAGCCGCTTGGCGCATTCTCCTTCGCATGTTCGCCGGCATCGCTTCGCTGTTCCTTTTCGCCTACTGGGCGGCCGCGGGCGGTAACCGGGGCTGGACCAAAAACCAACTTGCCGAGAAACAAACTGACGAGGTCACCGGCATCGAATTCCTCGTCTACAAAGATCACTTTATGCCCGGCATCGAGTTTCTCGGGCTCGGCCTCTTCCTGCTCATTGTGCTCTTCGCGATCACGTTCATCGGGCGCCGCCCGCGTTAATCGCCATCCCTCTCCGTTTTCTTCACACACCACCCACACCCATGAAACTCCCGCTCCTGTTCACCGCCTCCCTCGCCTTCGCCTCCTCGCTCGTCGCCGCGCCCACGGTCTTCGACTTCAAAGATCCGAAGGGCGTCAATGCGGTCCAGTTCTACCTCGATTCTCTCCTCGAACCGATCGTCGGCACGGCCAGCGGCGTGACCGGCGAGATCACCTTCGACCCCGACGCCCCCGCCGCCACCACCGGCACCATCGTCGTGGCCTCCTCCTCGCTCAAGACCTCCAACTCCACCATGACCGAGCACATGCTCGGCGACGGTTGGATCGACGCCACCGCGCATCCCGAGATCACGTTCGAACTAGTCAAACTCGACAACGTGAAAACCGCCAGCGGCACCACCACCGCCGACGCCTCGGGTAAGTTCACCCTCAAGGGCGTCACCAAGGACATCACCGTTCCGGTCAAGCTCACCTACCTGCCCGACGCCCTCGAGAAACGCACCAAGCCCGGCAACAAAGGCGACCTGCTCGTCGTGCGCGGAGAGTTCACGATCAACCGCGCCGACTACGGAATCAAACCCGGTCAAAACGAGGACAAGGTCGCCAGCGAGATCAAGCTCACCCTAGCCATCGTCGGCAGCGCTCCCAAGGCCTGACCACATTCCTCGTCCTCCGCGTCACGACGCCCTCGGACGGCCCGCAAAGGCCGTCCTTTCTTTTTGGCACGCGCCCGCTACCGTCCGCCGCATGACCGACGCCGAACTCCAGACCCTGATCGAAGACGCCACGTTTGATTACACCATGGGCGAGACCGACGCGGCCCTCGCGAAACTCGCCCGCGCCACCGACGCCGCGCCCGCTTCCTTCGAGGCCTGGCATGCGTTGTCGGAAATCCATTTCAGCCTGCGCCGTTTCGACGACGCCCTCCACGCCGCCGACAAAGCCCACGCGATCCGCCCCGACGACCTTTTTATCAACACCACGCTGTCGCGCATCTGGATGGAAAAAGGCGACAAGGCCACCGCCGAAAAATTCGGCGCGCAGGCAAAAATCCTAAGCTGGAAAGATCAGCTCAAAAACCCCGACGCTCACCAAGGCGGCATCGCCTGATTGTAAAATTCAAGCAACGCCGCGCCAATTGACAGCCGCGGAACCTCCCGCCTAACCTCCGCCGCTTCACATGGAAAAACCTGCCTACACCCTCGAGTTCGAGAAGCCCTTGCGCGACCTCAGCGCCCAGCTCGAGCAGCTCAGCCAGCAGTCCCTTGAGAACAACCTCGATCTAGCCAGCGAGATCACCGCCATCGAGCGCAAGATCGCCGCCACCCAACGCGAGATCTACTCCGCCCTCACCCCGTGGCAAAAGGTCCAGATCGCCCGCCACCCGAAGCGCCCCTACGCCCTCGATTACGTCAACCTCATCTGCGAGGGCTTCGTCGAACTCCACGGTGACCGCCAGTTCAACGACGACCGCGCCCTCATCGGCGGCACCGCCTTCTTCAACGGCGAGGCCGTCATGATCATCGCCCAGCAGAAGGGCCGCGAAACCAAGGAAAAGATCGCCCGCAATTTCGGCATGCCCCAGCCCGAGGGCTACCGCAAAGCCCTCCGCCTCATGAAAACGGCCGAGAAGTTCGGCCTGCCCGTCCTCACCTTTATCGACACCCCCGGCGCCTATCCCGGCCTCGGCTCCGAGGAACGCCACGTATCCGAAGCCATCGCCGTCAACCTCCGCGAAATGGCCATGCTACGCGTCCCGTCGATCTCCGTGGTCGTCGGCGAAGGCGGCTCCGGCGGCGCCCTCGGCATCGGCGTCACCGATCGCGTGCTCATCTTCGAAAACAGCTACTACTCGGTCATCTCGCCCGAAGGCTGCGCCGCCATCCTCTGGAAAGATCCCGCCGCCGCTCCGAAAGCCGCCGAAGCGCTCAAGCTCAACGCCGACCAACTCGAAAAGCTCGGCGTGGTGGACGAGGTCATCGCCGAGCCGTTTGGCGGCGCCCACAACGACTACGAAAAAGCCGCGGCCACGCTCCGCTACGCGCTCCAGAAGCACCTCAACGATCTCCGCGGACTCAAGGGCGACGCGCTCCTCGACGCGCGCTACGAGCGCTACCGCCGCCTCGGCATCTACGAAGAAGCCGGCGTCGTTCACAACTGAGCGGGCGCCTTCCCAAAAATAGGTCCTATAGGTCGCATAAGACCTATAGGACCTATTTTTTTCGCCCCTCACCGCCCCCCGCCGCGCCGCACAGTGATCAACCGCACCTCGGTCGTGCGCTTCGTTGTCTCGTCGTAGTCCACCAGCGCGCCCGAGATGCGCACGTCATCCTCGGCGACCTCAAACCGCCGCGGCATGCCGTCCAAAAATTTCCCGATCACGGGAGCGACTTCGCGACCCAGCACCGACGCATACGGCCCGGTCATGCCGACGTCGCACATGAAGCCCGTGCCTTTCGGCAACACGCACGCGTCCGCCGTCGGCACATGCGTGTGTGTGCCCAGCACCGCGATCGCTCGTCCGTCCAAATGCCACCCGAGCGCGATTTTTTCGCTCGTGGCCTCGGCGTGCATTTCGACGAGCACGCCGTCCGCCTTGCCTTCGAGTTCCTTGAGCACCGCATCGGCGCCGAGAAACGGACACTCCGCTTTCATGTTGATGAACGTGCGCCCGAGCACGGTGAACACGCCAAGCTTAAAGCCCTTCACATCCAAAATCACATAACGCGCGCCAGGACACGATTCCGGTAAATTCGCCGGACGGCACACGGTCGGAAAATC
>DFYA01000172.1:10964-18744 GCA_002382525.1 Opitutaceae bacterium UBA4094
TCGACATTCAGCTCGGCCCGCAGGCGCTGCAACCGCTCCATCAAAATCTCCCGGCCGGGCTTACCGACGATGTCTCCAATGAACAGAATTTTAGGCACGGCGCCCAAAGTGCACAGCACCCGGGTCAAACCAACCCCAAATGTCCGCGTTTTCCGCTCTTGCCAGCCTACGGGCGGACCGGTTCTCTCTCGCCCTTACGCCACTACGTTTAACGCCTATGAAATCGTCCACCTCTCCCTCGTCGTTTCCTCAGCCCGAAATTGGCCGCGCCATGAACGGTGCCGACGTCGTCGTGGAATCCCTCGCCCGCGAAGGCGTTGACGTGATCTTCGCCTACCCGGGCGGCGCCTCCCAAGAGCTTCACCAAGCCTTCGCCCGCTCCGACAAAGTTCGCGTCATTCTCCCTCGCCACGAACAAGGCGGCTCCTTCGCCGCCGAAGGTTACGCCCGCGCCACCGGCAAGGTCGGCGTGTGTATGGCCACCTCCGGTCCCGGTGCCACCAACCTTGTCTCGGCCATCGCCGACGCGTTCATGGACTCGACCCCGATGGTCGCCATCACCGGTCAAGTGTTCACCAAGTTTATCGGCAAGTCCGCGTTCCAGGAAACCGACTTCTTCGGCATGACCTTGCCGATCGTGAAGCATAGCTACCTCGTGCTGAACGCCGCCGACCTGCCCCGCATCATCAAAGAGGCCTTCTACCTCGCTCGCACCGGGCGTCCCGGTCCCGTCGTCATCGACATCCCGAAGGACGTCCAGCAGGCCAAGCTCACGCCCGTTTTCCCGGCGACCGTTTCGTTCGCCAACCCAACCCTCGGCTCGTTGCCCGAGGCGACCGACGACCAACTCAAGCGCATCCTCGACCTCATCTCGACCGCCAAAAAACCGGTGCTCTACGTCGGTGGCGGCCTCATCTCCGCCGAAGCGCACGACGACCTGAAGACGTTTGCCGAAAAAGTGAACATCCCGGTCGCGACGACCTTGATGGGCATCGGCGCCTTCCCCGAGTCGCACCCGCTCTCCATGCGCTGGTTCGGCATGCACGGCGCCGCCTACGGCAACTGGGCCGTTGACCAAAGTGATCTCGTGATCTGCCTCGGTGCGCGTTTCGACGATCGCATCACCGGCGACGTATCCAAGTTCGCCGCCGGCGCGACCATCGTGCACGTCGACATCGACGCCTCCGAGCACAACAAGAACAAACGCGTTCAGTTCCCGGTCGTCAGCGACGTCAAATACGCGCTCAAACGCCTCAACGAACTGATCGACGCCGCCAAGTTCGCGCCCGCCGACATCAAGCCCTGGCTCACCCAGATCAATGCTTGGAAGCGCGACTACCCGTTCGCCTACGAGGATCACAAACACATCCTCCCGCAGGAAGCCATCAAGGTGCTCTTCGAGCTCACCAAGGGCGACGCGATCATCGCGACCGGCGTCGGCCAGCACCAGATGTGGGCCGCGCAGTTCTACCAATTTGACAAACCGCGCCGCTACATCAGCTCGCTCGGTCTCGGTGCGATGGGCTACGGCTATCCGGCCGCCATGGGCGCCAAGGTCGCTTGTCCCGACAAGCAGGTCATCGACATCGACGGCGACGGTTCCTTCCTGATGAACATCCAGGAACTGGCCACCTGCGCGGTCGAGAAAATCGCCGCCAAGGCCATGATCTTGAATAACCAGCACCTCGGCATGGTGGTGCAATGGGAAGACCGTTTCTACCAGAGCATCCGCGGCAACACGGTCCTCGGCCATCAAGACAACATCGGCAGCCCCGACAATCCCGGCGGCCTGTATCCTGATTTCGTCAAGATCGCCGAAGGCTTCGGTGTGAAGGGCCGCCGCGTCATCAAGAAGAGCGAACTCAAGGAAGCCATCCAAGAGATGCTCGACCACGACGGCCCCTACGTTCTCGACGTCATCGTGCCTTACACGGAGCACGTGCTTCCGATGATCCCCGCCGGCAAGACGGTGAAGGAAATGATCCTCAAGTAAGCCGCCACGTTCATCGCGCATCCATTATTCGGATACAAAAAGACCCGGGCCCAAAGCCCGGGTCTTTTTTGTCGAGTGTGTGGTCTGTGTGTGTGGTCCGAGATGAGCCAAGGGAGATCGCGATGGCCTGTCGTGGGAAGCGAGCTTGCTCGCGAGTTCGCCTCCCGATTGCGAGCAAGCTCGCTTCCCACATCCGAACCGCGCCACCGCCCCGCTCGGCCCCCGCTACTCACTTCAAGCCCGCGCCAGCTTCCAAAACGCGAGGCACTTCGACAGCAACACCTCGAGCTCACCGAGCGGCACCATATTCGGACCGTCACTGAGCGCATTCTCCGGATCGGGGTGCGTCTCCAAAAACAAACCGTCCGCACCCGCGGCCAACGCGGCGAACGAAAGCGTCGGCACAAACTCGCGCTGTCCGCTGCTCTTGCCGCCGCCCGCTCCGGGCAACTGCACGCTGTGCGTCGCGTCGAGGATCACGGGATACCCGTTCTTCGCCATGATCGGGAAACCGCGCATGTCCACGACCAGGTTGTTGTAACCGAAGGTCGCGCCGCGTTCGCATTGCCAGATCTCGGCGGCGTTGCCGGCCTTCAGTTTGCCGACGACATGGACCATGTCGTTGGGCGAGAGAAACTGGCCCTTCTTCACGTTAACCACTTTGCCCGTCGCGGCGGCCGCGAGCAGCAGGTCGGTCTGACGGCACAGATACGCGGGAATCTGCAACACGTCACACACGGCGGCGACCGGCGCGCATTGGTCGCTCTCGTGCACGTCGGTCACGCAGGGCAGACCATACTCACGTTTCACGAGCGCATGCAGCGCGAGTCCGGCTTCAAGTCCTGTGCCGCGGCCACCGGCGATGGAGGTGCGGTTGGCTTTGTCGAAGGAGCCTTTGAAGACGAGGTTCAGCTCTGGATAACGCGCACGCAGGTCCACGAGTTTCTCGGCGACGGCGCGCACGACCTTCTCGTTTTCAAGCGAACAGGGACCGGCGAGAACGAGGAGTTTTTTGGGATCGAAGAGCGGCATGGGTGGGAAGACGGGATTCGGAAGATTACACAGAGGGCACGAGAGGCGGCATGGAGTTCACGGAAAACGGAAATCAGCCGCAGGAATTCACTCCGTGGCCTCTGTGCTCCCTCTTGTGCCTCTGTGCAACCGGATCGAAAAAGACGCTACTTCTTCTTGCCGGCCTTTACTGGCTTTGCCTTCGCGGCCGGTTTGGCGTTCTTCGCCTTCGCGGGTGAGGGAGCCGGCTTGCCGCCGCCTTTTTTGTTCTTCAACGCCGCGCCGATGAACGCCGCGAAGAGCGGGTGCGCTTTGTTGGGCTTCGATTGAAACTCCGGATGGAACTGCACCGCGAGGAACCACGGGTGATCCTTGATCTCGACGATCTCGACGAGGTTGCGGCGCGGATTGATGCCGCTGATCACCAAGCCGCCGCGTTGGAGCTGGCCGACGTAGGCGTTGTTCACCTCGAAGCGATGGCGATGGCGCTCGCGCACGCTGGGAGCCTTGTAGGCTTTGGACGCGAGCGAGCCGGGCGTGAGGGCGCACTCGTAGCTGCCGAGGCGCATGGTGGCGCCTTTGTCGATGATGCTCTTCTGCTCCTCCATCATGTTGATGATCGGATGCGGCGCGTTGGGGTCGAACTCGGTGGAGTTGGCTCCCTGAAGCTTGAGCACGTTACGGGCGTATTCGATGACCGCGATCTGCAGGCCAAGGCAGAGGCCGTAGTAAGGAACCTTGTGCTCGCGGGCGTATTTCGCCGCCGCGATTTTGCCTTCGGTGCCACGATCGCCAAAGCCGCCGGGGACGAGGATGCCGTCGAGCCCTTTGAGGATCGCGAGGCCGTTCTTCTTTTCGAGGTCCTCGGCGTCGATGCGCACGATGTTGACCTTACAATTGTTCGCGATGCCCGCGTGCGTGACCGACTCGTAAACGGATTTGTAGGCGTCCTGGAGTTCGATGTATTTGCCCACCACGCCGATCTTCACCTCGTGGGCCGGGTTCTTCACGCGGCGCACGATCTCATCCCAGATGTTTTTGGAAGGCGCCGGATTCTTCAGGCCGAAGAGCTCGATCACGAGGTCGTCCATGCGCTCCTTCTGCAGCGCCAGCGGGAGTTCGTAGATGGACTCCACGTCGCCGCACTCGATCACGGCCTTCACCGGCACGTTGCAGAACATCGAAATTTTGTCGCGCAGCCCCGGCTCCAGCGGGTGATCGCAACGGCACACGAGGATGTCCGGCTGGATACCGATCTCGCGGAGCTTGGCTACCGACTGCTGCGTGGGCTTCGTCTTCAATTCACCGGCGGCCTTCAAATAGGGCACCAGCGTGACATGGATAAACAGGCAATCGTTCGGCCCGACTTCGAGTGCGAACTGGCGCATCGCTTCCAAGAAGGGCAGGCCCTCGATGTCGCCCGTGGTGCCACCGATTTCCGTGATGAGCACATCAACGTCTTTTCCGCCGGCGTAGATGCGTTCCTTGATCTCGTTGGTCACATGCGGGATCACCTGCACGGTCTTGCCGAGGTAAACCCCGCGGCGCTCCTTCGCGATCACGTTTTCGTAGACCTGGCCCGAGCTGAGCGAGTTGAGTTTGGACAACTTGCCGCTCGTGAACCGCTCGTAGTGACCAAGGTCGAGGTCCGTCTCGGCACCGTCTTCCAACACATACACTTCGCCATGCTGGAACGGGCTCATCGTGCCCGGATCGACGTTCAGGTAGGGGTCGAACTTCTGGATGCGCACGGTCAATCCGCGCAGCTCCAGCAGAGCGCCCAGCGCAGCCGCCGTCAGGCCTTTGCCCAACGACGAGACTACCCCGCCTGTCACGAAGATGTATTTCATCGGTGAGAAATAGGGGCCGCCGCGAAATCGTGACAAGCAAAAGCTCGCTCCTCCACGCAACGCTTCGCTCACCCCCGACGCTCAGGGCCACAACCACAACGCAAACGCCGCCGTCAACGCCGCGAACGCGACCATGACCACGATGTAAACCGACCACTTTAACGCCTTCGCGATCACCCAAGTTACCGCCCCCGCCGCCAACAAGAACGCCACCATCACCAGCGCGGGCGGATACGCACGCAGCGGTTGGAGCCAGGAATCGATGGACGACATCGCGTTCACACAAACCGCCCCGCTCGCGTCCGCCAAGCCTGCGATTTACCCGCTTGCCCCATGCCTCGTCGCACCCGACAACGTTATGAATTCTCTATAACTTACCTATGAACTCCACTCCCCAAGTCCTCGCCTGGCTCACCTGTGACGGCGTCCACGTCGATCCCGGCACCGGCAAACACACCATCCTCGGCGTCTTCTCCAACATCCGCGGGCGCCAGTTCCCCGTCGTTCACCCGTTCATGGTGTGGTTCCTCACGCTGAGCGACGTCCCTTCCGGCCAGCACAAGATCAAGATCTCCATGGGCCTCGACGCCACCAACACGCAGGCACTCATCGAGCGCAATTTCGAGTCCCAGAGCCCCCTCCAGCGCATCAACCTCATCAACGAGATTCGCAACCTCTCGTTCCCCCAGCCCGGCGAGTATTCGATCATCATCGAAGTCGACGACGATCCGCTCCTCGCCACCAGCATCACCGTGTCGAACTGATTGCCCCAACGAGGGTCCCTGCTCCCTCACCCAACCCTCTCCCTACCCAACAACCGCTTCATGTCCGTTCCCGTCCCCTCCTTCGATCTCATCGGCGTCGGCTCGCCCATCATGGATTTGCTCGCGCAAGTCCCCGACACCTTCCTCACCACGCTCACCGGCGCCAAAGGCGGCATGGTGCTCATCGACTCCGATGAGATGGAGGCGCTCGTCACCCGCCTGGAACACCACCCCGCCACCGTCGCCGGCGGTTCTGCTGGCAACACCGCCGTGAGCGCCGCCCGCCTCGGCCTGCGCACCACCTTCCTCGGCAAGCTCGGCAACGACGCCACCGCCCGCGCCTACAAGGAAAACTTCGCCCACGCCGGCGGCGATGTATCCAGATTCAAATACGCGGACCTCGCCAACGCCCGCTGCGTTTCCCTCATCACCCCCGACAGCCAGCGCACCATGCGCACCTGCCTCGCGGCCGCGATGACCCTCAACCCCCACGAGATCAGCTCCGGCGACTTCTACGGTTGCCGCCACGCCCACATCGAGGGCTACCTGCTCTTTAACCGCGACCTCGCCAACGCCGTCATCACCGCCGCTCGCGCCGCCGGTTGCACCATCAGCGTTGACCTCGCCTCCTTCGAGGTCGTCAACGCCGCCCGCGACTGGATCCTCGCCCAGCTCCACCACGGCATCGACGTCGTCTTCGCCAATGAAGACGAGATCCACGCCCTCTTCCCTGGCGTCGGCCAAAACTACGACGCGCTCGCCAAACGCCTCGCCGAATTCGGCGGACTCGCCGCCGTGAAAATGGGCAAGGACGGAGCCTGGGTCGCCCAAGGTTCCGACCTCCACCGCATACACCCCGTGCCCGCGCCCACCGTGATCGATACCACCGGCGCTGGCGACGCTTGGGCGGCCGGTTTCCTCTACGGTTATCTCCGCGGCTGGTCCCCCCTCGCCGCGGGCGCCCTCGGCTCCCGCCTCGGCTCGGAATGCGTCCGCCACCTCGGCCCCGCAATCCCGGCCGCCCAGTGGCCCGCGATCCACGCCGAAGTCCGCAAGCTCTCGGCGTAATTCCACGCCTCGTTCGTTCTCTTTCCTCTTATCTTAATCTTTCTCCCGTCGGTCCTGACGAAAGAGAAAGATACAGAGGAAAGAGAACGAGAACGATAGGACGCCCTATGTCCCGCGGAGGCTTGCCATTGGTCCTCGGTCATTCGTCATTGGACATTTCATCCATGTCCGCCGACCTCGACCAACTCGTCACCTCGATCGCCCAACGTGCCCGCGCCGCGTCCCTCGTGCTCGCCACGACCCCGACCGACCGCAAAGACGCCGCGCTCCTCCGCCTCGCCGAGTTACTCCCCGCCGCTTCCGCCGAACTCCTCGCGGCCAACGCCAAAGACCTCGCGGCGGCCGAGGCCAACGGACTCGCCAAACACCAGATCGAGCGCCTCAGCCTCAACGAGACCAAGCTCGCCCACCTCGCCGAATCCGTCCGGCAAGTCGCCGCGCTTCCCGATCCGGTCGGCGCCACCCTCGAAGACTGGACCCGCCCCAACGGCCTCCACATTCGCAAGCGCCGCGTGCCCATCGGCGTGATCGGCATCATCTACGAAGCGCGCCCCAACGTCACCATCGACTGCGCCATCCTCTGCCTCAAGTCCGGCAACGCCGCCATCCTTCGCGGAGGCAAAGAGATCTTTCACACCAACACCGCCTTCGCCGCGCTTCTCACCCAAGCGCTCGCCGAGACCGGCCTGCCCGCCGACGCCGTGCAGTTGATCCCCACGACCGACCGCGCCGCGCTCAACACGCTGCTCAAGCTCGACGCCTACGTGCACTGCATCATCCCCCGCGGAGGCGAAAGCCTCATCCGCTTCGTCGCGCAAAACAGCACGATCCCCGTCATCAAGCACTACACCGGCGTGTGTTTTCTCTACGCCGACAAAGACGCCGATCCCGCGCTGGCGGAAAGCATTCTCCTCAACGCGAAAACCCAGCGCCCCGGAGTCTGCAACACCGTCGAGCAACTCCTCGTCCACGCAGACGTCGCGCCCACGTTGCTCCCCCGCCTTGCCGCCGCCCTCGCCGCAAAAGGCGTCCAACTCCGCTGCGACGAAACCTCGTTCGCGATTCTCTCCTCTTCCGACGTAGGCAGCCCGCTT
>DFYA01000236.1 GCA_002382525.1 Opitutaceae bacterium UBA4094
GTCGCCGTCAACCAAGGCGGCAAACGCAAAGGCTCCGGCTGCGCCTACCTCGAATGCTGGCACAACGACATCTTCGAGTTCCTCGAGCTCCGCAAGAACACCGGTGACGACCGCCGTCGCACCCACGACATGAACACGGCGAACTGGATTCCCGACCTCTTCATGAAACGCATGGAGGCCCGCCAGCAATGGACCCTCTTCCGCGCCAACGAAACCAAGGACCTCCACGACCTCTACGGCAAAAAGTTCGAAGAAGCCTACCTCCGCTACGAGAAACTCGCCGAGGAAGGCAAAATCTACGGCCAGAAGATCGAAGCCCTCGAACTCTGGAAGAAAATGCTCTCGATGCTCTTCGAGACCGGCCACCCCTGGATCACCTTCAAAGACGCCTGCAACCTCCGCTCCCCGCAGGACCACGTCGGCGTCATCCACTCGTCCAACCTCTGCACCGAGATCACGCTCAACACCTCCAACGACGAGACCGCCGTCTGCAACCTCGGCTCCGTCATCTTGGAGAACCACCTCCTCCCCGACGGCCAGCTCGACCACAAGAAACTCCGCGAGACCATCCAGACCGCCGTGCGCGCCCTGGACAACGTCATCGACATCAACTTCTACCCGACCAAGGCCGCCGAGACCTCCAACCGCCGCCACCGCCCCATCGGCCTCGGCGTCATGGGCCTCGCCCACGCCCTCTACCTCCGCGGACACGCCTTCGCCTCCCCCGAAGCCGTCGAGTTCAACGACGAGGCCATGGAAGCCATCGCCTACTACGCCTACGAAGCCAGCTCCGACCTCGCCGCCGAACGCGGCACCTACAGCAGCTACAAAGGCTCCAAGTGGGACCGCGGACTCCTCCCGCAAGACACCATCGACCTCCTCGAGCAAGAACGCGGCGTCCCCGTCGAAGTTCCCCGCGGCGGCCGCATGGACTGGACGCCCCTCCGCGCCAAGATCGCCAAACACGGCATGCGCAACAGCAACGTCCTCGCCATCGCGCCCACCGCCACGATCTCCAACATCACGGCCACCTCGCCCTGCATCGAGCCCACCTACAAGAACCTCTTCGTCAAATCCAACCTCTCCGGCGAGTTCATCGTCCTGAATTACTTCCTCGTGAAGGACCTCAAGGCCCGCGGACTCTGGAACCAGGAGATGATCGACAACCTCAAGTATTTCGACGGAGACCTCAAAGATATCGACGCCGTCCCCGCCGACCTGAAGACGAAATACCTGACCGCCTTCGACATCGACTTCAAGTGGGTGATCGAAGCCGCCGCCCGCCGCCAGAAGTGGATCGACCAGTCCCAGTCGGTGAACCTCTGGCTCAAGACTCCGGACCTCAAAACCCTGAGCCACATGTATCGCCAAGCCTGGCACGTGGGCCTCAAGACGACCTACTACCTCCGCACCCTCGGCGCCTCGAACATCGAGAAAGCCACGGTCGGAGTGAAAAAGGAAATGCGCGGCGCGGTGAGCGAAGGCAGTTCCGGTGGCCAAAACAGCGGCGACGCCGGCGGCAGCCACTCCGGCGCCGCTACCTCCGCCGCTCCGGCCAAGAAGACCTACACCGCCGAGGAAAAACGCGTGTGCAGCATCGAAGCCATGAAGAACGGCGAGGAGTGCGAAGCCTGCCAGTAATCCCATAACGTAAAGCCCCGGTCGGAAGAATGGGGCTTTTTTATATAATGATCGCTTTTCCCATTACTATTCATCTTCACCACTTAACCTTAGCCTGATTGACACAATGCCTAAACGAGACGATTCCCGCCCTTCTTCAAAAAGTAAGATGTTAGTGATGGTATTTCAGTTGGAGGGTGATGATCAAACAATCCAAGAAGGGCTGCGGCGTGTCGGGGAAGCTGTGCGCGGGGCGGTGGGGAATACGCCTAAGCAGGTGCTCAAAATAAATGGCTCCTCCGCCGCTGATGCGCGGTCGTCTGAAGCTGAAGCAGACGGCCAAGCAGAGGAGGAGGGCGAGCCTCAAGAACCGGGATCGGATGACAGCGCAGCTGAGCAGTATAATGCCCGTGCTCCGAAGCGAGAAGAGCGCGAAAAACCTCCACAAGTGCTCACTACGATAAATTTCAAAGGTGCTTCAATGTCACTTGATGAATTCGCGACGACCAAGAAGGTAGGCGAGTCGGCTGCGCGACGGACTTTAGTCGCGGCGATGTGGCTGCGCGATTATGCGGACGTTAAAGAATTTTCCGCCGATCATATATATACATGCTTCAGGTGGATGAAGTGGACAAACGTTCCTGATAGACCTCGTAAAGCACTTCGTAATTTTAAAAGTGGCCAGTCCTATTTCGACAGTGGATCTAAACCTGGGCTGTATTCCTTGAGCCTGATCGGCGAAAAGGCCGTGGAGCAGTCGCTGAAGGAATAGCACGATGGATGTTCAAGCGTGGTGGCAAACTCACGGTGACACAGTTGGCACCTCCAAGACCGACCGCATCAAAGCCTTCGCGTGGTTTTTACATACAATTCGGGGGCAGCCGGATTTCTCCACGTCCGAGCTTAAGGGTTGCTTTGTCGCTCTTGCATTGGAGCTTCCCGAGATATCAAGCCATCTTCGCGCGCTTGGGGAGAAAAGCCCTAAACAAATTCTGCGGACGAGGGATCGCTTCAAGCTCGAGTTTGCGATTCAAGCAGAACTGTCCAAAAAATACGGTTTAAGGGCTACCACAGTTCAAATTCACAAGCTGCTTTCAGAATTGCCTGGGCGGATTCATAATGCCTCGGATAAAGCCTTTCTAGAAGAATGCCTCATCTGCTTTAAGCACCGGGCCTTTCGCGCAGCCGTTGTGATGGCATGGAACTTGGCTTACGATCACCTCTGCTCTTGGGTGCTTAATGAGCCAAAACGCCTAGCCGCTTTTAACGCGACTTTTCCGACCCGGTTTCCGCGGGAAAAGTTCAGTTCCATTAGCCAGCGTGATGATTTTACGGAGTGGAAAGAGTCTCAGGTAATTGCTGTATGTAGTAGTGCTGGAATTATTTCAGGCTCAGTAAACAAGGTTATGGAAGAAAAGTTGAAACGCCGTAATCTCGCGGCACATCCTTCCGGGGTTGTTACTACAGAGCCGACTGCGGAAGAGGTTATAAAGGATTTGGTCGAAAATGTTGTTCTAAAGCTCCACTGACCCCTTTCAGGTGGTCCTTTGCGTGTGAATAAGTTTAAGCATAAGATTAGGGAGAGGTGGCGGGCTTTGATTATGGAGCTTTTGACTTGGTTGCATCGATGGCGACTTCGTGGTGCTGTTGCCGATAACGTTCAGAGTATAAATGAAACAATAGCGACTGTTCGAAGGGAGAAGGCACGTGCCAAGGAAAATGGATCTGCTGTTCTGGATGAGCTTTATGATGTTAGTCTTTATCTCCTAATGCTGAACTTGGATCATGCGGTTTTGCACCACGATCTTATCGCGGAGCGGAATGGCTTTAGAAAAAGTGTATATTCAAAACACTTAATCTTGCTGTTTTCGGAGTTTTTCGAGGACTTCCCCATGCTTCTTGGTGGCAAGGTTCGTGTTTTAGTGAAAGCGCTTCCGCGTGCGGCTGATCATGCTATCGCTTTGGATGAAATATCATTGGGACTGCGTGCATATCGGAAAAAACATGAAAAGGATTTCCATAGAATTAGAAATATTGTGGCAGCTCATCGAGATCTTGACGGGCAGCTCCAACTTGAGGCACTCGAATCTATTGATCATCAAGCTGTGGAACAACTCGCATTCGATTTTATGACTTGGCTTAACCAGGTTTGGAAATTTCTTAAAGATGCGGTTAGTGATTATTCTAACTCGCCGCAGATGCTTCGCGATGTTTGTAAGAAGGCCGAGCCGACGGGGTCGGGCCGTAAACGGTAAACGGATGCTGGTGTTTTGAACGTTTGCTGTTAAGAACGGAAACATGCCGAGAAAACTGCGGGTAGAGGAAGAGGGCGGGTTGTATCATGTGATCAACAGGGGGAACTATCGGCAGCCGGTGTTTAGCTCGGTCGGGGCGGCACAGGCGTTTGAAACCGCCCTGCAGCAGGTGGTGGCGAAGTTTGGGTGGCGGCTACACGCCTATGTCCTGATGACGAATCACTACCATCTCGCCCTCGAAACCCCGAAGCCGAATTTGGTGGACGGCATGCATTGGCTGCAGAGCACGTTTGCAACGCGGTTTAACCGGTTCCGTTCGGAGCGAGGCCATCTTTTCCAAGGCCGCTATCAGGCTCTGCCTATCGAGAACGCAGCAGCCTTGGCACGGGTGGTCGATTACATCCACCTGAACCCGGTGCGCGCCGGCATTGTGCCGGTTGAGCAACTCGGCGGTTTCCGTTGGAGCAGCCTGAGAAGGTTTCTCAAAGGCGATCGCTGGTCCGGTTTGGTGGGCGATTTGGTGATGCCTGTCTGGAGCCTCAAAGATGACGTCAAGGGCTGGACCACCTACGAATCCCGACTGCGCGAACTCGCCGCAGATGCCGAGGAGCAGCAACGCCAGGGCTTCGACCAAATGTGCTCCGGGTGGGCGATTGGAACGGCCGGTTGGCGGGCGGCATTGGCGAAGCAATTATCGCACAAGGAGCTGGTCGGTATCAGTCGTCAGGAGGCACGCGGAGTGCGTGAGGACCAGTGGCAAGCTGCGTTAGTTACGCGCTTAGCTGGGTTGGGCAGGAAACCCGCTGACTTGGCGACACTGAAGCCGCGAGAGGCCGTAGCGGAATGGCGTTTGGATTTAGCCGTTGAACTGCGGCATATCGGAGCACCTTACGCGTGGATAGCGGCCCAAGCAGGCTTTCCCAATCCCCTTAGCTTAAAGGTATTACTTCATAGGCGGCGTCGTTAACCGGTTACGCCCCGACCCCGTCCTCGCGGGCACCCCGCCCTCGCGGGCCGTCCTCGCGGTGCTGATCGCCGATCTCTACCGAGCTCTGTGGATCAACCGCGGGAAGCACGCGTCCTGCGGCGACGCGACGCGACGAGTCCAAGCGCGCAGGCGCCCATGATCGCGGCATAGGTGGACGGCTCAGGCACGACGGAGACCATTTCGATCGAGGAGACGGAGCCCCTCCCGATGGAATCGAAATCGATGTCCGCGACCCGGAAACCCGGGACATATACGTTCCCATCATTGGAATTAAAGCGCCCCAACCCAAAAGAGCTGCCGTCGCTAAAGTCGAAGTCGAACAACACGATCGACGGCGCCGTGGTGAGGTCGGTGTCGGCTATAAACACATAACGAGCGCCCGGCTCGCCGTCCGGCCCATCCTCCAGCGACGTAGCTGACAAGTCCGCCAACGGGAAGGAGCGCGTCCCGAAACTGCCGGTGATCGCCGTGATCGATTCCGCACCGAACACATACCAAGTGCCCGTCGTCACGGTGCCCCCGAAGGTGTCCTGCGCAAAGGACGCGACGTGCGGATTCGCCGTGAGATCGAACGTGAAATCGAGCGAGAACGAATACGGCACCGCCCCGACCCCGAAAACCGGACCATACTGGAGGCTATCGACGACCAGATTGAACCGCTGCGTCACGACCTGCGCCGAAAGGCTCGCCGTTATCAAACACGCCAGAATCGCACTACGAACGAAGGGTTTCATTACCGCCAAAAACAGGCCGGCTGCCGCTGATGCGCAATAGCGATTTTTGTTTCGAAGGTGTCAGGCAGGCCGTGGCGGCGGCTAGGGATGGTGAATGGCAAGAGAACTGAGGTATGAGCAGGAGGGATGGTTGTATCACGTGATCAACCGAGGGAACTATCGTCAGCCGGTGTTTTTGACGGCGACGAGCCGACGGGGTCAGGCCGCTAGATGCTAGATTTTGGCTTGAGTAAGTGGCAGCCGAGGGCACGGTGGGCGGGAATGGCGAGGAAGCTGAGAATCCAATACCCGGGAGCGGTTTACCACGTTATCAATCGTGGGAATTATCGGCGAGATGTGTTCGAATCGGCAGGCGCAGCTCGAGCGTTCGAGGATGCGTTGCATGAAGCGTGTGAGGAGAATGGCTGGAGGTTGCATGCCTATGTGGTGATGCGAAACCACTACCATCTGGCATTGGAGACGCCACGGGCGAACTTGGTGGACGGTATGCATTGGTTGCAAAGCACCTTCGCCACTCGCTTTAACCGGTTCCGACAGGAACGCGGGCACCTTTTTCAAGGCAGGTATCAGGCCCTGTTGATCGAAAACTCGGCGGCGCTGGCGAACGTGGTGGACTATATTCACCTCAACCCGGCGCGCGCGGGGATCGTGAGTGTGGATCAGCTTGCGGCTTTTCGCTGGAGCAGCTTGCGAAGGTTTGTGCGTGAGGGGCGGCCCGCTTGGTTATCCTGTGAGGCTTGGCTCACCCAAAAAGGGATGGCGGATTCAGCCTCGGGCTGGCGTGAGTATGTCGCGTTGTTGACCGGGTTGGCGGGCGATGACGCGGAGCAGAAGCGGCGGGGTCTGGAGAATTTGTCTGCCGGCTGGGCGATTGGCTCGCAGGGATGGAAGCGCGCGGTAGCCAAAGATCATGCGCAGAGAGCGCTCAGTCCGGGTGTTGAGGCGGGTGAACTACAGGAGCTTAAATCGGCGCATTGGGCGCAAGCGCTTGACGTGGAGTTAAATCGCATGGGTAAAACCACGGACGATGCGCTCGCCGAGATCTGCGGGGCTCCGTGGAAGATTGTGGTGGCGCAGAGCTTGCGGAAAGCCGGGGCTCCTTACGCTTGGATCACTGCTCAGCTGAATATGGGAAAGGTGAGCTCGGTTAGGGCTTACATCAGTCAGATACAATCTAGCGTCTAGCGGCCTGACCCCGTTCTGCTAAAAAGAAAAAATTTCCCGCGTCTCCGGACAACCTTACCTACGTCTTCGGATGATACCGGCGGCCGGTCCGGGCCTGACCGGTTATCGGTTTAGGGAAATGCACGATAGGCCGGCGTTTGCGAGTTATGGGTCTCGGTATAAACTCGCCGGAGTATGGACGCGCAAAACACGAAAACCCGTCGCCTCTCTCGTGAGGGCAACCGCTACTTCTTGGCCGCGCTTTTAGGGTTCATCGGGACCCTTCACTTTATTTTTTCCGCGCTTTCAACGATGACGCTTCTCAGCGCTGGGTCCTTGATCATCGGCCCCGGCGAGGTGCCTCTTTCATTCACGGAGGGCAGCCTCTTTACTTGGGCGGGGCTCATGACCGCCGGTCTGGCCGCGCAGATCTGGGTGGGGTGGATTTTGGGGCCTCTGGCGTGGGCTGGCGCATTCTGTTTGGTAAAGGGCCGTCACGCTGGGTTCATTAAATTGGTCGCTTGGTGTCATTTGCTCTACTTCCCGACGGGCACCACCGTGGCCGTGCTCATGCTGCTCGCACTTAGGCGCGGGCTAATGGACCCCGTGACTCCTAGTCGCGTGGTGTCTGCCGCTCCAGTGACGTAATTTATCACATGGCCAACCAAGCGAGGACTGACGGCGTGGCCCGCGCTTGGACGGACAGAGTGCGGTCGCCCCTTTGCTGGCGCGGGTGATTGATGCGGTTATTCGATTACTCGGCGTCCACGCGTTGCGGCCGGAAACGCGCCTCGGTTAAAACACCTCCGGACGTGACGAGGGGATTCCTCTTTCTAGGGTCGTAAGCGCCTTTGTCTGTCCGGCGCCCGAACCGGACATGTGCGCCCTGGGTCTAGGGGCACATCACAGAAGGGGCCGCTATGGACCACCGCGAAACAGGCACGACACACACACACGAGGAGTTTTCGCTCTCGCTGTTCCTCGTCACCGTTCTCCTCACGCTCGTCTGTTTGTTGGCGTTGCTCCGGCTCCTCGCGCCTGGCGTGTGGCAACAACAGCTGCTCGCGCCAGCGTGGAAGGCGGTCGTGGCGTTCGTGGCGATCAGCTTGGTCAACGCCTTCATGGAATACTTCTTCCATCGCTACGTGTTGCACACTCCCGCAGTCCCGTTCCTTCGCCGGCTGTATCGTCAACACACGCTTCATCACGCGTTGACTCACATTGCTCGTAAACAAACGCGCGACGGACGGGGGATTCTTTTTATCGAAAACAAGTTCCCGATCACCGAACCCGAACAAGGCGAGGCATCGTTTTTCCCGTGGTATGCACTGGCCGCCTTCGCTGCGTTGCTCACGCCCGGGCTCGCGGTGTTGCAGTGGCTGTTTCCGTCGTTCCCGTGGTTTTTCTCCGGCTTTGCGGCGCTGGCGGTTTCGCTCACGCTTTACGAGGTGTTGCACGCCATCAATCACTGGCCGCTCGAACGCTGGGAGCCGCTCGTCAAACACCCGCGCTGGGGGCGGTTCTGGCAGCCGATCTATGCGTTCCACCTCCGGCACCACGCGGTCACCGACTGCAATGAATCCATCTCGGGCTTCTTCGGCCTGCCCGTAGCTGACTGGGCCTTCGGAACCTGCGTTATCCCCCAGACCATTTACGAGAACGGCGAAGACTGGACGCCCGATAAGTTTCGCAGTCCACACCCGCGTGCGTTCATCCGCCGCCTCGATGCGTGGGCACACGATGTCGTGCAACGCCGACGGCAAGGCGCGGCGGGTAAATCATCACCGTGAGCGCCGATCGTGCAGCCCCGTCACCTCCGCTGCTTTCGGACCGCAGACGCTGCCTCGCCACGTCGGCAATTACGTCGATTGCATGGATGCGGGGCGCTCGTCCTTGGCTAGTTTCCCCATAGCCGTATCAAGCGGAAATGCGGTCGCACTCGGTCAGTGCGACCGGAACCGCAGCGGCGGACGCACTGTCGTGCCGTGGCAACCGCAACACGTGGATGAGCGACCATCCGAAGCGACCATTCCCAACCTATGAAAACCGAGAATCCCACGATTCTGATGATCGATGACGATCCCGACTTTTTGTTTCTCGCGGAAAACGCGTTTCGAAAAAGCGGAGTGAAAACCAAGATCCAGACGGTCGAGGACGGGGCCGCGGGCATCGCCTACATGATGGGCGAGGGGCGCTTTGCGGACCGCGAAGCCCACCCGTATCCGACGTTTATTATCACCGATCTAAAAATGCCGGTCGCCGATGGCTTTTCGGTGCTTGAACATCTCAAGGGAAACCCGGCATGGGCCGTCATCCCGGTGGTCGTGATGACCAGCTCCACGGATAAAGACGACATCAAGAAAGCCTACATGTTGGGCGCCAGTGCCTATCACCGGAAGCCAAACGACGCGGGGGGCCTGGTGCACCAGTTCAAGATTATGCACGATTATTGGATGACCTGCGAAGTGCCGCAGGTGGACATGAGCGGTCGTCAGCTACACACCAACAGTGAGGGTAAACTCGGCGAGCGCTTCGAGCAGCCCCAAGGCGGAGGCGGCCCGGCTCGGAGTGCCGACAAATAAAACGGTCGACACGCGGCCCGAAGCGGGACGCACCGGCCCGCCGCGGGAGGTCGCGGCCTTATTCCACGCAGCGCCACCGGAGCGATTTTGGTGAGGAATTTTGTGCTGCGGGGCATGGGGTTCGCAGCGGCTTGGAGCAGTGGCAGAATCGGCCAAGTTACGCGTTGGGGCATCTGTCCAGGAGAACCACCACCCCGCTAGGATGAAGCCATAAGATCCGTTGTCCTGCGGCGAGGCCGGTGGGCAGAACTCCGTCTCGATGCCCTGGAGTCGGATTCTGGCGTGTGCGCCAAGTATGAAGGAGCCTCAGCGGGCGGGATTGAGGGAGCGTGGGTTTGGTCGTTCATCACGTTCGTCCTAAGCGGTGCGGCTTCGCCGCCGGACGCCAGGCGAGCCAGCCGATCAGGCCGAGACCGGACCAGAGCATGATGATGCCTGCTGTCTCGTGCAGCGCGTAGTAGTGGTTCGGGAAATACGGCGCGAGCAGGCAGATGCCCAGAATCCGCAGGAGGTTGAACACAAAGCCCACCACCAGCGCCAGGGGCAGCAGCCAGAGGAACGCGATGGCACGCCGCTCCGCGATTCCTCCCGCCAATAGGGCGAGCACCACGCCGCTCGTGATCAGGCCGAAGCCGTTGCACTCGGTCGCGACCTCAAAAAGGTTTTTGCCCGTGTTGAGCAAAAGTTTCGGCGCGGGCTCCATGATCACCCCGAGCTGCGGCGTGAAACCGAGTTCCTTGAGCATGAGCGCGGCGTTGATGCCGGCCATCTGGCGAAGCGGCCAATCGAGCAACGGGAACAGCAGGATGATCACCAGGCACGCGACAAACCCGATGCAGAGCGGGCGCACAAAGCGCCAGGCTTCTTCGCCGATCGCCACGTGCAGACACCCCGCGAGGCCGAGCGCGAACGCCGGCAAAACAAACAACGTGATGCCGAACACCCACGCGGCGGCCATGCACGTATAGGCGCCGCCGAGGAGAAACAACGCGCGGTTGCCCACGACGAGGCGCAGGCGCCATTCGTGCGCGTGTTGCCAGGCGACGAGTCCGGCGGCAGCGCCGAGCAGGACAAACGACTGGCGGATTTGCGCGCTGGCGGACACCTCGCGCACGAGCCATTGCGTGACGGGCCAAAACGCGACGACGGTGCAGACGATGAGCAACGCGGCGAGCAAGCGACCGCCGTCCCAGCGGGCGGTCGAGGTGGGGGCGGAGGAGGCGTCGTCGGGCATGGGCAAGGGGAACAAATAGGAGCGGCGTGGGTGATGAGTGTTCCGAAGAAGCGGGCGAGGTCACCTTGGTAGTTGAAATGTGAGGTGAAAACCTCAGTGGTTTTTCCGAAAATTTTATGTGGCGAGCGTGCGAGGTCTTGGGTGGGCGAGGGCGGTCGATTCTGACCGCAGGATTGTTGTGGGTCGTCGCGGGGCCCGCCGTGGCGTTCGTGTCGGGCGCGGAGGAGGGGCGGCTCGACCGCGTGCGGTTGCAGTTGAAGTGGCAACACCAGTTCCAGTTTGCCGGTTATTACGCGGCCATCGAGCAAGGCTTCTACCGCGACGCGGGGCTGGAGGTGGAGTTGATCGAGGCGAAGCCGGGCGAGAACCCGGTCGAGGCGGTGTTCGCGGGGCGGGCGGAGTTCGGCGTGGGCAACTCCGATTTGTTGCTGTCGCGCGCGGAGGGCAAACCGGCGGTGGTGCTCGCGGCGGTGTTTCAACATTCGCCGTTGGCGCTGGTGGCGCGCGCGATTCCGGGTATTACGGCGATGCCCGATCTGCATGGGCGTCCGATGATGATGATCGAGTCGGAGAAGGCGGAGCTGTTGGCGTATTTCAAACACGAGGGCGTGAACCTCGACGGGTTGCGTATTCAACCGCACACGCAGCGCATCGAGGATTTTATCGAGGGAAAGGTGGACGCGATGTCGGCGTATGTGACCGACCAGCCGTTCAAGCTGAAGGAGGCGGGGGTGAATTATCTGATCTTTGTCGCGCGGTCCGGGGGCATCGATTTTTACGGGGACAACTTGTTCACGACCGAGGAGCAGGTGCGGCGGCATCCGGACCGCGTGCGGGCGTTTCGTGCGGCGAGTTTGAGGGGGTGGGAGTATGCGCTGCAAAACCCCGAGGAGATCATCGAGCTGATCTTCACGCGTTACACGCAGCGGCACTCGCGCGAGCACCTGCGCTTCGAGGCGGCCAAGACGGCTGAGTTGATGCACCCCGGCGTGATCGAGGCGGGCCACAACAACCCGGGACGGTGGCGGCACATCGCGCAGACGTATGCGGAGTTCGGGTTGCTGCCGGCGAATTTCGATTTCGAGGGGTTTCTCTACGACGAAAACCCGCGCGCGAACCTCACGGTGTTTTACTGGTTGCTCGGCGGACTGGCGGTGGTGGCGCTCGGGGCGGTGGGCTGGTTGCTGCCGTTGCTGCGATTAAACGGGAAGTTGCGTTTCGCGAAGGAAGGGGCGGAGAACGCGAACGCGGCGAAGAGCCGTTATCTGGCGTTCATCAGCCATGAGATTCGCACGCCGCTCAACGGGATCATCGGCGTGTTGGCGTTGCTCAAGATGGAGACCCACACGCAGGCGCAACGCGAGTTGATGAACCTCATCGAGGTGTCGGCGGACAACTTGTTGCAGCTGATTACGGGGCTGCTGGATCACGCGCAAATCGAGGCGGGGCGTTTTAAAATCGAGATCACGCCCGTGCCGACGCGGCGGTTCGTCGGCGACATCTGCGAGCTCTTCCGGGCGTCCGCGCAAGTGAATGGCCTGCAATTGCGGCACACGATCGACGACTCGGTGCCTCAGGCGATCCTCACCGACGGACTGCGGTTGCGGCAGATCTTGAGCAATCTGCTGTCGAACGCCGTGAAGTTCACCGCGCGCGGGGAAGTGGAGCTGAGGGTGGCGGCGGAGGGCGGGCGCGTGCGGTTTCGGGTGAGCGACACCGGCGTCGGGCTCACGGAGGCGCAGCGGCAAGGTCTGTTTGCGGAATATGCGCAGGTGAGCGAATCGGCGGCGCAGCGACATGGCGGCACCGGGCTCGGGTTGTGCATTTCGCGCGAACTCGCGCGGTTGCTCGGCGGCGACATCGCCGTGGAGAGCCGCGTGGGTGTCGGCACGGTGTTCACGGTCGAGATCGAGGCGCCGGCCGCGCTTGGGGATGGTGTGGTGTGAGGGCGTGGCGGGCGTGGCTCTGAGCGTGAGCTCGGAGAGCGGGTGCGGGGGGGGGTGTTTTAACAGCCGTAAAGATCCGGGCGTTAACCACAGGTTTCACAGATGGGCACAGATGCCGGAGGATTTGTGTTCCGGACATCTGTGGAAAGGCCTTGGTCTGGCGGTGGACGATCCTCCCTGAGCTCACGCTCAGGGCCACGGGAAGGCGGGGCGGTCAGCGGGCTTTTTTGAGGATGTCGGCGAGGCGCGGCATCGCGGAGGCGGCACCGGGTTTGGTGACCGAGAGTGCGGCGACGGCGGTGCCGAACCGCGCGGCGGCAAGGAGGTCGCCTTTGAAACGCACGAGTCCGGCTGAGAAACCGCCGACGAACGCGTCGCCGGCGCCGGTCGTGTCCACGGCCTTTACTTTGTGCGCAGGAATAAACGTGTATCCGGTTTCCTGTGACACGAGGCAGCCGCGTTTTCCCAGCGTGACGATCACCACGGGCGGCCCGAAGGCGCGGGCGAGGGCGTGGATGGTGTCGTGGGACGATTTGGCGAGTTCGGCCTCGGTGAAATCTTTGCGCTGGGTGGCGGGCAGAAGATTCACGAGCGCAGCGAACTCGGTTTCGTTGGGGATGAGCACGTCGGCGTGTTTGAGGATCGCCGGTTTGAAGTCGGCGCGCATCGGCGCGGGGTTAAGCACGGCGACGGCTCCGACGGCGCGGGCCGCTTGGAGCGCGGCGGTGGCGGCAGCGAGGCTCGATTCGAGCTGGGCGACGACCACTTGGGCGCCGGAGAAGAGCTTCGGGTCGAGGTCGGCTTTGGCGAGGCGGGCATTGGCGCCGAGGGCGACGACGATCTCGTTTTGACCGGAGCCGTTGACGAGGATGCCGGCGGTGCCGGTGGCGTGGCCGGGTTTTTCGATCAGGTGCGCGGCGATCTTTTCGGCTTTGTAGAACGCGCGGGCATCGGCGGCAAAGGTGTCGGCTCCGACGGCGCCGATGAACAGCGTGGCGGCGCCGGCGCGACCGGCGGCGATGGCCTGATTGGAGCCTTTGCCGCCGGGGCCGGCGGCGAAGGAACCGATCACGGTTTCACCGGGAGCGGGGAAGGAGGCGCAGTTCCAGACGAGGTCCTGCATGAAGCTGCCGACAACAATGACTTGGGGTTTCATGGATGAATAAGAAGAGTTAACCACAGATTACACGGATGAGCACAGATATCTCCGTCCGCCGTGCGTGCGGTCCATCTGTGATTATCTGTGTGATCTGTGGTTGAAAGGCCTTTCCTGAATAAGAGGAGATGTAAATGCTGCGGGGCGAAATGATCGACGCGCGCAATCTCACCAAAGTGTTTCGCGACAAAAAGCGCGGCGAGATCCGGGCGGTGGATGACGTGTCGTTCACCTGCGAACCGGGGCGGATCTATGGGTTGTTGGGCGCAAACGGCGCGGGCAAGACGACGACGTTGCGCATGCTGGCGACGTTGATCGCGCCGTCCGGCGGACAGGCGAGCGTCGCGGGTTTCGATGTCGCGAAACAACCGGCGCGCGTGCGGGATCGCGTGGGGTTTTTGGCGGCGAGCACGGCGCTCTACGCGCGGCTCACGGCGCGGGAAACGATCGCGTATTTCGGGCGGTTGCACGGCTTGACGGACGACGCGATCGGGGAGCGCACGGCGCGGTTGTCGGAGGAGTTGGAAATGGCGGAATTTCTGGACCGGCGCGTGGATACGTTTTCGACGGGCATGAAGCAGAAAACCTCGATCGCGCGAACGCTGGTGCACGATCCGGAGGTCTTGATTTTGGACGAGCCGACGCTCGGGCTCGATGTGATGGCGGCGCGGGGGATCGTGCGGTTTGTGCGCGAGTGCCGGGCGCGCGGGAAGACGGTCATCTACTCGACTCACATCATGAGCGAGGTGGAGAAGTTGTGCGACCGCGTGGGGATCATCCATGGCGGGCGGTTGCTGGCGGAGGGGACGCTCGATGAGTTGCGCGAGCGGCATGGCGAGCGGGACTTGGAGGAGATTTTTGTGAAGGTCGCGGGCGGGGAGGGCGCGCTATGAAGCGGAATCGCGAGCACGCTCGCTCTCGCGACGGAGGCGGGGCTCGGAGACGGCGTGACGAAATCAATCGAGGCGAACTATGAAGCTACGCGACACGTGGACGGTGTATCGGAAGGAAGTGCGCGAAGCGCTGCGCGACCGGCGCACGTTGGCGTCGATGTTCCTCGTGCCGGCGGTGATCATGCCGGCGATCTTTTTTGTGTTCGGCTTCACGACGCATCGCGTGATGAAGAGCGCGCAGGCGGAATCGTCGGTGGTGGCGGTTCTCGGGGGCGGGGATTCGCCGACGGTGCGCGCGGCGTTGGAAGCGGCGGAGGGGCTCGTGGTCGTCGAGGCGCCGGAAGATTGGCGCGAGCGCGTGGGCGACAAACGCCTGCGGGCCGTGGTGGAGATCCCCGAAGGATTTGAGACGTCGCTGAAGGACCACGCGCCGGCGGAGGTGCGGATCTACCATTACGAAGGCGAGTATAAGTCGCGTCACGCGGTCGGGGAATTGAGGAGGTTTTTCGCGGAGTTGCGGGAGCGGACGTTGGCGGGGCGGCTGGAGGAGCGCGGGTTGGCGGCGGGGTTTGCGCGACCGTTCGAGATTCGCGCGGAGAACGTGGCGCCGCCGGAGAAGGTGGGCGGGAATGCGTTTGGCGGGTTCATCCCGTATCTGCTGATTCTGTTGAGCTTCACGGGCGTGATTTATCCGGCGATCGATTTGATGGCGGGCGAGAAGGAGCGCGGGACGTTGGAGACGTTGTTGTCGAGTCCGACCTCGCGGGTGGATATCGTGCTCGGGAAGTTTTTGTTGGTGCTCACGGTGTCGCTGACGACCGTGGCGTGTTCGTTGATCTCGCTGACGGCGTCGTTGATCATTGGTGGCATCGCGATGCTCGGATCGGGGCGGATGGCGGAGCATCTGTCGGGCGCGGCGGAGGCGGGAAGCGCGTTGCCGTCGCTGGACCCGCTGGGGTTGGTGGGCGTGGTGGTGTTGGTGCTGCCGCTGGCGGTGGTGTTCGCGGCGGTGGCGCTGACGATCTCGTTGTTCGCGCGCACGCAGAAGGAGGCGCAGACGTATCTGGCGCCGATGGTGGCGGTGGTGATTTTACCGGCGATCGCGGGCGTGTTGCCCGGCGTGGAGCTGGACGCGACGTTGGCGCTGGTGCCCGTGCTCAACGTGACGCTTGCGTGCAAGGAGCTGGTGTCGGGCGTGTGGCCGTGGGGGCAGCTCGCGTTGATCTTTGGATCGACGTGCGTTTACGCGGGCCTCGCGCTGGCGTGGTGCGTAAGGATGTTTGGCCGCGAAAGCGTGTTGTTTCGCTCGTGAGCAGGGGGCTTCTTCCGAGGTGGGGAGCGAGCTTGCTCGCGATGGGCGTCAAAATCGCGAGCAAGCTCGCTTCCCACGACGGAGGGGGNNGCAAGCTCGCTTCCCACGACGGAGGTCGGGGGTGGGCGATCACTGAGCTCACGCTCAGTGCCGCGGGTTACTCGACCTTCAGGAGTTCGATGTCGAAGACGAGGGTGGCGTGCGGCTGGATGTGGCCGCGGATGCCTTTTTCGCCGTAGGCGAGCCAGTAGGGGACGATGAGGGTGCGTTTTTCGCCGACCTTCATGTCGGCGACACCGAGGTCCCAGCCGGCGATCACNNGCGCCTTGGCCGAGGCGAAAGTTAAACGGGCCTTCGCGGTTGGCGGAGGTGTCGAAGACTTTCTCGCCGTCGAGGAAGCGGCCTTCGTAGTGAACGGTGACGATTTGGCCTTTTTGCGGCGTGGGGCCGGAGCCGGGCTGGCGGACGATGTAGCGCAGGCCGTCGGGGCCGTCCACGGCGCCGTTGTAGTTTTGGGCGGCGATCTGCGTGTCGCGGTCGGACCATTGGTGNNGCGCGGTCGCCGAGGGCGGTGCGCATGGCGGCGTTAATCGGTTGGCCGGGGTTGTCGCGAGACATCATGCCCGAACGCACCACGAGGGCGATCGATGCGAGGACGACACCGAGGAGGATCAGGACGAAGATGGAGCGCATGGCGGAAACCGAAGGGGCGCGCGTTGGCGGGATTGTCAACGCGCGGGGGGGGGCGGGCGGATCGGGTCGCTGGCGCTTCCCGAGACGCGAGACGCGGTCTTACGAAAGGAACGAGCAGATGTATTCGGCGATGCCGGAGGTCACTTCGATGGTGAAACCGGACTTGGCGGGCACGTCGAAATAGGTGCCGGCGGCGTAGGAGTTGACCGCGGTCTGGCCGTCGAGAGTGACTTTGCACTCGCCGGCGACGATCTCCATGCGCTCGGCGGCGTCGGTGCCGAAGTGGTAGGAGCCGGCATAGATGAGGCCGAGGGTCTTCTTGGAGTTGTCGGCGAACAGCACGGTGTGGCTCACGACCTTACCGTCGAAATAGACGTTGGCCTTGGTGTTGACGGTGACGTTGGAGAACTGGGTGGGAAGCGTTGCCATAAAGAGAAACGGATGAGGCGGGTTTTGGGCGGAGGCAAGCCGGCGGTGTAGCGGCGCCGGAGCCGAGCGGTTGTCAGCGGGTGACGTGGATGAACACTGGTTCTTCGCCGCAGGTGAGTTCGAGGAAGCCTTCGGCATCCGGACGGATGGCGGAGGAGGTGCGGCCGTAGAGGTCGGAGAGCACGCCTGATGTAATTGTGGACCGGATACGCAGCGGACGCGGCTCAAGCCACGGCTGCCAGTGTTTGGAACGGCCGACGCTCGTGTCGCTGAGAAAGCCCCACGCGATGATAACTTGGCGCCCGTCGGGCCGGCCGAACAGGTAGGCGAGCGCTTTCGGGCTGCCGTCTTTTTCTTCGCCGCCGGGGTAGTTCGCGGCGAGCGGGTGCACGTGGCGGTGATCGACGCCGTGGAGCGCGTCGCCGAGTCGGCCGAGTGCGACCCACGGGAGGCTTGGGGCGCCGTCGATGAGGAAGTCGGCTTGGCTAAAGACGAACGATTGGCGCACGCCGAGGGCGAGGAGTTGAGTGAAGCCGGAGACATAGGTGGAGGCGGCGCGGCGTTCGCTGACCGGGCGCCAGTGCGGGCCGACGAGCCACGGTTCGCGTGTGTTGTGGCGCGGATCGGTGGAGGAGAGAGCGTTGAGTTGCGCTTGGGTGGGCGGGCGGCCGTTGACGCGCGGGGCGAAGGTGATGCCGGACTCGGTGTTGATCATCGGGCGGTCGATGTCGTCGGCGCGCATCGGGTCGCTCAACATGGCGACGTGACGCGGAAGGTTGTTGATGGGCGTGGCGAGTTGGGGACTCATCAGCTCCTCGTAAAAATGGGCGGAGACGGCGTCGGCATGGGCGAGCACGCCGGCCTCAACGTGGCGGCGAACGTAGTCGCGGTGGTCGCCGGCGCTCACGGCGAGTGCGATGGTTTTCACGGGGTGCGGGGCGGATTTAGCGGCGGCTTCGAAGACTCGGGCTTGGGCGAGCATGTCGGCGGTGTCGCCAAGCCAGCGGTCGGGCGTGTTGGCTTCGTTGCAGTGTTCGAGGGCGGCGAGCGTTCCGCGAGCGTCGGTGTAGCGGGTAAGCATCGCGATGAGGTAGTCGCGGAGCGCGGACCAGTCGTCGGGCGGATAGGCCGTGGCGTGGGCGGACCAGTGCATGCCGGCTTTGCCGCGAGAGGAGGTCCAGGTGGGGGAGCCGTCGCTGGCGACGAGGAGGCGTCCGCCGGCTTGTTGCACGGCGGTGAACACGGTGTCGAAACGCGACCAGTCGAAACGGTCGGGAGCGCGGTGGATGTCCGGCCATTGGGCGAAGTAGCGATACCACTTGAAGCCGGGAAGCGGCGGCACTTCGGGCGAGACGTGGGCGCCGAGCGGCCAGTCGTCGGGCAGGTCTGAGGCGAGGCGCGCGGGGGAGACGGCGACGGTGAGTTGGGCGGAGCTTGGGTTTTCGTGCGCGGGCGTGGACGGCGCGGTGGGCGCGAGTTGTGCGCGGATTCGGAAGACTCCGGGTTTAAGGTCGGGGGTGAGCGTCGCGGTGTGTGTCGCGCCGGGGCGCAGGCGAAGCGGGGTGCGCGAAGAGGCGCTTTGGTCGGTGAGGAGATCGAGGGTGTCGATCACGAGCACGGCTTCGAGGGCGGGCAGGCCGGCGGGCAGGCGCGCGCGGAGATGAATCGTGGGACGGACGCCGTGGGTGAAGGCGTGAAGCGGTGCATCTACGCGAAGTTCGATTTCGGCGGAGTTGATGCCGTCGGCGGACTGTATCCATAGCGCAATTACGCCGCCGTGATTGTCGCGGTTGAAGATCTCGATGTGTTCGTCGCCCCGGAGGAGCACGAGGCGGGATGATTGCAGCGTGCCATACCAGTTGCCCCACGAGTCGGGTTCGCCGGATTCGAGCACAGCGTGGAAGCCGTCGCCGTCGAGCGGCTGGAAGGGCGCGGGGGCCGTGGACGGTTGGCTGTCGGTGGGGAGAGCACGCCATGTGTAGGCGGCGATCTGGGCGTTGGGTTCGCCGTGGCGAGTGCCGGTGCGGGCGATGAGGCCGAGGCGGTAGTGCCCGGGCGTGAGTTGGAGCGCGGCCAAATCGAAGCGGATCGAGGCGGCGCCGTGCAGGTGGCGGCTTTGGGTGTTGGGCCAGCGGGTCTGCACGAGCCAGGAATCACCGGTGGCTTTGTGAGCGGCGGAGGCGGGCAGGACAACGCTGTTGGCGGGCGCGCTCGGAGGCGCGGGGAGCGACGGGAGTTCGGCGCGGCAGGCGAGCGCCAAGATCCCGTGAAGACCGAGCAGAACGACTGCTTGACGGAAGAAAAGGGGGGCGCGGGCCATGCGTAGGAAACGAGACGACGGCCCGCGCGGCGGGCAAAACGCCCTGAGCTCACGCTCAGGGCCACGGCGGAGGGATCAGACCGCCGCTTTGGCGGCGGTGTAGAGCGCGGCGAGGGCGGCGCCGATGGCCTGGGAGAGTTCGCCGAGGGTGGCGGCGGAGACTTTCATGCACTTGCGCTGCGCGGGGAACAGGTAGGGCTCGGCGGCGTTGCGGATGCCGTCGAGGTAGCGCTGGCGGAACTCGGGCGTGGTGGATTCGGGGTCGATCAAACCGCCGCCGACTACGACGAAGCCGGGGTCGAGCGCCATGGCGAGGTTGGCCACGTGGAGACCGAGGGCCTTGGCTTGAAGGTCGAAGATCTCGAGGGCGAGCGGGTCGCCTTTTTGCGCGAGGCCGCGGAGGGAAAGTGCCTTGTGTTTGGGGGTGTCCGTGGACTTCGCCAGCGGGTGGTCGGGATACTTCGGGAGAAGGTGGTTCAGGTATTGGGGCAAGCCGGAAATTGTAGTGTAGGCTTCAATGCAGCCCCAGGAGCGTCCGCAGCCGCAGATGAACGGGGCGGTTTTGTCCAGGCCGGCGCCGAGGAGGTGGAGCGGCGTGGGCATGTGGCCGGCTTCCATGCCGGCGAGGTGGTCGCCGGAGAGCGGCAGGCCGTGGGCGTCGATGTAGGCGGTGCCGAGGCCGGAGCCGGGGGCGAGGAGGACGACGGAGGCTTTTTCGTCGCCGCGGGCGCGGGCGGCTTCGCCGACACCGCCGAGATCGCCGTCGTTGCCGACGACGAGAGGGATATTGCGACCGGCTTTGGCGGCGAGGGCGGCGGAGTAGTCGGCGTGGAAGTTCCAGCCCGCGAAGGAGAGCGGCAGGTTGGCGGAGCGATCGAGCACGCCGTAACTCTGATAGGGACCGGGCAGGGCGAGGCCGACGCCGGCGACTTGGGACCAAGAGAGATTGTTGTCGGCGAGGAAACCCTCGACGCCCTCGACCCAGCCCTTGATGACGGCGGCGGTGCCGTCCTGGGAATTGGTGGAGCTTTGGCGAAGCTTGGTGGAGATGGGCGAACCATCGGCCCAGACGCCGCCGGTTTTGGAGGTGGTGGCGCCGCTGTCGGTGCCGATGAAGACGGAGGAAGTGCTCATGTGAGAAAAAAAGGAAATAGGGAGGACTGGCCGGACGGGGTTTGTCACATATTAAGTGACAAATGGGCTTGGGTAGGCGGACGACTGATGGGGGTTAGCCGAGGAGGTTTTTAAGGGCGGCAAGGTATTTCTCCTGCGTGCGGTGGATGACGTCGGCGGGCAGGGAAGGGGCGGGCGGGCGCTGGTCCCACTTTATGGCGAGGAGGTGGTCGCGGACGAATTGTTTGTCGTAGCTGGGCGGCGAGCAATCCGGGCGGTATTCGTCGGCGGGCCAGTAGCGGGAGGAGTCGGGCGTGAGGACTTCGTCGATGAGGACGAGGTTGCCGGCGTCGTCGGTGCCGAACTCGAATTTGGTGTCCGCGAGAATCATGCCGGCGGCGCAGGCTTTGTCATGACCGAGTGAATACAGGGCGAGGCTGGTGGCCTTCACCTTTTCGTAGAGCGCGGGACCGACGGCGGCGGCGCCTTGGGCGTCGTTGATGGGCTCGTCGTGCTGGCCCTTGGGGGCTTTGGTCGTGGGCGTAAAGAGCGGTTGCGGGAGCTTGTCGGCCTGGCGTAGGCCGGCGGGGAGGCGATGGCCGCAGACTTCGCCGGTTTTTTGGTAGGAGGACCAGCCGCTGCCGACGAGATACCCGCGGACAACGCACTCGATGGTGAGTGGTTTCAATTTGCGCACGATCATGGAGCGCAGTTGCAGGTCGTGATCGGTGATGCCGCGACGGACGAATTCACCGGCTTGGTCGGGTAGGAGGTGGTTGGGGAGAAGGTGGGCCGCCTGGGCGAACCACCAATTGGAGATCTGGGTGAGGATGATGCCTTTGCCCGGAATTCCGTCGGGGAGAATGACGTCGAAGGCGGAGAGGCGGTCGGTGGCGGTGAGCAGCAGGGCGTCGCCGAGGTCAAAGATTTCGCGAACCTTGCCGGAGGCGATGTGAGGGAACGGCAGGCCGTCGATGGACGTGACGGCGCGGGAAGGCAGGGCGGCGGCGATTTGGGCGGAGGTCATTACGCGATAAAAGGAGTGAGGACAGAAGCCGGAGGACGGGGTAAGAGAAAGCGAAAAGCGGAACGGAAACTTTTCCCTTGCGTGAGGGGAGTTGCGCCCTACGTTCCTGCGCTCCGAGTTAGTCCCCATCGTCTAGCCCGGTCAGGACACGTCCCTTTCACGGATGTAACCGGGGTTCGAATCCCCGTGGGGACGCCAAGATTTTGGAGTGGTAGTTCAGTTGGTTAGAATACCGGCCTGTCACGCCGGGGGTCGCGGGTTCGAGTCCC
>DFYA01000191.1 GCA_002382525.1 Opitutaceae bacterium UBA4094
CGGTGCTCATTTGGCGTCTCCTCCTTTTTGCGGACGCGACACTTTGCTCAAGAAGAGCTGGTCGAGGCGCGTGCGGGGCTGCTCGACTGCGGTCAACGTGTGGCCGCGCGACGCGAGCCAACCACGCAGTTCCTCCAGTTCGGCCGGCGGCAGCGCATCGACGATCAACGACTGGCGATCCTGCAGCCCGACGAGTTCATCAACCGCGCCCTCCAAGATGAGTTTGCCTCGGTCCAAGATCGCCACGCGGTCACAGATGTCCTCGATCTGTGCTAGCAAGTGCGAGGTGATAAGCACGGTTTTGCCTCGGGTTTTTAGTTTCAAAATGAGTTCGGAGATCTCCGCCGATCCCACCGGATCCACGCCCGCCGTCGGTTCGTCCAAAATGATGAGTCGCGGATCGTGCACCAGCGCCTGAGCGAGACCGATGCGCTGCAGCATGCCCTTCGAGTAGGTGCCCACACGACGGTGCGCCGCCGCGCTCAGCCCCACCCAGTCGATGACTTCACGCACCCGCTCGTCGAGTTGCTTGCGCGGCACGCCGCAAATACGCCCATAAAACCGCACGAGTTCCGTGCCGCTCAGATAACGGTAAAAATAAGGCGCCTCGGGCAGATAACCAACATTAAGCCGCGAATCCACGCGTCCGCTCGGGACGCCGAAGACCTTGCACTCACCGACCGTCGGTTCGAGCAGGCCGAGGATGATCTTGATCGTGGTGCTCTTGCCGGAGCCGTTCGGCCCGAGCAGACCGAACACTTGGCCTTCGGGAACGTTGAGCGTGAGGTTCTCAACCGCTCGCAGTTTGATGCCGCGGAGGTTGAGCGCGAAATCCTTGGTGAGACCGGTGATCTCGATCGCAGGGGCGGGGTTAGTGGGGGTCATTGGATACGAAAATCAGAAAACTCGGCGGGGCCGGTGGCTGAGCGGCGTTCGACGCGCCGAATGTAGCCGTGCATACGCTCCTCCAAAGCGGCTATGAAAGCGTTAACTTCGCGAGAGTTCCCTTCGGCCTGCAGGTGCACACGACCGTCGGCCAAGTTGCTCACGCGACCGGTGACCTCAAACTCCTTGGCCACCTGCAACGTCGTATAACGAAACCCGACGCCTTGAACGTGGCCGGTGAAGTGAACGATTTCTTGATACACGTCTGCCATGGAAAAACCGGGATATAGTGCGCCGCGCCTCGTCGATTCAATCCGCAAACTCATCGGCATGAAATTCCTGCGGCACCCTCCCGTTTTTTCACGCCGTATTCGACCGCCTCGCCGATCAATAAAGCCGTCGGGCCGGCCCCAGATGCGTGAGTTTGGAACTCAGCTGCCGGGCTGGCCCGAGCGAGGAATTTTCGTTGCATTTCGGGACCTCTGAAGCACGTTGATCGGAGGTCCCCAAGACCCTCCTTTATTAATGAGCAATTTCGAAACTAACGGCCCCTCTGACAACGAGTGGGAAGATCGTGGAGAGCTCGCTTGGAACGAATTCGATTGGGAAAAGTATCTCCGCGAGCAGGACGACGTCATCCACCGTTACCTTGCCTTCTACGAACAACTACGAGGCAAGGATGACCGTATCGACGAAACCGCGCACTTGATGGGATGGGACGAAGACTCTTGGAGCGCCGATCCGTCCGATTCGCGCGACGACGATGACGACGATGCGCAACCGACCCCGGCGGGCGATATGGGCGACGACAAAGACGACCCCTATACACTCCATAAAAACCCGATTTTCATCTCCACGAAGGCGATTTATTTGAGCCTCAAACGAGGATGGGAAGGCATCGCTGCCAATCCCAATAAAGTGCCTCAAGCGCTCGCGTTGGACATGCACGCGGCAATCTATCGCGGCGAGGAGCAGGCCATGCTGGCGATCCAAGCGCTCGACTTCGGCGACTACGCGATGGCGATCAGCCTCTTCAAGCGGGCGCTAGGCGAACTCAATCGCACGTTCGCGTTCCTCAACGCAGCGCCCGTCGCCAAGCTCCCATCCGTTGGCGATTATCGCGAAGAAGCCCTGCCGCGCCTGTTCGATCTGCGCGAGATCTGGTTACGCGTGATGAACGAGTGTCGCGAAGAGCTCGAGCGTCCCTTGGACGACGACGACGAGAGCTGAACGTCGCGCGTCGGTCGTCGCAGCGCTGGTCGCCTTCGCTGCGAATACCCCCACCCGGACAGGCTCTCATCGAGTCTTGGTTCCATGTCCGAAAAGTCCCGTGTGCGAGGAAGGGCCTGCGGTCTTCGCGATATGGCGGCTTTTGCGTGATGCGTCCCGTGGGCGGGGTGCTCGCCGTCTCAATCCGAACCCCGGTGAGTGAAGAGGTTGAAACTTGGCGGAGAGGGGGGGATTCGAACCCCCGGTAGGCTGTTACACCTACGGCGCTTTAGCAAAGCGCTGCTTTCGACCACTCAGCCACCTCTCCGTAACGAAAACAGAAGCGATGAAGCAATGGTCCGCGCCACAAAGTGCAAGGCCTTTCTCGGACCGTTTTTGACTCAACAATCGCGAAGCGCGGTGCGTGCCCCGGAGCGAAAACCGCCCCTGCGCGCCAAAGGTCACTTGATAGAGTCGCCGCCTGGCACCCGGAAGGATTCCGAACACGTCTGCAACCTCCGGAAGGCGACATCTTCCTCGGCAGCCACCAAAGGAATCCCCATTCTGTATTCAAACGATGGCTACGTCCGATTCATGATCGTCAGAAGCGCGCCAAGCTGCAGCGCCTAACGCAAAAGCCCCGACGGAGGTCATCCGGCGGGGCTGAGTCGATACTGGCCAAGAGGCGTTCCCTCGGATCACTCGACTTCCAAGTCGTTCTGCACGGTGCGAACATCCTGCATGTTTTTGATGCGTTGTTCGAGGCTGTCGCTGACTTCCTCGGAAGGCACCTTGCCGCTCAGGCGCACGGTATCGCGCTCGACCTTGATATTGATCTGATTGAGCTGCTGTTCCTCAAGGTTGAGGTCATTGGCGCTGCTCAGTTCGCTACGGATGCGTTGCTCGGACAGCGACGCGGTCTGGGTGCCCTGATCGGTCGTTGCTCCAGCGCCTTGGCGCTGAACATCGACCACCTCGCGCTCCAGCGTGGCGCCGACCTCCCGCTGCTCGGTCTGGGTCTGCGTCTGGGCCTGCACGACGCCCGTGGTTTCCACTTCTTTCTGCGCGACCGCTTCCTCGCGACTCAGAGGAATGTAAACTTGGCCTTCGTCGATCTGCTGGCTTTGGCCGTCCATCGCAATGCCGCGTTCGCGGGCTTGGTCGGGAGTGAGTCGCTCGATGTCAACCTGCTCTTGGCGAAGCTCCACGGGCTGTGTGACCTCACGGGTTTCGACGTCCTTCGTGATGAGCACGCCACCGGCATCCACATCGCGCTTCTGGACGCGGAGTTGTTCTTCGTTGAGCACCATCGTGGCGTTATCTTGCGAGTCGGCACGGTCGGTGGCGTCGGCACGATTGAGGGCGGGAGCGCCCGGATCGCGTGCGGCAAGCTGTTGTTCGTTGGTGGCTTCCCGGCTCGCCGTATCGCGATCGGAACAGCCAGCGAGGAGAATCACGCAGCTGCCGAGCGCGATCGAAGCAAGCCGGGCCTTGCGTCCAAAACCGGCCGATTGGGAGTGAGTGCTTTTAGAAAGAGTGCGGGTGGTTTTCATGGTATGTAATTGTTGGGTTTTAAGTGAGGCCACCGCGTCAATGTGCGGTTTACCGGCTCAGTCGCAGGGCGACGCCGCCGGTCCTCTGATCCCCTTGGTTGGTGCAGCGGGCATGCCACGCCCTCAACTCGTTGATCCTTGGAGCGTCTCGCGTCCGCCCCCAAAACCGTCTTTGCACATTGCACGCTAAAGGTTTTCAGAACGTGCAGAACTCGCCTTCAACGCGAAACGCTTGTCTACTAAGTCATTGGGGGAATGCACCGATGCGGTATGGAGGGAGCCACGACACCACCACCGGGGAAGATCGGAACGAATCTTTGAGGCCCGCACGTGAAACGTGATTTGTCGATAATGCGCCGCGCCGCCGGTCGGGTTCGTCGGCAATCGGACAAAAATCGATAACTTTTAAGCGCCCGCCGAGAAGACATCCGACCATTCGATGAGTATAAAGGATAAGATCTATTCCCCGGGCTTATGCCTCCACTCCCTTTCGGACACCTTCCCACCGGCGAAACCGTCGCCGCCCATCGCCTTGTCAACGCCACTGGCGGCTCCGTCAAGATCCTCACCTACGGCGGCATCGTTACGTCGTGGATCGTGCCCGACGCCCACGGCGCGCCCGTCGATATCGTGCTCGGTTTCGATTGCCTCGACGGTTACCTCGCGCCCCATCCGTATTTCGGCGCCATCGCCGGTCGTGTCGCCGGCCGCATCACTGCGGGCCGCTTTTCGCTCGACGGCATCACCTATCACCTGGCCTTCAACAACCACCCCAATCACCTCCACGGTGGCCTGCGCGGTTTCGACAAACATCTCTGGAACGCCACGGCGTTCCCCCGCCCCCAAGACGGCGCACCGTCCCTGCGTCTCTCGCGCCTGAGCCCCGACGGCGAGGAGGGTTATCCCGGGAACGTGACAGTGTCCGTCACCTACACGCTCACCGACGACCACACGTTGCTCATCGAAAGCGAGGCCTCCACCGACCGCGCCACGCCGTTCAGTCTCACGCACCACAGCTACTTTAATCTCGCAGGCGAAGGCTCGGGCTCTGTCGCCGACCACACGTTGCAAATCCTCGCCGACGCCTACGCGCCGACCGACGCCGACCTCACGTTGCTCGGTCGCCGCGAGCCCGTCACTGCCGCCAACGATTTTCGCGCTCCCCGTCGCCTCGGTGACGTCATGCCCGGTCTTCACCAGCGCCACGGCGACCTTTATTTCCTGCCGCCGCCCGCCACCGACAAACCTCGCCTATCCGCCGTGCTGGCCGATCCCCGCTCCGGACGCTCGCTCCTCGTGCAAACCACCGAGGGCTGCCTTCAGCTCTACGTCGCCTCATCCCTCAACGGCGCCCTCATCGGCAAATCAGGCCGACCCTACGGACGGCACGCCGGCGTTTGTCTCGAATGCGAAGGTTACCCCGACGGACCCAACACGCCCGCCCTGGGCGACATCATTCTCCGTCCCGGCCACACCGCGCGCCAAACGACCGCGTATTCATTTAAAACCTACACCCCGAAGTCTCCATGAGCCACGACCACGATCACGGCGCCGCCGTCCTCCCCAAACCGACCAAGCTCGACTATTCTCTTACCGGCGAAAACGCCACCCGCGCCGTCGAGCGCGGCCTCGCCGAGGCCGAGTGGTATCAATGCCCCGTCCCCCGCGCCACCATGCGCAAACTCCTCGAGCGCCGCGACGGACCCGCCGTTCGCGACACGATCCTCTGGTTCGCCCTCATCCTCGGCAGCGGTTACGCCACCTACGCCCTCTGGGGCAGTTGGTGGGCCGCCCTGCCCTACGCGCTCTACGCCGTCCTCTACGCCTCGACCTCCGACTCGCGTTGGCACGAGGCCGGCCACGGCACCGCGTTTAAAACCGATTGGATGAACAACATCCTCTACGAGATCGCGTCCTTCATGGTCATGCGCGAATCGACCGTCTGGCGGTGGTCGCACACCCGCCACCACTCCGACACCATCATCGTCGGTCGCGACCCCGAGATCGCCGTGCCCCGCCCGCCCGACGTGAAGGGACTCATCTTGAATATCTTCAACCTCGGCGTCTACGGGCCCTACTTCAAAAAGATCGTCCTCCACTCCCTCGGTCGCATGACCGCCGACGAGGAAACCTACATCCCGGAAACCGAGTTCCCCAAGATCTACCGCAAGGCCCGCGCTTACGTCGCCATCTACGCCGTCGTCATCGGCCTCGCGATCTTCCACACCACGTTGCTCCCGCTGCTCTTGGTCGGCGGTGTCCACCTCTTCGGCAACTGGCTCATGCTCGTTTACGGGCTCACCCAGCACACCGGCCTCGCCGAAAACGTGCTCGATCACCGCCTCAACTGCCGGACCGTTTACATGAACCCGATCCACCGGTTCTTGTATTGGAATATGAACTACCACGTGGAGCACCACATGTTCCCGCTGGTGCCCTACCACGCGCTCCCGCAGCTCCACGCCGCCATCAAAGACGACTGCCCCACGCCCTACCCATCGCTGCTCGCCGCCTGGCGTGAAATCATTCCGGCCGTGCTCAAGCAGGTCAAAGACCCGACCTACCACGTCAAACGCCAGCTCCCCCCGCCCAAGTCCCGCCTGCCCGAGAACCAGCGCGCCACCGACGCCAGACCCGACGCCCAAGGCTGGTTGGAGATCTGCGCCGCCGCCGACCTCGGCCCCGCCGAAGTCATCCGTTTCGACCACGGCAAAAAAACCTATGCCCTCTACCGCGACGACGAAGGCAAACTCTACGCCACCGACGGCATCTGCACCCACGGCAACACCCACCTCGCTGACGGTCTCGTGAAGGGCAAAATCGTCGAGTGCCCCAAGCACAACGGCCGCTTCAACCTCGCCGACGGCTCCCCCGCCCGCCCGCCCATCTGCCGCGGTCTCGCCACCTATCCGATCGAGGAGCGCGGCGGACGCCTCTGGCTCAACCTCGCCCACGCCGGCGGCTCCGGCGCCCGCGCCCAAAAAACCTACAGCCTCCGCGTGGTCTCGAACCGCAGCGTCGCCACGTTCATCAAAGAACTGGTCCTCGAGCCAGTGGACACGTCCGAGAAGATCGCGTTCACCCCAGGCGACTACCTCCAGATCGACATCCCCGCGTATTCAGAAATTCACTTCAAAGACTTCGACATCCCCGAACCCTACCGCTCCGTTTGGGAACGCCAGCACGTGTTCGACCTCGTCGCGCGCAACCCCGAAGCCGGCCGACGCAACAACTACTCCCTCGCCTCCAACCAGGCGTCCGAACGCGTCCTCCGCTTCAACGTCCGCATCGCCACCCCGCCCCCCGGACAAGACTGCCCTCCCGGCGTCGGTTCCGCCTATGTGTTCAACTTGAAGCCCGGCGACACCGTCACCGCGATCGGCCCCTTCGGCGACTTCCACCCGAAGCCCACCCAACGCGAGATGGTCTACATCGGCGGCGGCGCCGGCATGGCCCCGCTCCGCGCCCACCTCAGTTGGTTGCTTGAGACCGAGAAGACCGCCCGCCGCGTGTCCTTCTGGTATGGGGCCCGCTCCGCGCAGGAAATTTTCTACGCCGATTATTTCCAAAACCTCGCCGCCGCGCACCCCAACTTCGGTTTCCACCTCGCGCTCAGCTCCCCGCTTCCCGAGGACAACTGGGCCAGCCACACCGGCTTCATCCACGAAGTTGTATTGGAAAAACACCTACGCGAGCACGCGAATCCCAAGGCCGTCGAATACTACCTCTGCGGCCCGCCGATGATGATCAAGGCCTGCACCAAGATGCTCGCCGACCTCGGCGTCCCCGCCCACCAAATCGCCTACGACGAATTCTAAACCCCAGGTCCTATTCGTCCCATTGGTCCCATAACTTCGCCCATGCCCGCCCTCCGCGTCTTTCTCAACCTCGACAACCTCGTCGACCTCCGCCCCGACAGCCTCTTCCCGGCTTCACTCCTCGCCTCCACCCCCGAGGCCGTCGCCGCCCGCGACACCCGTCTCGCGGCCGATGGTTTCGAGGGCGTTCAGGTCACCGACAACCTCCCGCTCTCCGCCGGTTCGCTGCTCCCCCACTGCGGACTCGACCGCATCAACGCCCCCGCCGACGCCGACGCCATCTTCGCTCGCCACGCCGCCCGCAGAGACCGCTGCATCACGCTGCACGTCGGCTGGGGCGTCGAAGACGACGCCGAGATCGACGCCCTTCTTCGTGCGATCCTGAACGCCGCGCAAAAGCACCGTCTGCCCGCCTTCATCGAAACCCACCGCGCAACCATCACCCAAGACATGTGGCGCACCGTGCAGATCACCAAACGTTTTCCCGAAGTCCGCTTCAACATCGACCTCTCCCACTACTACTGCGGACAAGAAATGGTTTACGGCGACTGGGCGCAAAAACTCGCCTTCCTCCAACCCCTCTTTGATCGCACCGGTTTTATGCACGGCCGCATCGCCGCGCCCGGTTGGATGCAGGCGCCCATCGACGACCTCGCGTCCAAACCCACGCTCGCCCACGGCGCCGATTACCTCGCCCACTTCCGCGAGATGTGGACCCGCGCCATGCAGGGCTTCCTCCGCCACGCGCAGCCCGACGACGAGTTGATCTTCGCCCCGGAACTCCTCCGCGCCGATATCTACTACGCCCGTAAATTTCCCGCCGCGTCTGCACACTCCTCCGCACCCGTCGAGGAAACCGACCGCTATCAACAGGCGCTGCTCTACCGCGACCTCGCGCGCGCCTGCTGGACCGACGCCCGCGGTTAATTCGCCCCGACATCCGGGTATTACCCAGGGTGGGTTACGTTAAAAACCGCGTCACCCCGCGCGTCCTCGCACAACTCCGCGCGCGCTCACGCAAGGTTGCATACGCAACCGCTCGGTCGGACTCGCCCGTGAGGCTACGGTTTATCAACCGGCGCCCCACCCCGGTGCGCGTCTCAACCCCCGACCCCATCCGCCCCATGCCCCCGTCCCAAGCGCTTCGCTCCGCCGTGCCCGCGCTGCTCGGTCTGCTCCTCGCCGCCGCTCCGCTCGCTGCCTCCGTCACCCAGCCTGCCAACGCCGGCTGGATCGACGTCACCCAAGCCCCCTACTACGCGATTCCCAACGACGGCATCGACGACACCGTCGCCATCCAGCAGGCGATCGACGACGCCACGATCAACATGCCCGACCCCAACGGCTGGGGAACCTACCTCCACTACCGCCGCATCGTCTATCTACCCGCTGGCACGTATAACATCTCCTCGCCCCTCGTCATCAAAGACGTCCAGAACGACCGGTCCCGCGGCTACGGTCTCACTCTCCAAGGCCACTCGCGCGACGGCACCCTCCTTCGCCTCTCGAACAACAATCCCACCTTCCAGTCCGCCTCCGATCCCCGCGCCGTCTTCTCCACCGCGCCCTACGGCCACACCATTTGGGGCACCAACATCGCCTTTAAGATAAACGTCTTCGACCTCACGGTGGACACCGGCAGCGGCAACCCCGGCGCCGTCGGCCTGCGCTACATCGCCAACAACCAGGGCAGCGTGCGCGACGTGCACATCCGCTCATCCGACGCCAACCGCGTCGGCTGGGCCGGCGTCGACATGGAGACCTGGCAGATCGGCGGCCCCGCCCTTCTCAAAAACGTCTCCGTTCACGGCTTCGACTGGGGCATCCGCTACGGCGGCACCGGTAACTACAGCATGGTGGGCGAACACATCGCCCTCGATGCCCAGCGCGTCGGCGGCCTGCGCAACCAAGGCCAAGTCTTCAGCCTGCGCGGTCTCGTCACCACCAACCAGGTCGGCCCCTCCGTCTCCGTCCTCAAGCCCACCTCGAGCTACTACACCCAGCCGAGCCTCGTCACCCTGATCGACTCCTCCCTCTCCGGCTCCGGCCCCGCCGCCATCACCGTCGCCACCAACGCCGGCCGCGTCTTCGTGCGCGACACCGTCAAGTCCGGCTACACCCACGCCATCGACGATCAGGGCCTGCTCACCGCCGACGTATCCAACTCCGAATACGCCTCCGGCGGCCCCCTCTCCCTCTGGACGCCCGCCACCGCCTCGCTCCGCCTGCCCGTCGTCGAGACGCCCGCCCCGCCCGCCTCCACTGCGGATCGCTCGCAGTGGGTCAACATCACCAACCACGACGGCAACGGCCCCTACTTCACCCCCGGTTCTCAAACCAACCCCACCTGGGGCAGCACCAATCACTCTACCCGCATCCAGGCCGCCATCGACTGGGCCGCGGCCAACAACCGCACCACGGTCTATTTCCCGTTCGGTGAATACGCGATCGGCCACACCGTGCGCATCCACGGCTCCGTGCGCCGCCTCGTCGGCAACTACGCCGTTTTCCGGACCACGTATAGCGCGCGCGATGTCGTCGATTACCCGGTCATCGTCTTCGAGGACCTCGCCGACTCCCTCTTCGTCGAGCAGATCAACCTCTACCCGGGCAACCAGAAGAAAGGCATTTTCTTCGTCAACCGCAGCGCCCACGACGTCACCCTCCGCAACGCCTACATCGGCGAGGGCAAGGCCTACGCCTCCGACGGCGCCACCGGCCGACTCTTCCTCGAAGACGTCGCCGGCCTCAGCTCCCGCTACTCCGGAGGCGTGATCTTGGGCCACCAGCCGCAATTCGACTTCGGCGCGCAGCGCGTCTGGGCCCGCCAGTTCGATCCCGAGCATTACGGCCTCCACGCCACCCTCGCCGGCGGCGACCTCTGGGTCCTCGGCATGAAGACCGAGGAGCCCGGCACCATCATCTCCGCCGGCCCCGGCTCCCGCGTCGAGATCCTCGGAGGCCTCCTCCTCCCCAGCTTCACCGACAACCCCGCCGGCACCCCCGACCTCATTGCGCCCGCTTTCTCGTTCACCGACAGCGCCGCGAGTATCGCCGTCACCACGCACTCGCCGATCCTTGGCACCAGCCAAAAGCCCTACTACCAAAACATCGTCTCCGAGACGCGCGACGCCGAAACCCGCACCCTCGTCCGCACCGCCGCGCCCACCCGCGTGATCAACGGCTCCGACAAGAGCATCGCCATGCCGCTCTTCGCGGCCGGCGCCCTGCCCGACCCCGATCTCGTCGCCGCGTGGAGCTTCACAAACGGCGCCACCGACGAAATCGGCGGCCACGGCGGCACCCTCGTCAACGGCGCGCAGATCGTCTCCGACCAAGGCAACAACGCCCTCTCCCTCGACGGCGTCGATGACCACCTCAACGTCGCCGGCATTCCCGCGCTCCAGACCGCGACCGAGTTCACCGTCATGTGCTGGGTGAAATCCAACACGTCCAACTGGAACAACTACGGCCTGCCCCTCAGCTACCGGAATGTCTTCATCGTCAATTCCTCGATCTACAACAAAGGCATGGGCGCCTGGATCCGCGTGGACAACAGCTGGAAGAGCGTCTCGGTCAACATGAACAGCGCCACCCTCACCCAGTGGAATCACCTCGCCATCACCTACGGCAACCAGACCGCGAGCATCTTCTGGAACGGACAGCAGATCGCCACCGGTTCGGTCCCTGGCACCTTCACGCCGAACGCGACCAACCCGTTCTACTTCGGCCGCGACTCCTCGACTCGCTACTTCAACGGCCTCCTCGACGACGTGCAGGTGTGGAAACGCGCCCTCACCGCGACCGAGATCCAAGCCATCATCACCCCTTAAGTCCCCCCGGGAGCGCCGAGCTCCAGCTCGGCCCAGTGTCACAGACCCTTGTGCGCCGCTGGCGCATTCCTGTCTGTGCTCTCTCAACGCCTCCGGCACGCCGGGTCAAAAATAACGCTCCTCGGGGCGGCACCAACATTGCCACCCGAGGAGCGCTTTTATTTTCTCTCAACACCACCCGCGCGGCGCGTTGCTTTTTCAAGCACGTCGCGCCTCTGACCCCACGTTCAGTCAACGAATAAACCACGCCCCGCTTTGCACGTTCGTCCTCGCTTGCGCATCTCTTGAACATGCCCCTCACCCCTTCCCAGTCTCGGCGCGGGTTTACGTTGGTCGAACTCCTCACGGTCATCGCCATCATCGGCGTGCTGGCCGGCATCATCATCCCCATCGTCGGCCGCGCCCGTGAATCCGCGCGCGTTTCGCAGCAGACAAGCAACATGCGCCAGATCGGCACCGGTCTCGCCCTCTATGCGCAGGATCAACGCGGCGTGTTGCCCCGCCCCTCCAACAACACGTTCACCATGCCCAACGGCAACGTGCGCACCGACGTCAGGTGGATGGAGCTGATCAACGATTACCTTCAGCCCCGCGGAACCAACAGCTCCGCCTTCCTCCACCAATCGAATCCCATCTGGCAAAGCCCCTTTGCCAACAACGCGAGCGGCGGGTGGAACACCCACTTTGGCTTTAATCCCTTTCTAGGGGACGGCACCCACTGGAACTATCGTTACAACGCCGCACCGTCCCCCGTCCGCACCGTCATCGTCGGTGAAATGAATTGGAATGCCGTGGTCGCCATGGACCCGCGCCTCCCCTTCACCACCGACCGCGATACGCTCGCCCGTTTCCGCGGCACGCTTCCCGGCAATAAAACCATGCTCCTCTGGCTCGACGGTCACGTGACTGCCGAGCCGATCGCCGAGGTGACCTTCAGCGCCAAACCCGCGATCTGGCGCTGGTGGTAAGTCGCCAGCCGCCCCCGTAGCGCACGCGGCCCGCGTGCTTTCGTCCGTCCCCGTGCCACAGGCATTCCTGCCTGTGCCCTCGCCGCCGCGCGCATCGTTCTTTCTCCCGCCCCGTCACCCTCAGCCCCCGTGTTACCCCATGTCCGCTTACTCCCCCTCCCGCGGCCTCCACCTCTTGCGAGCTTCGCTCGCCGTCTCCGCCTCCGCCCTCCCGGTCCTCCCCGCGTTCGCCAGCCCGGCACCGGCGGTGTATGAACCTTTCAACTACAGCTCAGGCCTTGTCGCCCACGGCCTCGCCGGCGGCCAAGGTTTCTCCGCCGTCTGGTCCGAAACTGCCAATCCCGGCGACTTCCGCACCGCCTCCGGCAACCTCGCTTACACCGACGCCGCTGGCTTCTCCTTGGTCACGTCCGGCGGACGCCTCGACGACGCCCTCACCGGCATGCACTCGCAGCCGATCCGCACGTTCGCCCAAACCGTCGGCGCGAACGAGGTCGTCTGGCTGAGTTTCCTCACCGATAACCCCACCGGCGGCGATGCGTGGAGCGTCGTGCTTCACGGTGTGTCCGGCAAAGACACGCTCCGCTTCGAGGGCTCCGGCGGCAACTGGCGCGTCCGCACCGCCGGCGGCGGCGTCGGTGAACGCAGCCTCACCTCTTCCCACTCGCGCACCGGCCTCAGCCTGGTCGTCGCACGCGTTGATCCCATCGCTCAAACCACCGACGTCTGGGTCAATCCCGCCCATCTCACCGACCTCGGGCCCAGCCTCGGCGCCGGCTCCACGCTCTCCACGTCCAACTACGGCGGCTTCCAGTCAATCCAGATCGTCTCCAACAAAAACATGCGCGTCGCCGTGGACGAGGTTCGTGTCGGCTCCACCGCCACCTCGGTCCTCCCGCGCCAACACCTCGCCGGCTTCACCGCCACCGATCTCGCCACGCGCCTCGCCGCCGCGCAACCCGGCGACACCATCGTCGTGCCCGCCGGCACCCACGCCAACTGGGGCCTGTTCACCCTCACCGCCTCCGGCACCGCATCCGCGCCGATCACCGTGCGCGCTAAGCAGCCCTACGCCACCACCTTAACCGGCAACGTTCGGTTCAACATCACCGGCAGCCATGTGCGCGTGGAGGGTTTCCGCTTCCAACAAGCCGGTGACGGCGCCCGCCTCATCCAAGTCAGTGGCGGGACCGATGTCATCCTGCGTCAACTCCTGGTTGTCGGCGGACAAAACACCGGCTTCTTCCGCTTCTCCGACTGCGTCCAGTCACGCATCGAGCACAGCGTGTTTACCGGCAACGTAGGCAACCCGGTCGTTATCTTCGGCTCCTCCGCCCAAGCCGGTCAGCTCGCCAACAATTCCGTCCTCGCCAACGTATTTCGCGACGCGCCCCGCGTGCTCTCCAACGGCGGCGAAGCCGTCGTGGTCTACACCGAGGGCAAACACGAGGGCGACAACCTCGGCACGCTTCTCGCCTACAACGTCTTTGATCGTTGGAACGGTGACGACGAGATCATCACCAACAAAGCCGGCGGCTCCGTCTGGCTGCGCAACGTTTTCGCCTACAACACCGGCTACTTCAGCCTACGCCGCGAAAACGACTCCTGGCTCGAAGGTAATCTTTTCCACCGCAATTACCGCGGCGTGACGGTATACGGCGAGAACCACGTCATCGTGAACAACGTCTTCGAGGGCACCGACCGCTTCGCCCTAGAACTCTCCAACGGCTGGGACCATGGCGGCGGCATCTACGCCCGCGCCGCGCGCAACTGCCTCATCGCCCACAACACGTTTTTCGACACCGGCTATCGCACCGTCATCGCCTACGGTTCCGGTTACGATCCGCTCATCTCCCCGACCGGAAACGTAATCGCGAACAACCTTTTCGCGACCTCCCTGGCCAACACCTTGCTCGTGCGCGACCAGGTATCGCTGCACCAGCACAACACGGTCACAAACAACCTCTATCACGCGCCCTCCGGCAGCGTCGGCCCCACCGGCACCTCGCCCGTGCTGCAAGCCCCGGCGCTCCTCGGCTCCGGCGCCACCCTCGGCCTTGCCGCCGCCAGCCCCGCGATCAACGCCGGTTCCACCGTCGTCGGCCTCGCCGACGATTTTTTCGGCGCGGACCACCGCACCGCTTCCGGCGCGCCCGACATCGGCCACCACGAATATCGCGCCGCCGACCCTACGCCGGCCGCGCCCGCCGCGCTCCCGCCCGTGCCCGCCGACCGCACCGGCCTCGCCGCGCAACCCCTCG
>DFYA01000092.1:0-12446 GCA_002382525.1 Opitutaceae bacterium UBA4094
AGCTCGCGCAGGTCGAGCTGCAGGCGGCAGCACATTGAGCGGATCATGTTGGGCTTCAGCTCGGAGTTGATGAAGTTCTGGAAATACGGGAGCCCGTATTTCGCGGTCATGGCGAAGAGACGGGTCGCGTTTTCCGAATCCCACGGAAAGTCCGGCGTCATGTTGTAGGTCGGTATCGGAAACGTGAATACGCGCCCCTTCGCGTCGCCGCCGGTCATGATCTCGATGTAGGCGCGGTTTATCATGTCCATCTCCACCTGGAGATCGCCGTAGGTGAAGCCCACCTCCTTGCCGCCGATGATCGGCACCTGGTCGCGCAGATCGTCGGGGCAGGTCCAGTCGAAGGTAAGGTTGGTGAAGGGCGTCTGCGTGCCCCAGCGCGAGGGGACGTTGAGATTGTAGATGAGTTCCTGCACGCACTGGCGCACCTCCTCGTAGCTCATGCGGTCGAGCCTCACGAAAGCCGCCATGTAGGTGTCGAAGGAGGAAAAAGCCTGCGCGCCGGCCCACTCGTTTTGCAGGGTGCCGAGAAAGTTCACGATCTGGCCGACCGCCGAGTGGAAGTGCTTGGGCGGAGCGGCCTCGACCTTGCCGGGCACGCCGTTGAGGCCCTCGGTGAGAAGGGTGCGCAAGGACCAGCCGGCGCAGTAGCCGGAGAGCATGTCGAGATCGTGGATGTGGATGTCGCCGTTGCGGTGCGCGGCGCCGACCTCGGGCGGATACACGTGGCTGAGCCAGTAGTTGGCCGTGACCTTGCCCGAGACGTTTAAGATGAGTCCGCCCAGCGAATAGCCTTGGTTGGCGTTGGCCTGCACGCGCCAGTCCGCGCGGGTGAGGTATTCGTTGACCGAGGACTCGACATCCACGCGCGTGCGTTGGTCGGCGCGGGCGGCTTTGCGCTTCTCGCGATACACGATGTAGGCCCGGGCGGTGGCGAGGTGTCCGGCGTGGAAAAGCGCCGCCTCCGCCTCGTCCTGAATTTGCTCTATGCCGACCGTCTCGCCGGGATTGACGCGGGCGAGCACGCGCGCGGTGACATCGGCGGCGAGACGCGCGGCGACCTCCGGGCCAAAAGCACCGGTGGCCTCGCCCGCACGGGCCAGCGCATGGGCGATCTTGCGCTCGTCAAAAGCGAGCAGGCGACCATCGCGTTTTACCACGACGGGGGCCGGTGATGCACCAGGACCGGACTCAGAAACGGCAATAAGAGACTGGATGGGGATTGGGCGGGGTATCGCTACGGGTAGTGGTTCCATCTCGCGCATACCACTATATATTGAATTCATGGGCCAGACGCGAAACGGCCGGACTTGATCTAGATCAAGTCCGGCCGCGTGTTTTTTCCCGCCGTGCAAAGATCAGCCGCCGTCCGGATGCCACCTATCCACGCCCCGGGCGGGATCGTAAATCTGGCGAATGGACAACCACTCGACATGCCCGTCGCAAAACGCGAAGGCGACCCGACCACCGTGACGGTGTTCGTCCATCTCGGTCGGATTCGCGCCCGGTGCCCAGAAATGCGCCATCACGTGGTCGGCGCCGCCACCGCTCAACTCCGCCAGCAACACGGTGCGGGTGGGGCGCGGGAGATTGGCGAAGCCGCGCCACGTTTGGGGGCTTCCGGCATAGTCGTCGAAGTCGGGGTTGAGCTCGAAATAGACGTTCATCCCGTAGCTCCAGTGTGTGGGCTGCGTGGGCTCGTGCTTGGGGCAACGCAGCTCGGTGCCGAGAATCTCGCGCCACTCGGCGGTCTTGGGATTGGCCGGCCGCCCCAGGTAAGGCAAAATTTCACGTCCCCATCCGCGCTCCCGATACGCGGCGGCGGAGTGCGAGCTACGCGGCAATTGTCCGCGATGTTCATCCGCCCACAGGCGCACCCCGAGGGCCAACCCACGCAGGCGAGTGGCGCACTGGGCGCGTCGAGCGGACTCGCGCACTCCGCCCACCGCACCCGCCACCAAAGTGGACAACACCCCGATGATGGCCACGACGACCAGCAGCTCCACCAAGGTAAAACCCCGGCGTCGATGCGCGGGGCGGGAGGGGCCGTAAGGATGTGTTTTCATACGCGGCCGGACGAACTTCCGAACGACACGCGGACCGCGCGACGCCGATGCAAGGTCGTCGCGCCCAACATCGCCAGCCCGACGATCCAGGCCGCGTTTGCCGGCTCCGGCACAGCGGTAAAGGACACCGTCAACGCCCCGACCGAATAACCCGGCACCGCCGCCGCCAGGGTGGCGTAATCCAACGTGGTCGTCGGTGTGGTCGGGGTGGCGTCCGCGAGGAAAAACTCGAAGCTCGCCGACATCACCACACCCGCCATCGCGGGATCGGCCACGAATACCGGATGCCACATGCCCCCGCTCCACAGCACCGAGTCGTTCACCGAGTCGACGCTCAGAAACACCGGCGTGAACAACTCCGAGCCCGCCGTGCTCCGATAAAAATACACTTCGAGCCCCGGAGAAATCGCGGTCATGCGCACGCCGATGGATTGCCCCAGCGGGATCGAGTCGCTCCCGGACGCGTCGAAAACAAAACCGTATTGGCTGTTAAAATACGCGCCGTCGGCGGACGGATCGAGTCGGCCAAACCACGGGTCGCTCGGGTCGAGCGCGTTGCCCGCGCTCCATGCGGAAAGTGGTTTGAGCACCGGAACACCGGTGTCCGCGTGGACCTGAAACGAGTCGGTCGCCTGGTCGAGGAAGCCAGCGCTGAGATGAATCATGCCGCCTTGAACCATCGGCGAGGGAAGCGCGGTGAGGGTCGTGGCGCGCGCGCCGCCGACGACGGTGCAAAACAGGGCCGCGGACGTGAGACCGACGGCGGAGGAGAAGGAGAAAAACGAGAAAGGAAATGAAAGAGACATGGTGTGAGTGTGTTTGAAGTTATCGCCCGGATTTGGGCGCGCGGACGCGTGCGCTCCGGGCCGCGTGCCCGGGAAAAATGCGCCGGCCTGCGTCTATTTTCAGACGAAGCGAACCGTGACCGCGCGCGGCGGCTCAACCGGCGGCGCATCCCGCCACTGCTCCGCCCGCTGCGCCTGGTGGCGCGGCCATTCCCGCGCAGCGGACGAGGCGTGGAAAAACACATACGTCGGCGGAAGCGCGAGCGGCGGCCGGGCCTTGGCCACGAGTTCGCCCGGCGCATCCGCTCCCGGGGCCGAATCGCGGGTCTTGCTTTCGGCCACCCACTCGCAAACGCCGCACAAGTTATCCGCGTCGAAGGTCTGTGCCATCGCCTCGTCCAACGACATCGTGCGCGAGTATCCGACGATCATGCGCCCCCATGCGAAGGTCTGGATCACGTCCCAATGTCCGCCCGAGGCCAGCAGCCAAGCGAAGCAGGCGACGAGTTGGGCGATGCGCAGGCGCATGGTGGACGATGCCGAAAAGGTGAACGAAGTTCTCAGCCGCGACGCGGATCAGGTTTTCTTTGGTTGTGCAGGGTTAAGATCCGTCCCGGCCGCGTGAGAACCAGAGTCCGGTGGCCAGCAGCCCGAAGACCAAGGTCGGCCAAATCACCCATCCGGCGCTCACGGGAACGTCCCAACGCGGCACCGCCCAAGCGACGAACGCGCACTTGGCCGCGATGAAGATCCAGGCGCAGACCATGAAGCGGGAGATTCGAGGAGAGGAACGAGCGACGTGGGACATGGTGAAACGGGTTATGTCTCGCAGCCTGCACCCGCGCATCGCCGGGCGGAAGCACCGCCCGCGTTTCCCTTGACCCACATCAAGCCTGCGCGTCGGAAACCATCGGTCGCAACTTCGCCGGCTTGTCGCACGACGCCGCTTTCACTGCCGCTATTTCGCTGGCCAGCAACGGCTCCAGCCGAGCCGCGTCCTCCGGTCGAAAATCGACGTGCTTCTCCTTCGCCACACTCAGCCGCGACAGATCCCAGTGCAGGGCCGGTCTCAGTCCGTGTCGTTCCAGCGCGTGTTGCCCGCAACGCAGGGGACAGCCATCCAGCATAACGATGGGACGCCCGGATTTCGCCGTGCGCACCAGCGGTTTCACGTCCCCGCCCAAGCCCACGATGCACGACATCTCCGCCCGCCGCCCGCGATCCATTCGCAGGGCGAGGTGGTTGGCCAATTGCGCCGCGCTCGAACATCCCGAACAGGCGTAGATCAGGGGCTTGTCGGCGTAGCCGTCGCTTGTTTCGGACATGACAAAAACTTCGTCGCGCCCGACCCGTTCCCCTACGGACAAGATCGCGGCGCGACGGACCGCCGGAGGCTACGCCGCAGCGAGCGCCCGGGGGAAGAGCACGTTGTTCTCCTTGTGGACATGCTGGTGCATGTCGCGCTCCAGCCGGGCCAGGCCGTCGTAGAGCGCACGGAAGGTGTTGCAGGCCCACTCCGGCGGAACGTAGCCGTCGGTCAGCTCGCGGAAACGCTCCAACGCACCGCCCGCGTCGGCATGCTCCCGCTCCAACTCGGAAATCGCGGCGTTCAATTCCTCGCGTCCCGCCGGCGATCCGGTCGTCGAATCCAATTTTCGGATACGGGGAAACACCGCCGCCTCCTCGTCCGCCATGTGCGACATCAACTCGGGCGCGAAACGCTCGAACACGGACCGGACTTCAATCAGCCTGGGCTCGTCCGCGCCATGCACGGCGGCGACTTTTCGCGTCATAAAATCGAGCCGGGGCAACTCTTCGCGCAAATAGCCGTGGTGCGCCGTTTCGATGTGGTCGCAAAGCTGCGCCATGCTCATCGCGTTGGCATCTACCGGCGCATCGCCGGCCGCCGCGCCGTCCAGCGCTTCCAGCATCGTCAGCACCGTGGCGGCGTCCAGGCCCTTGGCCGTGCAGACCTCGGCCAGTGGCTTCTTCCCGCCACAGCAGTAGTCGATGCCGAGCTTTTCAAAGACGCGCGCCCGGATCGGGGCGGCGCGCACGAGTTCACCGACGGTGGTTTCCAAGTTGGGTGTGTTCATTTGCGTTGATCGTTTGATGCAGACGGAGCGCCGACGGTCGGCGCGTATCCGGCTCTCTAATACCACCCCCGTTCGTCGCGGCTGAAAAGTCGCCTGCGCCAAAGCCTTGATCCAAATCAACCCGATGAGCCGAAAAAAAGGTGTGCCCATCCGTGCGACGCTCGGCGTTGGGGCAGGACTTCCCGCCTTGTGCCAACGCGAGTCGGCACAACGCGCAAAACCCCGACACCTCTTCCTCCGCCATGGCACGCCATTCGCATAAAATCCAACGTCGCTGACTCCACCACGCGGTCGTGCCCGCGACATCGAAAACCGCCTGTTCCAGCGCCCAAGCTCCGCTCACGTAGTAGGCCCAGAATGGATTTTGCCCGCAGAGGCATCCCGGCGGCCAGTCGGGAGGCTCGCCACAATTCACCGGTCCGGCATTCGCGGACGCCAACCTCGTCGAGAATTCCGCGATGGTCTCGGGCATTAGATAGGCCAGGGCCGCCGGGAGCGCCATCGCGTTGACCGTCGGCAACTCCCTCAAGCGACGCCTCCATAGCTGAAGGAAGCGCAAGCGCAGACGCGACGATACAACGACGGTGTCGCCCGCGCCTGAAACCGCTCGCCCAGTGTGCCGGGGCTGGCCGGCATCGCCACGCTCATTCATGCACGCGCGCCTCGTCCCATCCGAGCTGTGCTCGCGCCGACGGCGAGAGGAGATCCGGCGTCCACGTCGGCTCCCACACCAGGTCCACGCGCGCCGTGCTCACACCGGGCACCGTTTCCGCGACCGACTTCACACCTGACGTGATGACGTCGCCGGCCGGGCAATACATCGAGGTCAGGGTCATCGTCACCACCACCGCGCCGTTCTCGCCAACCGCGATGTCGTAGATGAGACCGAGATCGAGCACGCTTACGCCGAATTCGGGATCGTAAACCCGGCCGCAGGCTTCGAGTAGCGCGGGAATGAGGGGATGGTCGTCGGGGGAGTTCATGGGAGAAAAAAAATCAGGACGCGGGCGTGGGCTTCGCCGTCACCATCGCGGCGGTTTTTGGGCCTACCACTCGCAGCAGGTGACTCAGCACACGGGCGGCGTTGCCCAGCCAAAGCGCCGCGCCGGCCACCAGTAGCACACCGCCCGCCATTGTCGGGGCATGCGTTTCCGTGAGCACTCCGGCGAGCAGGCAGGCCAGCCCGAGCAGATGCGTGCCAAACCAAAACTCCTCCAGACGACGCGACGAGAGCGCGGTCGCCACTGGCACCGGTTCGTGGCCCACGCGTGGACCGTAGGCCTTCATCCAAACGAGGAAGGGCAGGATTTTCGCCAGCATGCCCAGCACGGTAAAACTCAAACCGCCCACGATGACCACGAGCCCGTAGCTCGCCGCGCTAGGAAGCAAACGCTCCGCCCCGGCCGCGCCTAAGGCCAGCGCCAGACCTCCCGCTCCGCCCAGTCCGAGCAGGGACATGCCGACGACAAAGGCCCGCACTCCCACGTCGAGCCGACGCCGGCGCCGCGTGGCCAGCGTGGCCGCCAGCGCCCAGCCCGTGCCGACCAGCCCGGCCGCCACCACGCCGGCTCCCGCCACCGTCGGACCGCGCGCGCCCCACGCCAAGCCCGCCGCCAAAACCGGCAGCCCAGCCTGCGTCGCGAGCAACCCCGCCATCGCGATCCGGGGCCGCCGTGCCTCGCTCATCGTGAACATCGGCACGAGTTGAAAGGTCACGCCTTGCAGCAGGCTCATGAAATATCCGACCAGCCCGAGGTGCGCGTGCGCACGCAAGAGATCGATCATCGAGAGCGGTAAAAATCCGTGTCGCCGGTTCAACGCCATCACCACGCCCGCCGCCACTGTCGCGAGTAACCAGCCCGCCGCAAAAATGAAACTCCACGCCGCCGCGTCTCGTCGCCGCGACGCGCGAAAGGTGCGCAGCGTCGCGACACTCAGGATAGCGACACCCGCCACCACCGCCAGTCCACCCAGCCCGGCCGCGACATAGCGTCCACTCACCAGGCCCCACACCAGCGCCGCCACGCCCGTGAGATGCAGGCCCGCATGCGTCCACAACCAGCCCTCGCGCAGCCGCACCGCCTCGCCCAACACCACCGGCATCAGCTGGTAGGTCGCGCCCAAGCATATGCTCAGCAAAAAGCCCGGAAGCCAGAGATGCGCCACCGCCACCACCTCGGGATGGAGAAACGGCGGAAACCCGCTTCCGCGCCCGGCCACGTGCGCGAGCCACGCCGCCGCCAGCCCGAACGCGACCAGTCCCGCGACGATGAAAACCAGCGGCAGTCTCCCGCCGCCGGTCAGTGGCAGCGCGCCACCGCGTGGAGCCGCCGCCGCCGTCTTCGGCTCAGCCGCGACGGAGCGTGGTGATCCAGCTACCATCGGATTGTTCCTCGCTTTCATGCCGCACGCCGCGCGCCTCCAGCTCAGGGAACAGATGGATGGGCCGTCGGTCGGTGCGCGCGCGCAACACGCCGCCGGACGCCAGCGTCCTCGATGCTGAAAGGATGCGTAGCATCGGCTCGGGCGGCTCCAATCCGCGCGCATCCACCTCGCATGCGTTCGCGTCTCCCGCGTTCGCTGCCGGCTCGGGCTTCGGCGAGACGGCGGCAACTTGGTTTCCGCGCGGCGGCCAAGGCGGCAGGTCGGGGCGACGCACCGGCTCGGGCGTGGCCTTCAAACGCGTGATCTTGACGTGAAACTCGTCCGGCCCGGCGACCAGATATTCCCACTCGAAGGCATCGGGGAACTGGCCCGCGAATTGGTAATAGAGCGGCACCGGATCGTGGTCGTTGACCAACACGAAGTGCTCGCCGGGCGCCAATACCGCCCAGCGTTGAAAAATCAGGGCGTGTTTCTGGCGGCAAGAAATCGGGCGCACATCGAAATGCGTGCGACTGCGGTCCGCTGCGGCGGACGGTGTGGTGGTTTCGGCTTGGGTGTTCATGTCAGAAAAAACGAATGAGGGTGGCGTGGGATGCGCTCAGGATTTCGCAGCCGACGCATCGGCCCCGAGCGTGAGCAACATCGAGAATGGTCCCGCGTGAGCGCGCACCGCGTGCGGGTGTTCGGGCGGCAGGTGCAACAAGGCGCCGGCCGAGAGGCGGGTCCACGCGCCGTTGAACTGAAACTCGCACTCGCCGGACAGGACCTGCACGACCGCGCGGCGTTTGCTGCTGTGCCCGGTGAGTTCCTGTCCGTCGGCAAAGGCGAACAGCACGACGCGCAGTTCGGGCGTTTGCAGCACGGTGCGGCTGACGATGCCGGCGGCCGAGGTCTGCACGGCGGCGGCCAGTTCAAGGGTCTGCGCCTCATCGGCGGACAGGAGAGTGCGTGGATTCATCGTCGCCTATCCTAGCGCGAAGGAAACGTCCGCGCCTTGATATGCATCAAGGTCGCGCGCCCTCCGGTAAGTTAATATGCCGGCATGTCCTCCCGAGCCCCGTCCGCCAACCCCCAGCGCCGCACACCGCTCATCGTGCGGCTCGCCTACGGCCAACTCGCCATCGCCGCGCTCGCTTTTGTGGCCGTGCCCGCGCTCGCCCTGAAAAAGGCCTACTCGCCCGAACCCGTCGTCGTCGCCAACTCGGCGGACGAAACCGACTTCGATGCGAGCGACACCGACACCACCTCCGCCGACGGCGCGCTCGCCTCCGCCGATCCTCTCGTGCGCGGCGAAGCCCTCTACGCCCAGTCTTGCGCCGCCTGCCACCAGCCGACCGGCACCGGCATCCCGGGCGCTTTCCCCCCGCTGGCCGGCTCCGACTACCTGCTCGCCGATCCCGAACGCGCCGTCGGCGTCGTGTTGCACGGCCTGGTCGGCCCGGTAACCGTCAATGGCGTCGCCTACGAAAGCGCCATGCCCCCCATGCCACTCGAAGACGCCGATGTAGCCGCCGTGCTCACCTACGTGCTCCAAACCTGGGGTAATCAGGGCCCCGCCGTCAGCGCGGACACCGTGGCCCGCATCCGCGCCGCCGGCCCCAAATCCTGAGCCCGCTTCCCCTCGTGCCGTTCCTCCGACTTTCCCCCTGATTCGACTACACTGACCATGAAACCTGCCATACCATACCCCGCCCGCCTCGTCGGGCTCCTTCTCGCCTCGCTCGCCTTGGCCTCTTCTGCCTCGGCCGCCGAAGGCTACACGCCGGTCGTTGGCCGCGTGCAACTCCCGCCCGATGTCGTCGCCTTGCCCATCGAGGAGGCCGTGCTCACCGCCCCGCCTTTCGTGCCGCCCGCCATCACCCGCCGCCACCAGCGCCGCCGCCCTCCTCGCCGGCTGCTCGCTCGCCCCCAAATACGAACGCCCCGCCAGCCCGACCGCCACCGCGTATCCAGTTCTCGGTGACGACGGCGCCTCCGCATCCGCCGCCGATCTCGGCTGGCGCGATTTCCTTGGCGACGCGCGCCTGCGCGAGCTCGTCGCCCTCGCCCTGGAGAACAACCGCGATCTGCGCGTCGCCGCGCTCAACGTCGAGCGCGTGCGCGCCCTCTACGACATCCAGCGCACCGCCCTCATCCCCTCGCTCGACGCCACCGCCTCCGGCACCCGCCAGCGCACACCCGCCGACCTCGCCTCCGGCGGCACCGCCACCACCAGTTCCAACTACAGCGTCGGCCTCGCCGTCACCGCCTACGAACTCGATTTCTTCGGCCGCGTCGCCAGCCTGCGCGACCAGGTCCTCGCCACCTACCTCGCCACCGAAGAGGCCCGCCGCTCCGCGCAAATCTCGCTCGTCGCCGCCGTCGCCAACCAATACTTCACCGTCCTCGCCGCCGAGGAGCAACAGGCGCTCGCCCGCCAGACCCTCGCCGCCGTGGACTCCTCCCTCGGCATCGTGCGCAGCCGCCGCGAATTCGGCACCGCCTCCGAGCTCGACCTCGCCACCGCCGAGGCCCAAGTGCAGACCGCCCGCTCCAACCTCGCCGCCGCCGAGCAACAACGCGCCCAGGCCGCCAACGCCCTCGACCTCCTCGTCGGCCGCGCCCTGCCCGACGATCTGCCCGCGTCCGCGCCGCTCTCGCGCGATTCCCTGGTCGCCGATCTGCCCGCCGGCCTGCCGTCCGATTTGCTCGCGCGCCGGCCCGACATCCTCGCCGCCGAGTTCACGTTGCAGGCCGCCAACGCCAACATCGGCGTCGCCCGCGCCGCGTTTTTCCCGTCCGTCACCCTTACCGCCTTCGGCGGCACCTCCAGCGCCTCGCTCGACGGCCTCTTCCAATCCGGCTCCGGCGCGTGGAGCTTTACTCCGCAAATCACCGTGCCGATCTTCGCCGCCGGCCGTAATCGCGCCACGCTCAAGGTCGCCGAAATCGAGAACCGCATCGAAATCGCCAACTACGAAAAAACCATCCAGACCGCCTTCCGCGAGGTCGCGGACAGCCTCGCCACCCGCGCTACCATCGAGGACCAGCTCGCCGCCCAGACCGCGCGCGTGGCCGCACAGGAACGCCGCCTCGAACTCTCCGATCTGCGCTATCAAAACGGCGTGGACGGCTACCTCGCCGTCCTCCTCGCGCAACAAGATCTCTACGCCTCGCAACAGGCGCTCATCCAGACCCGCCTCGCCCGCCTCGCCAACTTGATCACCCTCTACAAGGCCCTCGGCGGAGGCTGGTCCGCGTAAGCCATCCCGAAGCATGCACACGCACACGCTGGAAGCTGTTCGTGCCTCGCGACGAGAGGCCGTGCGGGCTTCGCTGGCCGCCACCGACGCGGCGGAGCAGGAGTCCCGCCTCCGTCGTTTTTTGGAGACCCGGTGCGGAGTCCTCAACGAGTGGGACCAACGCTTCCTTGATTTCATCACGCTGCACAGGGGCGAACGCCTCCTCGCAGCCACGGCGGGCGATGGACTCGAGATCGTCTTCAGTCCGCGCAGAGGCGCGGGATACTGGCTGTTAGAAATCCGCGAGGGCGGCTCCGGCAAAGGATTCCTCGGCGCGCAAGACGCCCGGCGACTCATCGATATCGCCCGGAACAAGGGCCTGCCCACATGCTGATTTCCACCCCGACACGCGCTCGTCCGGCGCCCCCCGGTCCGCATACTCGCGATTCCCGGCGCCCCTCTCCGCCCTCCGCGCGCACCGCCCGCCGCTATCCGCCCGCGATGCGCCCATCCCCTCCCACACCTCCAACCGCATGAGCACCGCCCCCGCCCGCAACTACGATGTGCTCATCCTCGGCGGCGGTTTTGCCGCGGTCTGGACCGCCCGCGCGCTCGCCCGTCGCAAAGACCTGAAGGTCGGTCTGCTCGCCGACCAGAATGTGATGCTCTTTCATCCCATGCTGGCCGAAGTCTGCGGTGCCTCGCTCTCGCCCCTTCACGTCGTCAACCCCATCCGCAACCTCTGCCCGCGCGCCGAGGTCGTGCGCGCGACCGTCACCCACATCGACTTCGCCGCCCGCGAAGTTTTCGCCCAACCCGACCCCNNGTGGACCTCGCCCGCGTGCCCGGCATGGCCGAGCACGCCCTCCCGCTCAAAACCGTCGGCGACGCCATCCGCCTGCGCTCCGCTGTCATCGACCGGCTCGAAGAGGCCAACTTCGCCAACGACTCCGCCGAGCGCCGCCGCCTGCTCACCTTCACCGTGGTCGGCGGCGGCTACTCCGGCGTCGAGACCGTCGGCCAGATCTCCGATCTTCTGCACGGTGCGCGTCGCCTTTACCCGTGGCTGCGCGACACCCCGCCGAGCGTTCGCCTCATCCACAGCGGCTCCTATCTCCTGCCCCAAATCGGCGAGTCCCTCGGCCGCTTCACCGAACGCAAACTCCGCGCGCGCGGCATCGAGATCATCCTCGATACCCGCGTCGCCGCCGTCACCGCCACCAAGGTCCATCTCGGCGAGCGCCACATCGAGTCGCTCACCACCGTCACCACCATCGGCAACGCGCCCCACCCGCTGTTGCTCGCCCTCGGCGCACGCGGTGCCCTGCCGCTCGAACACGGCCGCATCGTCACCACGCCCGACCTCGCCGTCGCCGGCCTTCCCGGCGTTTGGTCCGCCGGCGATTGCGCCAAAGTCGTCCTGCCATCCGGCGACGTCGCCCCCGCCACCGCCCAGTTCGCCCTTCGCGAGGGCGAGCTCGTCGCCGACAATCTCCTCCGCTCCCTCGACCGCCGCGATACGCGCCCCTTCACCTTCACCGGCCTCGGCGAACTCGCCGCCATCGGCCACCGCAACGCCGTCGCCAAGATTTTTGGCGTCAAGTTCTCCGGCTTTTTCGCCTGGTGGATGTGGCGCACCGTCTATCTCTCCAAGCTCCCGGGCTTCGACCGCAAACTCCGCGTCATGCTCGACTGGACGCTCGACCTGCTCTTCCCTCGCGACCTCAGCCTGCTGCGCACCGATACCACGCCGCGCCTCGGCACCGTGCACCTCGAACCGGGCGACCACGCCTTCTCCGCCGGCGACCCCGCGCTCAACTTCTACCTCGTCAAAAGCGGCGCCGTCGCCATCGGCGACGCCCGGGGCGTCATCAAGACCCTCGGCTCCGGCCA
>DFYA01000092.1:12497-15892 GCA_002382525.1 Opitutaceae bacterium UBA4094
CGCGCCTTCGACGCCGTCGCCACCGAACCCACCGAACTCGTCGTCCTGCCGCGCTCCATGTTCGAGACCCTCGTCACGGGCAACACCGACGCCACCGAGCGCCTCCGCACCAGCGCGCTGCAATACGCCTCGCGCGAGACCCTCGACGCGCTCATCGCCCGCGTCCCNNCCGCCAGACCGTCGGCGAACGCATGAGACACGACCTCATCCCCGTTCTCCACGACCTCTCCGTCCGCGACGTGCTGCGCATCCTCAAGCGCCACCCGCTCGACGCCTTTCCTGTGATCTCCGCCGACGGCGTCTTCGCCGGCATGGTCGGTTGCGACCGCCTGCTCACCTGGCTCCGGCTCCCGCACTCCACTCTCGACGCGACGCTCCCGTCCTCGGTCGTCGAACCCGCGCCCGTGATCGATCCCGGCCAGACCATCGATACCGCCCTATCCCGGATGGCCCGCCACGGCCACCGCGAACTCGTCGTCACCGACGACGCCGGCCGCTTCCTCGGCCTGCTCTCGGTCCTCGATGCCGCCGTGGAACTCCCCGATTTCCGGTCCATAACATGAAAACTCGCCTCCTCCTCGCCGCCCTCTCGCTCGCCGTCCTCTCGCTCGCCGCCCACGCCCGCGCCGCCGTCCTGACCCTGGTGTCGCCCGCCGCGCCCGCAGCCGCGGGCGCCACGGTTCAACTCGATCTCCTCGCGGTCAACCCGTCCGCCGCCTCCGTGCCCTTCGTTCCGCCCGACCAGCTTCAAGCCCGCCTGCGAGCCGGCGACCGCGACTGGCCGGTCGAACTCTCCGCCGGACCGGCCGCCCCCGCCGTCGTCGCGCCCGGCGGCTTCGCCTCCCGCTCCTACACCTTCACCCTGCCCCCCGAGGCCGGCGGTCGCGTCGTCCTCGAAACCATCGCCGCCCCGGACGGCGCTCGCCTCCACGCCGTTATTGACATCACGCGCCCCGCCTCCGCCGCTGCGGACGTCCCCCCCGCGCGACCGAACCGTCTCAGCCCCCTGCACGCCACCCCCGCCATCTCCCAGGTCCGTCGCGGCTTCCTCGACCGCTTCGGCGAACACGACCCGATATATTTCATCTACGGCCCCGACGATCCCGCCGCGAAATTCCAGTTTAGCTTCAAATACCGTATCCTCGGGTTGGATACGTCCGACGACTCCCCGGGCTCCACCCTGCAGTTCGGCTATACCCAGCGTTCGCTCTGGGACATCGACGCCAGCTCCAGCCCCTTCTACGACACCAGCTACATGCCGTCGCTCTTTTTTGAGTCGCTGGCCCCGTCCTCCGGCACCCCCGGTGCCTGGTTCACCTGGCTCGGCTGGCAAGCGGGCTTTCAACACGAGTCCAACGGCAAGGACGGCCTCGATTCGCGCAGCCTCAACACCCTCTTCGCCCGCCCCGGCTTCGCCCTCGGCCCGCTCGACGGCTGGCACCTCCTCGTCAGCCCGCGCCTCTCTGCCTACGTGGGCGGCATTTCGGATAATCCCCGCATCAAAGACTACCGCGGTTACGGAGAATGGATGATCGCCTTCGGCAAAAACGACGGGCCGTCCCTCACCTACACCGGCCGCGCCGGACGCGATTTTAACCACTTCAGCACCCAGCTCGATCTCACCATCCCCCTGCGCTGGGAAATCGCCGACTTCGCCACCTTCCTGCTCATCCAGTATTTCAACGGCTACGGAGAAAGCCTCCTCGACTACGACCAGCGCTCCGAGACCGTCCGCGCCGGTATCTCGCTGATCCGTTAAGCCCGCCTCTGCCATCCGGCCATGAACTCCTCCTCCACACCCTTCCAATCCCTGCGGGACAGCCAGGCCCGCTCCGCTGCGGAGCAACGCCTGCTCTCCGGTCGCGGCTGGCTGTTCGCCGCCGGCATCGTGCAACTGCTCACCGCCCTCAACCCGCTCAACCAATACCTCCTCGCGCGCACGCTCGACGACCACAACCCCGTGTTTCGGCACTATCCGCTGCTCATCGGGGGCATGGCGGGCCTCGGCATCACCTTCTTTTTTCTCTGGTGGTGGGCGGCCTTTGCGCCCTTCCGCAGCACGGTCATCGCCCTGATACTGTTCGTGGCGTTCCACGCCGCCGTCGCCCTCGGCCTGCCACACGTGGTGCTCGACAGCATCGCCTCCAAAATCCTCGTCCTGCTCGGTCTCGTCCTCGCCGTCCACACCGGCTGGCTCCGCCACCGGGCGGCCTGACCGCCAGCCAAACCCGCTAACCGCCATGCACACGCCGCCCCTGCCCGCCACGCCCGCGGACCCCACGCCCGACACCGGCCCGCGCCGGCGCGGCGGACCGATCGTCCTCCTCGCCGCCCTCATGGCGACCCTCACCGCGCTCTTCGGCGTCGGCCTCGCGCATCAAGCCGCACGGCCCGACCTCCTCGCCGCCGCGCTCCTCGTCTTCGGCTTACCCGCCCTCTGGTGGTGGGCAGGCGCGGTCATCTCCTGGCGCGACCGCACGCCGCTGCCCCGATCCCACTCGGTCCTCGTCGGCGTCCTCGGCTACGACCTTATCTGCACCTGTCGCGGAGTCGCCGCCACGGTCTTTTTCCACCCCGACCGCGTGGCCCCCGCCGAGGACCTCGCGCTGTTTGTATTCATGGAAAACTACACCTCGCGCCGACGCGCCGTCGAAGTTCGCGTCGGCCCTCATCCCGGGCTCGGCCTCTTGCGCCTGCATACCGCCAGTCTGCATCTCGCCGCCGGCCAGGCCGCCGTCTATCGGATGGTTCTGCGCCCGGACGCCGCCCTGCCCCCGGGGCAGCACGACCTTCCCGTGATCTTGCGCGTGCGATCCCCTCGGGGCACCGGCCGCCGGCTGCCCGGCGTTCCGCGCCACCTCCACGATATCTGGCACACGCGATTCGCCGCTCCCTTTGCCATCGAACCCCGCCCGGACGCCGCCGCTCCCGTGGTCCGGTCCGATCCGGTGCCGCCGCCCGCCTACGTCTCCCTCGCCTCCGTCAGCGAAACCGGACCCCGCTTGGACGCACTCCGGGCATTGGTCCGCGAGGTCTGAACCGACCGGCGGCCTCGTCCCCGAGTGGCCGCGTCGGCGGGACCTTGGGGCGGCGCTATCCCGCCGCCATCCGCCGGTTTGCCAAGCTTCCGCCCGCCGGTATGCTCCCTGCCCATCGCATGGAACTCCGTCACCTTCGCTATTTTCAAGTCGTCGCCGAAACCCTCAGCTTTAGCCGCGCATCCGAACGCCTGCACATCGCCCAGTCCGCCGTCAGCCGCCAAATCGCCGCCCTTGAAGAGGAAATGGGGGTGCAACTCTTTGTTCGTAATACCATCCAAGTCCGTCTGACCGACGCCGGTCGGCACCTGCATAAAGAGGTGGGACGTCTGCTCGCGCAACTCGCCATCGTCCTCA
>DFYA01000286.1:0-1268 GCA_002382525.1 Opitutaceae bacterium UBA4094
TAAACGGCCACGGGCTTCAGCACGCAGTCGGAGCTTTTGCCCTCGGCCTGCTTCGTCGAGCTGCCGTCGAAGCCCCAATTGGGAAGGTCCTCGAGCTTCGGGAAGCTGCTGAATTCCTTGATCTGTGTTTTGCTGCGCAGGTTGGCAACGGGCTTGTAGCCATCGAGCCAGATGTATTCCAATTTGTATTTGGCCATGAGTAGGTGTGTGTGCGGGTCTGGAAGTGAGGTGATCGGAAGGCGATAGCATTGCGAAGATCCCCAGCCCGAAAACCGTGCACTCGTATGAGCACCTGTCATGCCAGTGGCAACCGGAACTTAATCGATGGATGAATTTTTTTCACCCCATCTCGATTTTGCCGACGATAGCGACCTTGCCAGAACTCACGCGCGTGCCCACGGTCGGACCAAGACTGATGCATGAGGTAAAAGACACCGCGCGCGCGCTGGTTAGAATTGGCTACGACGGTCGCGTGCACAAAACCTTCCGCGGACACGAGGCGAAGGAACGTTATGACAACGAGGTTCTTGTGCTCAAATACTTGGAGCAAAAAGGCTGCCCCTTCGTGCCTCGCTTGCTGGAGGAAGACCCCGAACTCATGAAGATCGTGACCAACAACTGCGGCACGCGCGTCGATCACCTGAGCGACACAAAAATGCGCCAACTCTATTGCGAATTGGAGCAATACGGCGTCCGCCACGATGACGCGTTTATGCGCAATATTACCTACCGCGACTCCGACGGACGGTTTTGTATCATCGATTTCGAGTTCGCGACGCTACTCGATGGCAGCAACAACCCGCCGAAACCCGCCGAGGGCAATCGCGGTTGAGATGTGTGATTAATTTCGCTCAACAATCCGCCCGCGCCGCCCGCCCGTTGCTCAATATAATACAATTTTTCATTCGAGACGCCGCAGGGTGAACGAAGAGTTGCCGCCCGCCGCTCGACTCCTCCACGCTGACCCTTTGCGGTCCCCGCTTTTTTCGCACGATGGCGACTCACCCAGCCCAATCCCCCTCCGCGCCGGCCCCGACCATTCGTTGGTCCGGCATGACCCACATCGGGCGCGTGCGCACGAACAACGAAGATTCGTTCCTCGGCGTCACCGTTGACGGCCATGAGGTGCGTTATCTGGGCAAAATCGGCGAGTCGTCCACGGCTTCCTCCGACTTCGTTTTCGCGGTGAGCGATGGCATGGGTGGCGCCAAATCCGGCGAATTCGCCAGCCGCATCGCCCTCGATAAAATCACCAAACTGCTTCCCAA
>DFYA01000286.1:1402-4735 GCA_002382525.1 Opitutaceae bacterium UBA4094
CACAGTCACGTCGGGTTCCTGCGTCGCGCCGGCCAGATCAACGAACGTGAAGCGCGCACCCACCCGCGCCGCAACGCCCTCAATCAAGCCCTCGGCGCAGGCCACCAATTCGTCGATCCGCACCTCGGCGCGGTCGGCTACCGGCCCGGCGACCGATTCGTTATCTGCTCCGACGGCGTGAACGACGGCTTGTGGGACCGCCACATTGAGGAGCTAATTCGCACGCCGGAGGCCGATATCGCCGACCTCGATCCCGCCCGCCGCCTCGTGGAGCGCGCCGTCGAAAATTCAGGCAGCGACAACGCCACGGCCGTCGTCATCGAAATCGGCGAACCCGCCGCCTGACCGGCACGCGCGCTGCAACTCGTGCCCGCGCCATGCCGCTCCTCTTCGTCTACGGCACCCTCAAACGTGGCTGCAAAAACCACCGGCACCTCTCCGACCAGCGGTTCACCGCCAACGCCCGCACCACTGCGGGTTATCGGCTCTACGACCTCGGCGACTACCCCGGCTTGGTCGCCGATACCGACACCGAGAACGAGAGCGAGAACGACAATGCCGGCGTAACGGGCGAACTCTGGGAAGTGGACGCCGCCGCCCTCGCCCGCCTGGACGCGTTTGAAGGCGTGCCCGAAGGACTCTACCGCCGCGAATCCATCCTGTTGCAACCGCCGCACGACACGTTGCCCGTCGAATCCTACTTCTACGCCCGCCCGCTCCTCGGCGCCCGCGCCCTCGGCCCGACCTGGATCGAAAACCGATAGCGATCATCACAATAGGCCGCGAGCCCGCTCGCGCTCGGAAGCGCAATACGCGCGGGCAATTTTTCGCAAAGTTTCTTTCTCGCCCGCCTCTCGAAAACCGCCGTCTGCTTCGCCCATGATTTTCGCGCGTTTTCACCGTCCCGTTCGCCACGCTCGCCGCCTCCGCCCCATCGCACTCGGCCTGCTTTGCGCCGCCGCGCTCGCCTTCGTCACCGCGCCGCTCGCCCACGCCCAAGCCGGCGCCTACAAAGGCGCCATCGCCATCGACGCGGCGACCGGCCAACCGCTCTTCGAGGACAACGCCGACTTCGTCTCCCCGCCCGCGAGCGTCACCAAACTGATGACGTTCCTGATCGTCCACGACGCCCTTGCCGCCCGCCGTCTCGCGCTCACGACTCCGGTCACCGCCAACGCCGTGGATCAATCCATGGGCGGCACGCAGGTCTACCTCGCCGCCGGGGAAACCTTCACCGTCGAGGAGTTGCTTTACGCCCTGATGGTCGAATCCGCCAACGACGCCGCCCAAGCCCTCACCCACGCCACCGCTTCCGGACGCGAAGAATTCGTCGCCCTCATGAACGCCCGCGCCCGCCAGCTCGGCATGAAAAACACGACCTTCCGTTCGCCGCACGGACTTCCTCCGTCCTCCCGCCAAATCGCCGACGGCGACCTCACCACGCCGCGCGACCTCGCGCTCCTCGCCCGCGAACTCGTGCTCAACACCGACGTCCTCCGCTACGCCGCCGTTCGCACCCGGCCGTTCGGAGCCGGGGTCCGCGCCGAGCCCTTGCCCATGCGCAACCACAACAAACTCCTCGGCCGGGTCGAAGGCCTCGACGGACTCAAAACCGGGTTCACGCGCGGAGCCGGCTTCTGCCTCGCGGCCACCGCCCAACGCGGCGACAAACGCGTCATCGTCGTCACCATGGGCGGCGCCACCTCCAAGGAACGCGATCTGCGAGTCGCCACGTTGACCGAACAAGCCTTCGCCCTCGTGCCCGCCTCGTCGGTGTTTCGTGGATACACGCCCTCGCCAATCTCCCCGGTTTCGCCGGTCGGGGCGCAGTCCCCCGTCTCCCCGGTTTCGCCCGTATCACCGGTGTCGCCTGCCGAAGCCGCGCCCGCCAACACCGCCACGCCACCTCCTGCGGAAGAACCGACGGTCAAGTTTGTCCTGCCTCCGCCAAAAAAATAAATCCCCTCGCCCGCATCGCCGTTCGGCGGCCTCTTGCCACGTTTGTTATAGTGCGAGCAATGCACCGCTTTTTCCTCCCGCTGCTCTTGCTGGCCGTAACGTCAATCGCCGCCGTGCGCGCCGACGAACGCCCCACGGTCGTCTCGACCAACACCATCGCGCACGACCTCGTCACCCAGATCGGCGGCGACGCGGTCCGCGCCCATTGCCTCCTTCCCATCGGCTCCGACCCGCACGCCTTCGAGCCGAAACCCGCCGACGTCCGCTTCCTCGCCAAGGCCGACCTCGTTGTCGTCAACGGTCTGGGCTTCGAGACTTGGATTTCGAAACTCGTCAACAACTCCGGCTTCCGCGGCCCGATCGTCACCCTGACCAAAGGCATCACCCCGCTGGAAGGCGCGTGCGAATCCGGCCACCACCATGGCCACCATCACGACCACTCCGACCCGCACGCCTGGCAAAACATCGCCCACGTCGTGCGCTACGTCGAAAACCTCCGCGCCGCCTTGGCGCAACTCGTCCCCGCGCAGGCCGAAGCCGTCAACGCCCGCGCCGCCGCCTACACGAGCGAACTCGAAAAACTCCACGCCTACGCCACCGAGACGCTCGCCGCCCTCCCCGCCGAACGCCGCAAGATCGTGACCTCTCATGATTCGCTGGCCTACCTCGGCGAGGCTTACGGGCTCACCATCACCCCGATTTCCGGCCTGAGCAGCAGACAAGAACCGAACGCCCGCCAAGTCGCGAAACTTATCACGTTGATTCGCGAGCAAAAAGTCCCCGCCATCTTCATCGAGTCCACCACCAATCCCAAGCTGTCCGAGATGCTCGCCCGCGAAGCCGGCATCGCCGTGCCCCCGCCTTTGCACACCGACAGCGTGGGCCCCGAGGGCACCCCGGCCGCGACCTACCTCGGCATGATGCGCCACAACATCGACACGATCGCCGCCGCGCTGCGTTGACCTGTCCGCCCCGCGCCTCTAGCTCCACGCCCTCTGTCCTCCCACCACGACATCATCCGCTGCTCCCGCGTCACCGTGCGTTACGGCGCGCGCCTCGCCGTCAACAACCTCACGGCCGCGATCCCGTGCGGCACCTCGACCGCCATCGTCGGCCCCAACGGCGCCGGCAAAAGCACCTTCCTGCGCGCCATCCTTGGCTGGCATCCGATTGAAAACGGCGGCGAGATCCGCATCGGCGACGCTCACGCCCACCACCAGTTGCCGCGCCTGGCCTACTTGCCGCAACGCCACGCCATCGACTGGGATTTCCCGATCACGGTGCGCGCCGTCGTCGCGCAAGGCCGCTACCCGGCGCTTCGCCCGTGGCAACGCCTCCGTCCTTCCGACCACGCGCTGATCGACCGCGCCCTCG
>DFYA01000268.1:0-1173 GCA_002382525.1 Opitutaceae bacterium UBA4094
CGTTGACGTCGACGCCGTCACCTCGCCGAAGCCCGCCTACGTCGGCGCGTGCGAATTCGTCCAAAAGGTCACCGCCCGCCTCCTCGCCGACGAGGGCGACCGCGTCCCCGTCAGCGGCATGCCGTTCGACGGCTGCTGGCCCACCGGCACGACCCGCTTCGAGAAACGCAACATCGCCCTCGAAATCCCCGCCTGGGACTCCGCTCTCTGCATCCAGTGTAACAAGTGTGCGCTGGTCTGCCCGCACGCCGCGATCCGTCCCAAGTTCTACCCCGATGCCGCGCTCGCCGGAGCGCCCGAGGGTTTCGCCTCCACAACCTTCAAGTCCAAGGAGTATCCAGGTTATCGCTACACGCTTCAGGTCGCGCCCGAGGACTGCACCGGTTGCTCGCTGTGCGTCCAGGTCTGCCCGGCCAAGGACAAGACCAACCCGCGCCACAAGGCCATCGACATGGTCTCGCAGCCCGAGCTGCTCGACCGCGAGCGCGCCAACTGGGACTTCTTCCTCACGCTGCCCGAAGCCGACCGCGCCAAGATCGACACCGCGACGGTCAAAGGCGCCCAGTTCCTGCAGCCGCTCATGGAGTTCTCCGGCGCCTGCTCCGGCTGCGGCGAGACGCCCTACCTGAAGCTGCTCACGCAGCTCTTCGGCGACCGCCTCATCATGGCCAACGCCACCGGCTGCTCCTCCATCTACGGCGGCAACCTCCCGACCACGCCTTACTGTCAGGACAAAAACGGACGCGGTCCCGCCTGGGCCAACTCGCTGTTCGAGGACAACGCCGAGTTCGGTTTCGGTCTACGCCTCGCCGCCAACCAACGCCTCGAACACGGCCGCGCCCTCCTGCAACTGCTCGCCCCCGACGTCGGCACGGAGCTTGCCGCCGCGATGCTCGACGCGCCGCAAACCTGCGAGGCCGACTACGCCGCGCAACGCGAACGCGTCATCGCCCTTCGCGCCGCGCTCAAGGGCAACGCCACGCCCGCCGCACGTCGTCTCTCCGCGCTCGCCGACGATCTCGTGAAGAAGACCGTGTGGATCATCGGCGGCGACGGCTGGGCCTACGACATCGGCTACGGCGGCCTGGACCACGTCCTCGCCTCCGGCGCCAACGTCAAAGTGCTCGTGCTCGACACCGAGGTGTATTCCAACACCGGCGGACAATCCTCCAA
>DFYA01000268.1:1214-5674 GCA_002382525.1 Opitutaceae bacterium UBA4094
GAAGCCGAAGCCTATCCCGGCCCCGCGCTGGTGGTCGCCTACAGCCACTGTATCGCCCACGGCTACAGCCTCGATCGCGGACTCGAACAGCAAAAGCTCGCGGTGGACACCGGCTACTGGCCGCTCTTCCGCTACGACCCGCGCCTCGCCGAAGCCGGTCAGCCCGCGTTCAAGTTGGACTCCGCCGCGCCGAAGACCGAGCTCGCCAAGTTCACCGCCAACGAGACCCGTTTCGGGATCCTTAAAAACATCGACCCGGACCGCGCCGCGTCGCTCGCCACGCAGGCACAGGCCGAAGTCCTCCGCCACTACGCCCACTACCAGCACCTCGCCGAACCCCAGAAACCCGCCACCAACTAACCCCCCGCCCCGCCTCGTTCTCTTACTCGTTCTCGTTTTCCTCCGGTCCGGAAACCGAGAACGAGGAACGAGAATGAGAACGAGAACGATTGCCAGCAGCAGACTAGCCCCGGACCGGACTCCGCCTACTCGCTACTCACTACCCGCTACTCGCTACTTCCCACGTCCCCATGAACCTCGAAACCACCTACCTCGGCCTCACCCTTCGCAACCCCATCGTGGTCGGTGCTTCGCCGTTCTGCGACAACCTCGATCAAGCCCGCCGTCTCGAAGAAGCGGGCGCCGCCGCGCTCGTCATGCACTCGCTCTTCGAGGAGCAGATCGATCTCGAACAGCAGGCGCTGCTCCACCACCTCGAAACCCCCGCCGAGAGTCACTACGAGGCCACCTCCTACTTTCCCACTTACGACGAATACCACCTCACGCCGTCCACCTATCTGCGCACGCTCGAACGCCTGAAAACCGCCCTCACCATCCCGGTCATCGCCTCCCTCAACGGACGCCGCCCAGGCGGTTGGGTGGACTACGCGCGTCGTCTCGAAGCCGCAGGCGCCGACGCCCTCGAGCTTAACACCTACCAACTCGCAAGCGACCCCGCCCTCACCGGCGAAGACGTCGAAGGAGACATCCTCGAAATCGTCCGTTGCGTCACCGCCACCGTGAAGATCCCGGTGTCCGTAAAGCTCTCGCCGTTCCACGCGTCGCTCTCCCACTTCGCCGCAGAACTCGAACAACAGGGAGCGGCCGGCCTGGTGTTGTTCAACCGGTTTTATCAACCCGACTTCGACATCGACGAACTTGAGGTCATTCCCCGCCTGAAGCTTTCCTATTCATCCGAGCTGCTCCTGCGCCTGCGCTGGTTATCGATCCTCTCCCCGCATTTGAAAGGTTCGCTTGCGTGTAGTGGCGGCGTGCATACGGGCGAGGATCTCATCAAAGCCATCCTCGGCGGCGCCCACGCGGTGCAACTGGTCTCCGTCCTCCTCGAAAATGGCCCTCGTGCGATCCCCGCGATGCTCGATGGGCTGCGCAGTTGGATGATCGAACACGAGCACACCGATCTCCACAAGGTGCGCGGCGCGCTTAACCTCAAGCGTTGCCCCGACCCCGCCGCCCACGAGCGCGCCAACTACATCAAGATCCTTCAGAGCTGGAAAATCTAGGATCGGCTCACGAGGATTGATCCCCGTGAGCCTTCCATACCTCCGGAAAGGCGGTCTTCCGCAGCCGGCGGTTAAGAGGCGCGCGACCTACGTCGAGGCCGTGTTCATCACGGCAGGATTAACCCGTGGCGTTGGCGGCGTATCCATCTGTCCATCCGGACAGGTCGATCACCTCCCAGCGGCTTTTGATTAGCCGGAAAGAAGACCACCGTCGGTCGCTGTATCCGCACCGTTGATCGCGCAGTCCCTCCTCGTCGGGCGCCTGCTCCCGCCCCGGCAACCCCGCCTTAGCGAGCCGAAGCCGCCAGCGCCACCGGGGTCGCCTGCACACTCGCCATCGCCAACGCATCGACCGGACGTGCGTCCGAGTGGAAAGTCGCATACACAACACCAATCAGGTTCGCCGCCGTGACCGGCGTGCTGTCGACCTCGGTGTTGTTGTAGCCGCTCGCCGTCCAGCCGGCGACCGACGAGCCCACCAGACGGTGAGCGACCGTCTCGTTAAACCGATTGGTGTAAACCACCACCATGCCGGCGCGCAGTTTCTCGGTCGCGAGTTCCTTCACCACCAACACCGCGCCTGGACCAAAAAACGGCAGCATCGAGTTTCCTTCGACACGCAACACCTTCAGGTCGGCACGATGCGCGGCCAGCAACTTCGCATCGTTGAGCGCCACCGTCATCGAAACTCCGCCCAACGGATTCACCGCAAACTTGCCGGCGCCATACGCCGACACCGCCAAGCCCGCCACTGCCAAAAGAGTTCCGAGGAGGAGGCGGGCCGTTTTCATGGCCCCACTCTAGTGATTTCACGCGCGCCTCACCATCCAGCCGACCGCTTACTTCCCCGAAAGCCTTACCTCATATCACAAGAAATGCGGCATAGGGAATTCCCGTAAATCCCCCCGGCGCCACCGGGCAAATTCCCTATGACGTCTAGGGTTACACCGAAACCTCTTGCCGGGCCTTTTCCGCCAACGCCGTCGAGATATAGCGCTCACCAAAGCTGCACCCCATCGTCACGATTACCTTGCCAGCGAACTCCGGCCGCTTCGCCACCTGCAGCGCCGCCCACACGTTGGCCCCGGTGGAAATCCCACCTAAGATCCCGTCCTGCAACGCCAACTGGCGCGCCGTCTCCAATGCGTCATCGTCCGTCACGCTCATGATTTCGTCGATGATCGCGCGGTTACAGTTCTTCGGCACAAAGCCCGCGCCGATCCCTTGGATCCGATGGCGCCCGGGTTTTCCCCCGGCCAACACCGGGCTGCCCGCCGGCTCCACCGCGATGCTGCGCATGGCCCGACGCGCCTTGATGACCTCCGACACCCCGGTGATCGTCCCGCCCGTTCCCACGCCCGCCACGAAGGCGTCGATGTTCCCTCCGGTCCCTTCCCAAATCTCCTCCGCCGTCGTGCGCCGGTGCACTTCGGGGTTCGCGGGGTTTTCAAATTGCTGCGGGATAAACCCGCGGTCGCCGTGCCGCGCCAGGAGCTCGGTGGCCTTGCGAATCGCCCCCGGCATGCCCTCGGCCCCGGGCGTCAACACGATCTCCGCACCGAGCATCCGAAGGAGCACGCGTCGTTCGAGCGACATCGTCTCCGGCATCGTGAGGATCAGCTTGTATCCACGCTGCGCACACACAAACGCCAGCGCGATTCCCGTGTTGCCCGACGTCGGCTCGATCACCACCGCGCCTTCCTTCAACTTCCCCTCCCGCTCCGCCGCCTCGATCATCGCGCGCCCGATGCGGTCCTTCACACTGCCCAACGGATTAAAAAATTCCGCCTTCAGGTAAATCGTCGCCGGCACCCCGGCCGCGATACGGTTAAGTTTGATCAGCGGAGTCTGACCAATGGTGGCGACGATGTCGGAGTAGGCGTGCGCGGACATAGCCCGACACTCAAACGCCGCCCGGCTCACCCGCGCAAGATAATCGCTTCCGCCACTTCGCGTCCGCTCCGCATCGCGCCTTGGATCGATGCCGTGTCGCGATGGTCACCGCACACCCACACGCCGTCCCGCAGCGGTCGCGCTTCCTCCCGCACCAGCGGCGTCCGCACCGGCAACGCCTGAGGCACACGGATCGCCTTCAGCCATTGCCAATGGTTGACGTCTGCGCCCAGCCATTCCGCAAGTTCCGCCCGCACCCGCGCCATCAACTCGGCGTCGCTTTCCCGCACGTCACCCACCAGCGACACCGCGATCAACGCCCGCCCATCCGGCGAATATGTCGGCGCGACGTCGCTCATGACTGCGAGATGATTCACCCGCCCGCGCCCCGTGCCGTTGAGCACCAGTGTCCCTTCGTTCACCGGACTCCGCTCCGCCGCGAAATACACCGTCGTGGTCGCCCGCCACTTTGGCGCGACGATCTCCGGCAGCAACCGCGCCGCGGCCGCCCCATCCGTCGCCACCACCACATCCCGCGCGCACACGTGCTCGCCCGACGCCAGCCGCACACCGTGCCCCTCAAGCGCGGCCACCCGCTCGCCCAGCCGCACTGCGCCCGCCGGCAACCCCGCCGCAAGTTGATCCGGGATCGCCTGCATGCCCCGCGCCGGCACCGCCGCCTCGCCTTCCGCAAACATGCGAAAAACAAACTCCATCATCCGGCTCGAGGTCGTGAGCTCGTTCTCCAAAAAAATTCCGCCCAGCCACGGCCGCAAAAACCGCTCGATCATCGCCTCTCCAAACCCATGCGCGCGCAACGCCTCCAGCGCCGTGGTTTCCGGCTTCGCCAACACGTCGCCCAACTCCCCCCGTGTCGCCCGTCTCCGCAGCGTCGCGATCCGCACCTTGTCCGCCATCGTCCCCACCGGGGCGCGCAGCGTCGCCCACAGGTGTCGCGGCTCCCGCAACGGATCCGCCACCCGACACAACCCGCCGTCCATCCGCACCAACGCCCCAGGCGTGAACGCACGCAGCTCCAACTTC
>DFYA01000268.1:5804-8132 GCA_002382525.1 Opitutaceae bacterium UBA4094
TCGTTCCGCCAGCGCGAGGCCCGACAACACCGCGCCCTCCACTTTCGGCCCGCCAAACGCGTCGCCTACAAACCCAAGCCCGAGGTCCGGCAACCACACGCACCGCTCCGCATGCGTGTTCGACGGCTCGCTAAATTTCCACCGGTGCAACGTCGTGTTCACCACCACCGCCCCGCCCAGCCATCGCTCCACCTCCGGCAACAACCGCGCGGCCACCTCCTCCACCGGCGAGGCGTAGTGCCCTGACGAATACGCCGCCGACGCATGAATCGTCACCGCGCCCGCCGCGGTTTGCGCGACGCCTTTCTTCACATTGTCCGCGATCCACCGCACCGGCCCTTCGTCCAACGCCACGCCCTCCACCGGCACCGCGCTCGGCCCGCCCAACGTCACGAGCAACGCGAGGCACGGGTAATAGGTCAGCGCCTCCAAGCTTGCCGCCACCTCCGCCGGCAACACCACCTCGCCGGCCCGCAACACCGCCAGCGCCTGCGGCACCGGACACGCCCACACCAGCCGTTCCGCCCGCACCAGACCGTGGTCTTCGACATCCAACTCCCAATACCCGGTCGTATGCCGGCGCGCCGCCGTGACCTTGTGCTCACGCAAGATCTCTAGCCCTTCCGCCAGCGCCTTGGGCACCGCCGTCATGCTCGGACACCCGACCCACCGGCGATGCGACGATCCAGGCCAGTTCCTCGCGAGCCCGCGCCCGCACCAAGCCTCAACCAATGCGGTGAAGCCCGACTCACGTGCCGTGAAATACTGCGCACCTTGATCGAACACCGCGTCGCCCACCCGCTTCGTCGACATGCGCCCACCGACCCCGCGGCTTTTTTCCAACACCACCACGGATTCGCCCGCATCCGCCAGCGAACGCGCCAAGAGCAATCCCGAGATTCCTGCGCCGATGATCGCCGTCGTGCCGTTGTTCATGAATCCGCCGAAGGTGCGCGCCCGAGCCCGGCTCGCAACGCGTCCTCAACGTTTTCGTGTCGAAACGCATACCCCGCCTCCTCCAGCCGCGTCGGCACTACTCGCGTGCTCGCCAACAACGTCTCATCGGCCATCTCGCCGAACACCGTTTTCAACACAAACGCCGGCACGGGCAACACCGTCGGTCGGCCCAACACCCGCCCCAGCGCCCGCGTGAACTCCGCGTTCGTCACCGGGTGCGGCGCCACCATGTTAACCGCCCCGTCGCATCGCCAATCGAGCACCGCGTGGTAAATCGCGCCCACCAAATCATCGAGCGAGATCCAGCTCATCCACATCTCGCCCGACGCCAGCCGCCCGCCTACGCCCGCCTTAAACACCGGCAACAACTTCGCCAGCGCCCCGCCTGCCGGCGACAACACCACCCCGGTGCGGAGCCGCACCACGCGCACACCGAGCTCCACCGCCTTCTCCGCCTCGGCCTCCCACGCCCGACACACGTCCGCCAAAAACCCGCTGCCGACCGGCGCGCTCTCCGCCAACACGTCGTCGCCGCGCGTTCCGTAAAAGCCGGTCGCCGAAGCCGAGATCAACGCAAACGGCCGCAGCCGCTCGCTCTTCACCGCCGCGATCGCCGACACCAACGCACGCGTGCTATCCACGCGGCTGCGCAGGATGGCTTGCTTACGCTCCTCCGTCCAACGCCCGTCCGCCACGCCCACGCCCGACAAGTTGATCACCACGTCCACGCCGCGCAGCGCGTGCGGATCCAACCGCCCGTCCGATGGATCCCAAAAGACTTCGTTCGACGCGCGCGTCGCCCGCCGCACTAAGCGAATGACCGTGTGACCTTGCGTCTGCAAAAACGCCGTCAGCGCCGTCCCGACGAGACCCGAAGCCCCCGCGATCAAAAACGTCATCGAACGCACCGAGATATACCGGTTGGCCAACTCCACGTCGGCCTTGGTCAACGCATGCCGGTAATTGAACAGCCGCTCCAATTCCCTCCGAGCAAACCCTCCGCCAAACACGCGCCCCGCCGCGCCGAACGGCAACCGATACGTGATCTCGTCCGTGAGCAAGCAGGCGCGCCCGGCGTCCACCGGCTCGACGCGATGCAAGTGTTCCCAGTGCGCAAACGGCCCGCGCACCTGCACGTCGCGAAACTGGACGCCCTCGACGTAGTCGCGATGTTCGACATCCCAGCGCGTCCACACCGGGCCGATTTTGGTGCGCAAGCTCACCCGCGCCCCGTCGCGAATCCCGCCGCTCGAATCGAGGACCTGCACCGTCTGCCAAGGCGGCGCGAGCCGGGTAAATGCACCGGGCCGTTCGTGCCAGGCAAACACCTCGGCCGCCGGCCGCTCGATCCGCACACTACGCGTAAATGTG
>DFYA01000268.1:8163-14128 GCA_002382525.1 Opitutaceae bacterium UBA4094
GCTCCGTAACGCTCCCGCGCAGGCTCTTAAATGCGGCCAGCGCCTCTTCCCGCGCCGTCGCGTGGTCCACGATCGGATCGGGGTAGTGGCCGTCGATCTTGGCATAGGCGCGCACGTTGGCGGGCGCGGTCCACGGTGCGTGGATAAATTTGTTGGGCAGCTTCGCGATCTCCGGCACCCAGCGACGCACGTAGTCGCCCGCACCGTCGAAGCGTTCGCCCTGCGTCACCGGCGCAAACACGCGAAAATACGGCGCGGCGTCGGCCCCGCAGCCCGCGCTCCATTGCCAGCCGAGGGTGTTGTTCGCGAGGTCCGCATCGACCAGCGTATCCCAAAACCACGCCGCGCCGGGCTGCCACGGCAGGCGCAGGTGTTTCACGAGAAACGACGCGGTGATCATGCGCACGCGGTTGTGCATCCAACCGGTGGCCCAGAGTTCGCGCATTCCGGCGTCCACGATCGGATAACCTGTAAGGCCGCGCTGCCACGCGCGCAGTTTGGCACCGCCGGGATCGTTCGCCCACGGGAACCGGTTAAAATCTTCGCGCAGCGGCTGCGTGGGCGTTTGCGGGAAATGAAACAGCAGATGATGCGCAAACTCGCGCCAGCCGATCTCGTTTAAGAAAACTTGCGCTCCCTTGCTCGGCGGAAACACGCCGCTCTCTTTCGACAGGCGTTTCACCGCCGCCCAAATTTGCCGCGGTCCGATTTCGCCGAAATGTAAGTGCGGAGAAACCCGTGACGTGCCGCGCACGGATGGTGTGTTTCGTTGCTCGCCGTAGCCCGCCATCACCTCGCCGGCGAACGCCTTCAACTGCTTCTGCGCGCCGGCTTCCCCCGGACTCCAGGCCTCGTAGAACCGCGCATCCCAGTTGATCCGCGGAAGCAGCCCGAGCGCTTCGAGTTCGACGGACTTCGGCCACTTCGCAGGCGCCGGAAAGGCGCCCGATTTGAGGGCGACCGGAGCCGGCACTTCCTGCGTCAGGCAATGGCGCCAATACGGCGTGAAAACCTGGAACGGCTTGCCTTGTTTGTTGGCGATGGTGTGCGGCTCAAACAGCAGCGCGCTGTTAAAACTCTTGGCCTCGACCCCGGCGGCGACCAGGTCGGCTTTGATGGTTTTGTCGCGGGCGATAATCGCCGGCTCGTATCGGCGGTTCCAATACACGGCTCCGGCTCCGGTCGCGGTGATGAGTTCGCTCAACACCTCGCCGCTGTCGCCGCGCGCCACCACCATCCGCGAACTGCGGGCGCGCAAGCTTTCGTCCAGTGCGGCCAGCGAATGGTGCAGCCACCAACGGGTCGCGCCGCCAGGAGGCCAGTCGCCCTCGCCCGCCGGATCATGGATGTAAATTGGAATGATCGGTCCACCGCGAGCGACGGCGGCATGCAGCGCCGGGTTGTCCTGCAACCGCAGGTCTTGCCGAAACCAAAGAATGACAGGGGAGGCGCTCACACGGGTTTAACGCGCAACGAGCGGCACCGGATGCCGTTTGCAACCGACCACGCCGATTTCGGAGATCGTCCGTGGTGGCACAGGCATTCCTGCCTGTGCATTCCGGAATCACAGGCAGGTTTCGAGGCCGTAGGCCGACAGTCGGCCATGCCTGTGCCACCTCCGAATCAGGGCAGCTTCGCCTGGATGAGTTTGCTGACCGCGCCGAAGTCGATGAGCCCGGCCTGCGGGTGCTGTTTGAGCGCGGCGATCACCTTGCCCATTTCCTTTTTGCTCTGCGCTCCGGTCGAAGCGATCGCCTCGGTGACCAACGCGTCGAGCTTCGCGGCATCGAGTCCCGCCGGCAGGTATTTCTCGATGATGGCGATTTCCTTCAGATTCGCTTCGATCAAATCGGTGCGGCCGCCCTTTTCGAACTCGGCGTTCGCGGCGGAGAGGTTCTTCACGGCTTTGCGCAGGGTCGCGGTGACCAACTCGTCGTCGATGGGTTTGTTGGCGTCCATCGCGGCGCGCTGGATGGCGCCGTCGTTGGTGCGCAAAATGGTGGCGAGAGCGCTGTCGCGCGCCTTCACGGCAGTGATGATGTCGGCGCGGAGAGTTTCGTAGATCGTGGGCATGATAGCCGAGCAGCGTGGACGCGCCGCTTGGAGTGTCGAGCCGGCAACGCCGGACGGGAAGCACCTTGCCGCCGCGATCACCGCGCGTTGACACTTGGCGCCGCTCGCATGCCCACCGTTCCGCCCGAAACCGCCCTCCGCCGCGTTCTTTCGATCTCCGCCATCGACGGCTGGAGCGTCGCCTTGATCGCAGGCGCCTGCACGGTGATTTCATTGCTCGTCGGATCGGGGATCGGCGTGATCGTCGGCCTCTTGGTTACGACGGCCGGAGCGGTCGAGCTGCACGGACATCGGCGTTTGGTTCAAGGAAACGTGTGCGGCGTTGGAGCGCTCGTGGCCGCGCAAGTGATCATCCTCGTGACCATCGTCGTTTATGCGGTGACCAACCTGCTGCGCTACGACGAAGCCGCTTTGCTCGCGCAACTCACACCCAGACACCATGACCTGCTCGCGCGCGCCGGGCTCTCGTTCGCCGACTTACGACCGATGCTCAAGCCGTTCTATGCCGCGCTTTATTCAACAGTGATGGGCGTAACCGTGCTTTTTCAAGGTGGGCTGGCGCTCTTTTACCACTCGCGAAAACCGCAAATCGCCGCAGCCCTGCGCGCTTGGAAAGACGGGCCGCCGCCGCTGCCGTAGTTCCGACGTGGGAAGCGAGCTTGCCTCGCGATGGATCGGCAATCGCGAGCAAGCTCGCTTCCCACGTCGGACCACTCGACGACCGGCTTACGGCAGCCAGGGAAACTTGCGGGCGTCGGGCTTGCGCTTCTCGCGCTGGGCACCGTGAAACTCCTTCGCCTCTTCGCTCATGTAATACAGCAACGTCGCGTTGCCCGCCAATTCCTGCAGCCCGCTTTGGCCGTCCACGTCGGCGTTAAACGCGCTCTTGAGGCAACGGATCGCCAGCGGGCTGTGACCGAGGATCTCCCTCGCCCACTTCACGCCTTCGGCTTCCAACTCGGCCACGGGCACCACCGCGTTGACCAATCCCATGTCGAGCGCCTGTTGAGCGTTGTATTGTCGGCACAAATACCAGATCTCGCGGGCTTTTTTTTGACCGACGATACGCGCCAGATAGCTGGAACCAAACCCGCCGTCGAAGCTGCCCATCTTTGGGCCGACTTGTCCGCAGATCGCGTTGTCGGCCGCGATCGACAAATCGCACACGATGTGGAGCACGTGACCGCCACCGATCGCGTAACCGGCGACGAGTGCGATCACGACCTTTGGCATCGAGCGGATGAGTTTCTGCACGTCGAGGATGTTGAGACGCGGAACGCCATCACCGCCAACGTAGCCGGCATGACCGCGCACGCTTTGGTCGCCGCCGGCACAGAAGGCGTATTTACCGTCGGTGTGCGGACCGGCGCCGGTGAGCAAGACCACGCCGACCGAAAGGTCCTCGCGCGCATCGATCAGCGCGTCGTGCATCTCCATCACCGTTTCAGGACGGAACGCGTTCCGCTTCTCGGGACGGTTGATCGTGATCTTCGCGATGCCGTCGGCTTTGTGGTAGAGGATGTCGGTGTAGGTTTTGGCGACTTTCCAGGCGGGGAGACTCATGGTGGTTGACGGTGAGCATCCGCGAAGCGGCGTCAACGCGCCTGCGAGCCCAAGTCGTGGCTGTGAGCGTAAGCTCAGAGTTCGCAGTCGAACCGCCCTCCCGAACCTCCCTGAACTCACGTTCAGGGCCACGTCGGACTAGCCGGGCGCGACGACATGCGCCCTACCCGCTCAGCGTCCGATGCCGTGAGCGCGGAAACCGAGGGCGCGCAGCTTGGCGAGGTCCACGATGTTGCGGCCATCGAAGAGGAACGCCGGCTTGTGCATGCCCGCGAAAATCTTCGCGTAATCGAGGGCTTTGAACTCGTCCCACTCCGTCACGATCGCGATCGCATGGGCACCTTCGGCGGCTTCATACGCGCTTTTCGCAATGGTGAGCCGGGAAAGTTTTTCGCCTTTGCCGAGGACATCTGCCTCGATCTCCACCGCAGGGACCTTGGGGTCGTAAACCACGACGTTGGCGTATTCGGAGAGCAGGTCGCGCACGACATTGATCGCGGCGGACTCACGCGTGTCGTTGGTGTCTTTCTTGAACGCGAAACCGAACACCGCGATGCGTTTGTCGGCGACGGTGTTGAACAACGCGTGCACGATCTTCGAGGAGAAGCGGCGCTTTTGATAATCGTTCATCGCCACCACGGAATTCCAATACGCGGCGACTTCGGGCAGACCGAAGCTTTCGCAGAGATACACGAGGTTAAGGATGTCCTTTTGGAAACAGGAGCCGCCAAAACCCACGGAGGCCTTTAAAAATTTCGGTCCGATGCGCGAGTCTTTGCCGATCGCGTTGGCGACTTCATCGACATCCGCGCCAGTCGCTTCGCACAAGGCCGAGATCGAGTTGATGGACGAGATGCGTTGGGCGAGGAATGCGTTGGCGACGAGCTTGGAAAGTTCGGACGACCACAGGTTGGTCGTTATGATACGATCGCGCGACACCCAGCGGGCATAGACGCTCACAAGCGTGGCTACGGCGGCGTCGCCCTCGGGCGTGCGTTCGCCGCCGATCAAGACGCGATCCGGATTAAACAGATCGTGCACCGCCGTGCCTTCGGCGAGAAACTCGGGGTTGGAAAGCACCTGGAACTTGGTGCCCGTGCTGTTGGCCGCGAGGATCTGGTTGATGGTCTCCGCGGTCTTCACCGGGATGGTGGACTTCTCGACAATGATCTTCGGCGTCGTGGACACCTCGGCGATCGTGCGGGCAACCGACTCGATGTAGCGCAGATCGGCGGCACGGCCGGCGCCCACGCCGTAGGTCTTGGTCGGCGTGTTGACGGACACAAAGATGATGTCGGCCGCCGCGATGTTGCCCTTCACGTCGTTGGAAAAAAACAGATTCCGGCCGCGCGCCTCTTTCACGACGTCATCGAGGCCCGGCTCGTAAATCGGCAGTTTGTCGGAGTTCCACGCGGCGATACGGGCCTCATTCATGTCCACGACCGTCACCTGAATATCCGGCGCCTTGAAAGCGATCACCGCCATCGTTGGTCCACCAACATAACCCGCACCGATACAGCAAATTTTCATAGAATGAGTGGCGCCAAAGTGGGCGCGCCATCGGCGTTATCCAAGGCGGAATTTCCGAAGCGTGCACAAAAAAGCCCGCCTTTTTTAAGAGGCGGGCCAAAAGCGCAGTAGAGATGCGGCGGCGCAGACGGTGCCGTAGAGGCGCGAGTTAAGTGATCACCTTCTCGGTCTCGGCGTCGAAGAGGTGGACGTTCTCCAGCTTGAGGGTGACGTTGATCTTTTGGTCCGCGTCGAAGCGGTCGGTCGGGTTCACGCGGGCGATGAACGAACTCGCGCCAGTCGTGAGGTAGAGATACGTCTCGGAACCCATCGGCTCGGACACCTCGACCTTCACCTCAATCGTGCGACCGGGGTCGGAGTTGGTGACCGTCAACGTGTCCTGCACGTCTTCGGGGCGGATGCCGAACACGATCGGTTTGCCGATGTAGGCCTTGGCTTTGGAAGAGAGCCGTTCGTCCAACGTGATGACGACGGGTTTTTCGATGGTGTTGGTTTCGACGAATTGCAGGGTGTTGCCGGCCTGCTTGATCGTGCCGCGGAAGAAGTTCATCGCGGGGCTGCCGATGAAGCCAGCGACGAAGAGGTTCGCGGGGCGGCTGTAGAGTTCGAGCGGTTGCGCGACCTGCATGATGTGGCCGTCCTTCATCACGCAGATGCGGTCGCCCATCGTCATCGCCTCGATCTGGTCGTGGGTGACGTAGATCATCGTGGCGCCGAGGCGCGCGTGCAGCTTGGAAATCTCCGTGCGCGTGGTGACGCGCATCTTGGCGTCGAGATTGGAGAGCGGTTCGTCGAAGAG
>DFYA01000268.1:14149-14706 GCA_002382525.1 Opitutaceae bacterium UBA4094
GCCTCGCGCACGCGTTGGTCGATCTCGGCTTTGGGGAATTTGCGGAGCTTCAGACCGAACGCCATGTTGTCATACACGGTCATGTGCGGATACAGCGCGTAGTTTTGGAAAACCATCGCGATGTCGCGGTCTTTGGGGAGGACGTTGTTCACCACACGGCCGTCGATGGAGATCGTGCCGCCGGAGATTTCCTCGAGGCCGGCGATCATGCGCAGCGTGGTCGATTTGCCGCAGCCGGAGGGGCCGACGAGCACCATGAATTCCCGGTCGTTGATCTCGAGGTTGATTCCGTGAACGACCTTCACGTCCGGGCCGCCGCTGCCGGGATAGATTTTGACGAGGTTTTCGATGAGAACTTTGGCCATGAGGGAAAGAGACGAGGGTTGGGGAACGAAACGGGAAGAGGCTTAACCTTTGACGGCGCCGGCCGAAAGACCGCGGACAAAGAGACGCATGCAGAAAAGAAAGATGATGATGAGCGGAATCGAGGCGATGAAGTAGGCGGCCATCATCTGGCCCCACTGTTTCACGTATTCGCCATCGAGGTAGATCAAGCC
>DFYA01000325.1:0-1169 GCA_002382525.1 Opitutaceae bacterium UBA4094
GGCACCTCGGCGAAGTCGTCGCTCTCGATGAACACCTCGCGAGTGAGGGCGATTTTACGGGTGGTCGGCGAGTCGGACTGCGGGTTGTTGGTCGCGTCGCACTCGATGATCTCGCCATCGGGAATGTTGGTTAGAACGACCTTGATCGGGCGCAACACGGCGAGACGGCGAACGGCGAGCGTGTTGAGCTCCTCGCGCACGGCGTGCTCCATGACGGCGATGTCGGTGAGCGCGTCGAATTTGGTGACGCCGACGCCGATCACGAATTTGCGCAACGCGGACGCGGGGATGCCGCGGCGACGCAGACCGGAAAGCGTTGGCATGCGCGGGTCGTCCCAGCCGGAGACGAAGTTGCCGTTCACGAGCTGGAGAAGCTTGCGCTTCGAGACGATCATGTAGCCCGGGATGAGCTTGGAGAACTCGTATTGGTGCGGGAGGGCGCGGGGCAGATCGAGGCTCTCGAGGACCCAATCGTAGAGCGGGCGGTGATCGACGAACTCGAGCGTGCAGATGCTGTGGGTGATGCCTTCGAGGTAATCGCTGAGACAGTGCGCGTAGTCGTAGAGCGGGTAGATGCACCACTTGTCGCCGGCGTGATGATGCGGGACGTGGCGGATGCGGTAGAGGAGCGGATCGCGCAGCCACATGTTGGGCGAAGCCATGTCGATCTTGGCGCGGAGGGAGCGGGCGCCGTTGGGGAACTCGCCGGCGCGCATGCGTTGGAACAGATCGAGGTTTTCCTCAACGGAACGCGCGCGGAACGGGCTGTCTTTGCCCGGTTTTTCGGGCGAGCCGCGGTAGGACTCGGTGTCCTCGGCGTTGAGGTCGCACACGTAGGCCTTGCCCTTGCGGATGAGGTCGAGCGCGTAGGTGTAAAGCTGTTCGAAGTAGTCGCTGGCGAAGAACGGCTCGCTGTCGAGGCCGGGCGCGACGGGGGCGATGTAGTGGTCGGGGCGGCCGTTGATGGACTGCGCGGAGGGGTGCGCGCCTTTGGGCTTAAAGTTGAGGCACTGGTCGGCCCAGCCGGCAATGAGCCACTTTACGTCGGCGGTGATGGAATCGACGAACTCGACGTCTTCTTTGACCGGGTTGGTGTCGTCGAAGCGGAGGTTGCACTGGCCGTTGTTTTCGCGGGCGATGCCGAAGTTGAGGCAGATGGACTTGGCGTG
>DFYA01000325.1:1192-3634 GCA_002382525.1 Opitutaceae bacterium UBA4094
GGGGCGGCGTTGTTCTCAACGGTCATAAAGGCGCAACTTGCCGCGCGCCTATGCGCGCGGCAACGCTACAGTTATCTTCCGGAGTCGCTCCCACCGGCGAATGCGGATTTCATCCCGGCTTCGCACCGTCTTCATGAAGGCGCGGTAACCTTGCGAAATGAAAATCAAGCTCATCTTGCCGGCGTTGACGGAGGCGACATCGCCGTTTTTTCGGCCGATCAAGTATTCGCTGTTTCCGCCGCTGGGGCTGGCGACGCTGGCCGGCTATCTCTCACCGGAGGACGAAGTGGAGGTGCAGGACGAACACGTGGAAAAGCTGCGTCTCGACGATTGTCCGGATCTGGTAGTTATCCAGGTTTACATCACCTCGGCTCGACGGGCTTACCACCTGGCGGATCACTATCGGGCGCGCGGGGCGCATGTGGCCTTGGGCGGGTTGCACGTGACCTCGTTACCGGACGAGGCGGCGGCGCATGCGGACACCGTTTTCTTGGGGCCGGGCGAGGATACGTGGCCGCGGTTTTTGGAAGATTTTCGCAACGGGCGTCCGTTGGCGCGGTATGTTTCGACGGTGCGGACGTTGGCGGGAATGCCCGTGGTGCGGCGTGATCTGATCAAGCGCCACTTGTATCTGGTGCCGAACTCGATCGTGGTGTCGCGCGGGTGTCCGCACACCTGCGACTTCTGTTACAAGGAAGCTTTCTTCGAGGGCGGACGTTCGTTCTACACGCAGACGGTGGACGCGGCGTTGGCGGAGATCGAACGACTGCCGGGCCGCCATCTGTATTTTCTCGACGATCATCTGTTCGGGAACCGCCGGTTTGCGGAGGCGCTTTTTGATGGGATGAAAGGCATGAACCGGCTCTGGCAGGCGGCGGGAACGGTGCAATCGGTGCTGGCGCCGAGGCTGCTCGAAAAAGCGGTCGCGGCGGGGCTGCGCAGTTTGTTCGTGGGTTTCGAGACGTTGAGTTCGGCGAATCTGCGCGAGCAAGGGAAGTCGCAGAATCTCGGGCGGGATTACGGAGCGGCGATCCGTCGGTTGCACGAACTCGGCGTGATGATCAACGGGAGCTTTGTGTTTGGGATGGACGGCGATGATGCAACGGTCTTCGACCGCACGGTGGACTGGGCGGTGGAGAACGGGATCGAGACGGCGACCTTTCACATCCTGACGCCTTATCCGGGGACCGCGCTCTACAAACGCATGGCCGAGGCGGGGCGTTTGTTGCACTCGGACTGGGACCGCTACGACACGCGCCAGGTGGTGTTCCGTCCGGCGCGGCTCACGCCGGCGGAATTGGAGGCGGGATATTGGCGCGCCTACGACCGATTTTATTCGTGGCGTTCCATCGCGCGCGGTGCGGCCACGAAGGACACGTTCGCGGCGGGAGCGCGGCACTTCGCGTATGCGGCAGGCTGGAAGAAGTTCGAGCCGTTGTGGGACGTGGTCATCCGCACACGACGCGTGATGCACATGCGTCCGGTGCTGGAGCGCGTGTTGGCGGGCGTCGCGGGGAAAAGCGAAACACCCGCCGAGGCGGGTGTGGTGGCGGAGGTTTTTTAACCGCTCATCAACGCTGATCGGCGCTGATTCGATCAGGGAGAATCGCGAGCAAGCTCGCTTCCCACGGTCGATCAGGCCTTGGCGAGGGCCTGTTCGAGGTCGGTCTTGAGGTCGGCGAAATCCTCGCAACCGAGGCTCAGGCGGATGTAGTCGGGTTGCACGCCGCTGGCGATTTGCTCGTCGGCGGTGAGCTGGCTGTGGGTGGTGCTCGCGGGATGAATCGCGAGGGATTTGGCGTCGCCGATGTTGGCGAGGTGGCTGAAGAGCCTGAGGGCGTTGATGACGCGTTTGGCTCCCTCGAAGCCGCCCTTGACTCCGAAACCGAGGAGTCCGCCGTATCCGCCAGTCAAATACTTGTTGGCGGCGGCGTGGTATTTGGACGACGGCAGGCCGGGGTAGTTGACCCAGGCGACCTGAGGATGGGCGGCGAGGAAGTGGGCGGTCGCGAGGGCGTTGGCGCAGATGCGCTCCATGCGCAGGTGGAGCGTTTCGAGGCCGATGAGCGATTGCCAGGAGTTGAACGGCGAGATGCAGGCGCCGATGTCGCGCAGGAGTTGCAGCCGGAGTTTGAGCGCGAAGGCGACGTTGGCGCCCCCGGCGGGCGGGAAGGCCTTGAACGCATCCCAGTGGACGAGGCCGTGGTAGGAGGCGTCGGGCGTGGTGAAACCCGGGAAGCGGCCGGAGCCCCAGTCGAAGTTGCCGCCGTCCACAACGATGCCGCCGATGGACGTGCCGTGTCCGCCCATGTATTTGGTGGTGGAGTGGACGACGATGTTGGCGCCCCACTCGAAGGAGCGGTGCAGGATCGGGGAAAGGCAGGTGTTGTCCAGGATGAGCGGCACGCCGACCTCGCGGGCGATGGCGGCGACCTCCTCGAC
>DFYA01000325.1:3722-13336 GCA_002382525.1 Opitutaceae bacterium UBA4094
GCCGGCGAGATTGAGGATGGCGTCGGTGATGGCGGCTTGTCCGGAAGCGTGGGCGACCGCTGCGGTGCCGCCTTCGAGCGCGGCGATGCGCTGCTCGAACACGTCCGTAGTGGGATTTCCGATACGCGTGTAGATGTTGCCGAGTTCCTTGAGCGCAAAAAGATTGGCGGCGTGCTCGGTGTCGCGGAACACGAAGCTCGTGGTCTGGTAGAGCGGGACGGCGCGCGAGCCGGTGGCGGAATCGGGGGATTGGCCGGCGTGGAGGGACTTGGTGCCGAGGCCGGAGGGATAGGGGCGGAGCGTGGACATACGGGTTGGAGACAGGGTTAAAGAAACACCCACGAAGAAGGCGTTGGTCGGAGGACGAAAGCACAAAGTCGCACGGGCGCCGAGGGGGCGGGGCGAGCGGAAGGCAAACGCACTTGCCTCGTTGCGATAGGAGGGCTGGGGTATGCCGGAAATGTCCTTGCCGTCTGAGTTTGATCGCCCTTCCGCCTCGGCGGACCACCCGTGGTTTTGGTCCGCGGGAGAGATGGGGCGGTTGATCGCGGAGAAGGATTGGAGCATAACGGCTTTGGGTCCGCTGCGGGACTGGCCGGCGCATCTGCAGATGGCGGTTAATCTCATGCTGGGGAGCGGTGCGGCAATGGCGCTCCTGTGGGGCAAGGAGCATCGCCTGCTCTATAACGACAAGTATCGCGAGATCATCGCGGACAAGCATCCGGACGCGTTGGGTGAACGGGCGGAGGTGGTGTTTCCCGAAGTGTGGAGCGAGGTGGAGCCGTTTTTTGAGCGCGCCTACAAAGGGGAGGCGGTGGTGTTGGAGGATTTTGTCGTGTCGCTGACGCGCGGCGGGGAGACGAAGGACGCGTATTTTTCGGGTAGCTATAATCCGATCCGGAATCCGGACGGGGAAGCGGCCGGGTTTCTCGCTGTGGTCGTGGAAACGACGAGACGTTTCGAAGCCGAACGGAATCGCGCTCAGGTGTTCGACACGACGCTGTCGTCGATTGTGGATTTCGCCTACAGCTTCGACCGGGACGGACGATTTCTCTACGCGAACAAGGCGCTGCTCGACCTGTGGGGTTTGCGGTTGGAGGACGCGCTGGGGAAAAATTTCTTCGAGCTTAATTATCCGCCGGAGTTGGCGGAGCGACTGCAGCGGCAGATCGAGGACGTGTTTGTGCGGAAGGCGGTGCTGCGCGACGAAACGCGTTATGTGAACCCGGCAGGTTTGGAGGGCTTTTATGAGTATATCTTCACGCCGGTGTTCGGGCGGGACGGGGAGGTCGTGGTGGTGGCCGGATCCACGCGTGATGTTACCTCTCGGGTGAATCTAGAAAGGCAGTTGCGAGACGTGCAGTCGCGGATGGAGAGCACGCTCGCGGCGGGCGCGATTGGAACGTGGACTTGGGATATCACGACGAACCGGGTGATCGCCGATCACATCCTGGCGCGTTTTTTCGAGGTGACGGAGGAGGAGGCGAATGGCGGGCAGGTTGAGAGTTATTACCGTGCGGTGCATCCGGATGACCGCGATATGATCACGCAGAAGCTCGCGGTGGCGTTGGAAAGCGGAGCGAGCTACGAGGCGGAGTATCGGCTGGTCGACACGGCCGGCGGGGTGCGATGGGTGGTGGCCCGGGCATCAGTGCAGAGGGACGCCGACGGTCGACCGGTGCGAATGCCGGGCATGGTGATCGATATCACGGAGCGCAAGCGGCTGGAGCAACGGCTNNGCGGGCGAATTGGAGGCGCAGGTGAAGGAGCGCACGGCAAAGTTGCAGGAAACGGTCGGAGAGCTGGAGGCGTTCTCCTATAGCATCTCGCATGATTTGCGCGGGCCGTTGCGCGTGATGCAGAGTTTCGCGGAGGCGTTGCGCGAGGACTGTGGCGAGGCGGTGGGCGTGGCGGGGCAGGATTATATCCGACGGATTGTGAATGCGGCGGTGCGCATGGACCGGATCATCCAGGATCTGCTGGGCTACAGTCGAATCGCGCGGACCGAGCTGGTGCTGGAACGCGTGGAGTTGGGCGATTTTGTGCGCGGCCTGCTGGACGGGTATCCGGCGTTCCACGATCACAAGGCGGACATCTTGATCGAGGGCCGGTTGCCGGCGGTGATGTCCAATCCGGCGGCCTTGACCCAGTGTTTGGCCAATTTGATTGGCAACGGACTGAAGTTCGTAGCGAGGGGAGAACGCCCGGTAATTCGCATCTCTGCGCGAGTGGAAAATGCGAGGGCGTTTGTCTCGGTCGCGGATAGCGGCATCGGCATCCCGGAGCGGGCGCACGAATTGATTTTTAAAACCTTTTATCGACACGAACCGGGATATGAAGGGACGGGCATCGGGCTTTCGATCGTGCGCAAGGCGGTCGAGCGACTCGGCGGTCGTATCACGGTGGACTCGATGCCGGGACGGGGCACCACCTTCACCTTTGATCTTCCCTTGGCCGAAAAATCATGAACGACGAGCGACAGGTGATCCTCTACGCCGATGATTCCGAAGACGACGTGTTGTTGATGCATCGTGTGCTCGAAGACGTGGGTTTTACGGGCGAGCTGCAAGTGCTGCCGCACGGCCTGGATGTGATCGATTATCTGAGCGGGAGCGGTCATTACGCGGACCGCACGCTGTATCCGCTGCCCAACCTGGTTTTGTTGGATATCAAGATGCCCCGGGTGGACGGGCTTGAAGTGCTAAAATGGATACGCCGCGACGAGGCGTTGCGAACGACGCCGGTCCTGATGCTGAGCGCGTCGAGGCAGGCGTGCGACGTGGCCGAGGCTTACGCGGCAAAAGCCGATGCCTATCTGGTGAAGCCGGTGGAGATGACGGCGTTTCGTGCGCTGGTGACGGCGGTGACAACCTTGTGTGGACGCAGCGCCGGCACGATCGATCCGCTGGTGATCCCGGGAAGCGTGCCTGCGCCGAGCCGTGACTAAACGGGTCTGCGCGGGCCGGGCGAAATCCCCGCGACGCCGGGCTCAACGAGCCCGGCTGCGACAATCGTGAATGGAGGCGACGCGACGGGTCGCGTCGTCCCAGAGCGGCGAGGGCTCGCCGCACTCCAAAACGAGGGGCGGATCAGGCGGTGCGGGCGATGAGGTCGGCGACAGACACAAGGGCGACGTCGACGCGGTCGTGGACAGTCGTGGTGTAACAGATATAGCGGTCGCCGAGGCAGAATTGCGGGTGCGGGTGCAGGTGGGCGCAGCGCGTGAGGTGCGGGGCGAGCGGACCGCGGTTGACGATCTCGACTTCCTTGCCCGTCACGGTGTCACGGAAGAGCACGTGACAGTCGGGCGTGCCGGGGGTGTCCATGCGGTCGGCCACCAAGTAACGGCCAGTCCGATCCGAATGCGCATGGGCCAAGGCGGCGGGCCAGAGGAGCGTTTCTTCACGGGTGGCGAGGTCGACTTTTTTGACGCCGACGCCGTAGTGCAGATACCAGACGTGCCGGCCGTCGGCGGACCACCATTCGTGGCCGCTGTGGGTGACGGGTTCGCGGAGCAGGGGCTGGGCTTTTTCACCGCGGCGGATAGTCCAGATACGATGATAGGGGCGTTGTCCGTCGAACGGTTCGAGGTGGCCGTGGTCCTGCCAGTATTCGTGGGCGAAGAGCTGGAGGTCGGGATCGGTCGGGCTGAAGAGACCGTGGTCGAGGTAGAGTCCCTCGAACTTTTGCCAGAGTTTGAAGGGGGAACCGTCGAGTGGGAGTTCGCCGATGTAACAAACGGGCGTGCCGTCGCGGAGGATGAAGCGCGCATCGATATTGAGGGCGCGGCGATCGGCAGAAAACGTCGGGTGAGTGACGAGCAGGGCGAGGCGGCCGACGACGAGTTCGGCGGGGAAGCGGCCCACGTGCACGGCGCGGTCGGTGGCGAGGGGACCGCGTTTCCAGATGTCGAGATGGTTGCTCCAGTAGATGTCGCCGGTGGTCGGGTCCACCATCGTGGATTCGGCCGGGAATTGGGTTTCCGGATACACGCGGACTTCGTTGGTTTCGAGGTCGGCGACGCCGAGGACTTGGGTCGTGTGGAGCCCGCCGGCGGGCGGGTGGCCGCAGCGCAACCACAGGAAGCGTCCGTCCTCCGAGAAGCTCGGGTGCGTGTAGTAGAACGATTGCTGCACGGGGGCGGCGCGTTCGGTGAGGACGAGGCTGACGACGCCGTTGACCGGGTGGGTCCACGGAGTGAAGAGCGGAGAGGATTCAGGGGAGCGCATGGGCGGCGGGTTGCTGGGTGCGAGTTGCTAGCACGCGGAGGGACGGAGGGCGGAGCTTTTAAAACGAAACAGACGAAATAAATGAAAGGCGGAGGCGGGGAGGGACGGATCGGCGGAAACGGGAGATGGGGCAGAGGTGCTCGGCCGACGCCGGCGAGGGCGCCGGCCGAGAGATGCGAAACGCGGGCGGGCTCGGGATCAGTTGTAGTTTTCGAGGACGGTCATCTGCGGCTTGTCGGTGGTGTAGTTGTTGGTGGGTTCGCAGCTGAGCGGGTAGGTGCCCCACCACGGGCCACCGGCCCAATAGGTGCCGCTGACCCCGTTGGCGTCGAGGTAGGCGAGGAAGTTGTCGAGCACGGTGAGCCAGCGGGAGTCGTTGCCGGGAACGCCATACTCGCCGAGGAAGCCTTTGGCTCCGCGTTCTTGGAGCCACTCGACAAACTCGGTGACGCGATCCACGCCGACCATGGGGTAGGCGCCTTCGCCGTCGTAGGTGTTGTTGTATTGGCCGGTGTTGTTGGCGTCGAAGTAGCAATGGGCTTCGTAAATGAGACGGCCGACGGGGTCCTTGATGTCGAGGTTCGGGTTCTTGGCGCGCCAACCGTGGGCGTTGCTGTAGTGGTCGCCGCCGACGATGACGTAGGTGCCGAGGTCCACGGTGCGGATGGCGTCCACCGCGGTTTGGGCGATGACGGGCCAGGTGCCGTTGGTGCCGTGGGGTTCGTTCATGATGCCGTAGCCGTAGATGGTGGAGTTGCCCTTGTAGTGGTCGGCGAGCAGACGCCAGACCTCGCCGAAGTGGGCGAGGGTGACGGGGCCGGTGCCGATGAGGTAGCCGTCGTGATTGGAGCCGGGGACCCAGCGGGCGTAGTTGTGCATGTCGAGGATGACCTTCATGCCGTTGGCGGCGGCGTAGCCGACCACGGTGTCCATGCGGGTGAGCTCGGCGGCGTTGAGCACGCCGCTGCCGAGGGAGGTCTGCATGCGTTCCCAGCGGAAGGGGATGCGGATGAGGTTGAGGCCTTTCTGGTGGTAGTAGTTGAACGAGGCGGCGGACGGGTAGATCCACTGGTGGTTGGGAGCGCCGGGGAAGTTGGCTTTATCGCGGGATTCGGCGCCGGCGAGGTTGACGCCGAACATGTGGGCGGGGCCGGTGGTGTCGGGCGTGTAGATGCCGACGAGACCGGACGCGGAGCCGGAGGGGAATTGCAGCGGGTGGGCGGCGTTGAGCGTGGAGTAACGGTGGAAACCGGCGGCCTTGGGGGAGCCGGCCACCGAGAAGCTCGTGAAGTAGGCGGGTTGGTCGAGGTGGACGGTGGCGGTGGACCCGACGGTGAAAGCGCCCTGCGTGGAGAAGGTTCCCTCGAAGCGGAGCGAACCGGAGGCATGGTTGAGGTTACCCGTATAACCGGAGCCGTTGACGAGGCTGAGGTAGAACGCGCCGCCGTCCTGGGTTTGCAAGGTGCCGGAGCCGGTGAGGTATTCGATGTCGAAACCAAGGCTGCGACCGGCGGTGGCGGAGAGCTTGGTGGTGCCGGCGAAGATCTCCCAGTCGCCCATGGCGAGGTTTTGGCGGATGGTGCCGATGCCGTTGGCGATGGTGGGCGTGCCGGAGGTGACGAGCACGGGGATCGTGCTGACGGCACCGGCGGGGGTGCGAACGGTGAGCTTGGTGGTGTTGGCAAGGGTGAGCGATCCGCCGCCGAACGTGGAGGCGGCGTTGAGGGTGCGGAGTTCGCCGCCGGCGACCTGGCTGACGTAGTCGTCGAAGATGTTAATCGACGGCGGGGCGACTCCGGAGTTGTTGGGCTGGGAGTTCCAGTTGGAGAGGAAGGCCTCGGTCCAGTTCTGGCTGCCGCTTTGTTTGGTGGTGAGATACCACGTCTGCGAGGTGCGCACGGTGACGGAGCCGGTGCCGACGAAGCCGAGGTCGTTGGCGCTGTAGGTTCCGGGTGGATACGTCGTGGCGCCGACGGTGAGGCCGGTGAAGGTGACGGCGTGGTCGAGGGTAACGTCGCCGGGTTGGTCGACGACGAGCGCGCCGGCCGAGGAGACGGCGTTCATGAACTCCAGGCGTCCGCTGGCGAGCGTGATCGTGCCGAGGTAGTCGTGGGCGTCGGCTACGGTGAGCTTGAGCAGGGCGGTCGCGGAGCCGGCGGTGAGGTGGAAGTTGCCGGAGCCGGTGAGCGTGCCGATCGTGAGGGGGAAGAGGGCGCTCGCGTGGGTGTGGTTGACGATGCCGGTGGTGCCGGAGGCGTTGTGCCAGGCGGTGACGGCGAGGTTGCTGTGGGTGTTGCCGCTGGAGACCTTGGCCGCGCCGAGGGTCACGAGGTTCGGGACGGTGGCGGTGGACGTCCAACTGCGCACCACGAGGCTGTGCGTCGCGGGACCGACGGTGAGGGATTTACCGCCGAAGGTGGATGTGCCGGAGGGCGTGCGGAGGAACCAGGCGGTGGTGTTGGCGACGTAGTCGTCGGTCGAGGAGATGGCGGTGGGCGAGACGCCCCCGGAGGTTCTCCAGTGGGACAGCACGGTCCAGTCGCCGGAGCCGTTGTGATTGGTTTTTTGGAGGTAGGTCTCGGCGGCGGCGGGCAGCGCGAGCACGAGGGCGGCGAGCGAGAGAACGCCGGTAAGGAACCGGCGGCGGGGTTGGGGTATTTGGGGTATGTTCATGGTTTTGGGTTTTCCTTTTGGGGGAAAGGGGGGCGTCGGCGGGCGACAAAGCAGTGGCTGACGGGCCGAGGGGGCGGCGCGGAAGCAAAGAGCGGGGCAGGTGGGACTCAGCCCGTGGCGCTGGCGGTCTTAGCGCGGTTGCGGAAGGCGGTTCTTACGGCGTCGCGGGAAAGCTTGGGGCGGCGGTATTCGTCGAAGGTGCCCTTATTGTTGAAGGCACGCGGGCGGCCGAGGGCGCGTCCGCCGGAGTAGGTGCGTGCGTCGCTGAAATGCCAGAGGCAGACGCCGAGGTGGCGCTTGTCGTTTACGACCTCGTGGCAGACGCGGGCGAGGTAGTCGTGTTGGTATTCCTCGGAGTGGAAATCGCGTTGCTGGTCGCGCCAGCCGTAGAGGGCTTCGCAGCCGATTTCGCTGATGAAAAACGGCTTGTTGCCGAGGCCGCGTTTGTCGAGGAACTCGAAGAAATCCGCGAAGTGTTCCGGGATGAGCGCGAGGGGATCGGGGTGATCCTCGGCGCCATACCAGCCGGGGTAGAAGTTGACGCAGACGATGTCGACCTCCTCGAAAAAGAGGTCGGCCTTCATGCGGTTGGAGGCGCAGGCGATCAGGCGGTTGCCGCCCTCGGCGCGGAGGTAGCCCTTGGATTTCTCAAAGATCGGGCGATAGGCGTCGGGGGTATCGGTGGCGGCTTCGTTGAGAAAACCCCAGATGACGATGCACGGGTGGTTGTAGCTGCGCTCGGTCATCTCGACGAGCGACGTGTAGTGGTGTTCTTGATACAACGCGTGGACGAGCTGGTGGGGCTTCTGGCCCCAGCCGAGGTTTTCCTCCCAGAAGAGCAGCCCGCGTTCATCGCAGAGGTCGAGGAAACGCTGGTCCTGTGGGTAGTGGGAGCCGCGGACGAAATTGCAACCCATGTCTTGGAGGATCTGCACGTCGTTCACCATTTGGGCGAACGGCGTGGAGGGGCCGAAGTTGGGGAAATACTCGTGGCGGTTGTAACCGAAGAGGCGGAGCGGGGAGCCGTTGAGGAGCACGGTGCGGCCCTCGGTTTTGATTTCGCGCAGACCGAAGCGGACGATGGTGTCGTCTTCGGCATGCTCGACGCGCAGACGGTAGAGGTGCGGAGATTCGTGCGACCACGCGCGGGGAGCGGGGATGACGAAGCCGGCGGTGAAGTTGCCCTCGGCGTCGGTGATCGTGGTCGCGGGGGCGAGGGGCGTGTCGAGCACGGTGATCGTGACCTTTCCGGCGTTCGTGCCGAGGTCGGCGATGCGACCGCGGACGGTGATCGCGCCGCCGGCGTAATCGGTCGCGTCGACTTGGACGGAGGCGATGTGTGAGCCCTTGAGGTGGTGCAGCCAGACGGGGCGAATGATGCCGCCGAATTGGTAGAAATCGAAGAAGTGCTCGTGCATCGGGATGCGTTCGAAGTCGAAGCGATTCTCGGCGAGAACGAGCAAGGTGCGTTCGCGTTGGGCGGACGGCGGGACGGTGACGCTGAAGGGCGTGTAGCCGCAGAAGTGTTCGGCGAGGCGGACGCCGTCGACGAGGATGCGGGCGGCGAAGGAGACGGCTTCGAATTCGAGTTGGGCGGTGGTGCCGGGTTCGATGTGGAGGGTGCGGCGGTAGGCGCCGGTGCCGCGTTTGCCGAGGTAGGACGGGCAGGCATCGAAGGCGCCGGGGACGGGCAGGGAGTCGGCGAACGTGAGGGCGCTCGTGTCGATGTCGTTGAGCGATTTGCCCTCCTCGAAATGGAAGGCCCAGAGTTCGTTCAGGGACTCGACGTTGCGCGTGAGGTAGTGCGGATAGGCTTTGTGCATGGAAGCGAAGGCGGCGGAGGAAGAGAAAGAGGCGGAGCGACAGGGCCTCTAAAGATTAAGAGGAAAGAGAAAGAAGGCGGACGGAGGACGGAATTTTGTCACCGAGCTCACCGAGCTCGGACACAGAGTTGCACAGAGTTCAGAAGACGGAGGCGGAGGAGAACGAGATAAATTAAGAGGATCCGCCGTCGCGCGGGACGCGCTATGGCGTGACGAGGGGGGTTAGGGGGTATCGGTGTAGGTGAGCCAGACGTGGGAGGGGGGCGGGTCGCCGCGCTCGGCGAGGATATAGGGACCGAGGCGGAATTTCATTCCGGAGGGCGAATATACAAGGAGTCCGGTCAGGCGAGTGTCGGGGCGGACAATGGCGACGTTGTCATCGATGAGTTTCCATTGATCGGGACCTTGCACGGCTACGAGGATCCGGAGGCGTCCGCGGGCGTCGGCAACCGGCGAAATGATGCGGGTCTCGCCGGGCTCGGTGGTGATTTGTCCACTGGCGAGGCGGGCGGCCATGGTGGTTTGGCCGCGGTTGAGAATGCGGAGCGAGCCGCCGGGGAAGGTGGACGGATTGCTGTCGATGAACTCGATGCCGTAGGCGGGCGGTTCGGTGGAATCGGCGGGGGCGGCGCGCGGGGTGACTATGACCAAGGCGGAGGTAGTGTTGGCAGGCGGTGTAAAGCTGGCGATACGGAGGCGGATGGGTGCACCGGTGATCGGGTCGGGAACGGAACTGGTTTTAAAAAGCTCGATGCGATTGAGGGAGGCGGGGACGTAGGGTGGGCTGATGTTGTAGGGGGCCGAGCTGATCTGGCGGAAGGAGTCGCCGAGTTTGAGGGCATAGGCGCCGGCGGTTTCGTCGAGGAAGAGAAAGCGGAGGGTGGCGGGC
>DFYA01000186.1:0-431 GCA_002382525.1 Opitutaceae bacterium UBA4094
CCGGTGTATTGTTGCACGGTGAGCGCCCAGTCGTTCATCGCCTCGTGGTGCGGTGCGATCGCGGCGGATTCGGGGTAATCTCCCTGTAAGACATCGCGGATAAAATGGATGATGGCGGGCTCGAGGCGCGGGTTGCGGGCGAGGGCGGTGGCGGCGGCGTGCTCGATCTCGGCGCGGTCGGCGGGCGAAACGGTGCCGTNNCGGAAACCGGCGAGCACCTCGCGCACGGCGGCGCTCAGTTCGGCGAGAGTGAAGTCGCGCCAGCGCCGGTCGATGGCGATGCGTTCGGCGAGGGTGCTCGCGAGCGCGAGCACGGTGTTGGCAAACATCTCGTCGAGGATGAGCCGCTTCTTCGCGTAAACCATCGTATCTAAAGTTTGGTTACGGCCAACGAAGTCGGCGTAGATGCGGTCGAACGCGGCTTCGTTGCG
>DFYA01000186.1:584-3740 GCA_002382525.1 Opitutaceae bacterium UBA4094
GTCCTCCATGCGCAGGCCGACGAGCGTATCGATGGCGAAGAAGCGCCGGTAGTTGGTGCCGTGCGCGCCGGCTTGCCAGCGGGCGAGGCGGTAGTGTTGGCGGTCGATGAGGTGGTCGAGTTCGTCGAAACTGCCGGGCTGGCCGGGCGTGCCGTTGAGACGCGCGAGGCAGGTTTCGAGGGCGTCGCGAGCTTCGGGCGAACGGACCAGCGTGTCGTTGAGTCGTTGTTTCCAAAAGACCGGATCGGCCGGGGCGATGTGGGCGGGGGTGTCGGGAAGCGCAGACGGTGCGATTTCGCGCAAGAGGTCCGCGTAAGTTTCGGGGCGCAGCGGGAAACGGGTGTGTTCGTGAAGGAGCGCGAGTTCGCCGTCCTCGTGAACGAGGCGAAGTTTACCTTGTTCGAGGAGGACCCCGTAGTGCTCGGGCAGGAGCGGGGTGAAGACGCGCGAGCGACCGGGGTCGGCGCGGTCGTTCCAATGGATGTCGAAGAAGGTCGCGTAGGCGGAGTTCAACCCGTGTTCGAGGATGTCGCGCCACCAACGGTTAAACGGCCCGTCGATGCCCATGTGGTTGGGGACGAAGTCGAGGAGGAGGCCCATGCCGTGGGCGCGCAGGCGTTCGGCTAGGCGGTGGAGCGCGTCGTCTCCGCCGAGTTCGGGGTTGATGACGCGGTAGTCGCACACGTCGTAGCCGTGGAGGCTGCCCGGCGTGGGGCGAAAAATCGGCGAACAATAAACATCGGAGACGCCGAGCGCGTGCAGGTAAGGCACGAGCGCGGAGAGATCGTCGAAGGTGAACCCGGGGTGCAGTTGCACGCGATAGGTGCAACGCGGGATGCGCGGTTCGGCGGGCGAGGTAGGAGCGGCAGGGCTGGACGAAGAACCGGGAGCGTGGGCGGACATCTCCCGCGAGCTTATCACGGGAGGGCCCGATGCATTATCGGGCGCGTGCCGGCTGGCGGGGCCGTAGAATTACGGCGCGAGGCGGACCGCTTACATGAGCCACCAGGTGGCGAGGCCGAGGAAACAACCCATGCTCACGACGTCGGTCGCGGTGGTCAGGAAAATGCTGGAAGCGGTGGCGGGGTCGGCGCCGAGTTTGCGGAGGGTTACCGGGACGAGCACGCCGGAGATGCCGCTGACCACGCAGGCGCCGATCATCGCGCACATCACCGTGAGGCCGAGCAGCGCGGGCGATTGCTCGGTGTTTTGCATCGTCGCATACGCAAACATGCCAAGCCCGGCGGTGAGGCCGACCAGCGCGCCGTTCACCAAGCCGAGTAGCGCTTCTTTGACGACGAGGGCCTTTTCGCGTCCGGCCTTGAGATCGCCGAGCGTCATGCCGCGCAACGCGACCGCGAGCGCCTGGCAACCGGTGTTGCCCGACTGTCCGGCGAGCACGGGGAGGAACACGGCGAGCACCACGATGGTTTCGATGGTGTGCTCGAAGACGCCGACGACGGCGGCGGCGATGAAGGCGGTGAATAGGTTCAGCTGGAGCCAGGGATGGCGAAACTTGAGGCTGCGTTTCCAAGGCGTGCTCGTGTGCTCCTCGCTGGTGACACCGACCATGCTACCGGCTTGGGCGCTGATCTCGACAGCCTGCGCGGCGAAGAGTCTGGCGCCCCAGATGAGGCCGACGAGGCGCTGGTCGGCGTCGCATACCGGGTAACACGGGAAGTGTTTGTTCACAGTGAGCTTGATCGCGTCCATCACCGCCATGTCGGGGCGGAGGCTGAAGGGATTGCGCAGCATGACGGCTTCGATGGGCAGACCGGCGTCGGCGAGGAGAAGGTCGCGCATGGTGACGATGCCGAGCAGGCGCTGCTGAGGATCAACCACGTAGACGTAGGTGACGAAGTGCGTCTTAACGATTTCGCGAATGGATTCCGTGGCCTGGCGAACGGAGTAGTGCGGAGGGAAGACGGCGGCGGGCACCTCAATGAGGTGAGCCACGGTTTTATGGTCTTCGGCCGGAGCCGGGCCGGCCGGCGGCATGATCTCGGTGACGGTTTCGATGGGGCTCATGTGGGGAAACCCTCTGATGTAAGACGCATGCGTTTCACATCATAAACTGCCGGTGAATCGGTGTTTGATGAGAATTTAGCCGATTTTACGGCGTCTGATCGTGTGGCTCTGCGCGTGAGCGCAGAGAACGTGGGATCACGGGGACATCATCATCATGCCTTCCGGAGCGGGCGCCGGTGGAGGCGGCATCGGGGCCGGCGCCGGGACGGGCGGCGGCGGAGGCGGGATGGGCTGGGCGGGGGTGCCGATGAAGCGTTGGAAAAACGCGTCGAATCGCACGAGGCGGTCGATGCGGTGTGCGGGATCGCCGTGGCGGCTGAGGTCGTGCGAGGCGTGCGGGTAACGCACGAGTTCGACCGGGCGGTGGAGAAGTTTGAGGCTGCGGTAAAGCAACTCGCCTTGGGCGATGCCGGTTTGGTGGTCGGAATCGTTTTGTTTGATGAGCAGGGGGGTGCGGATCGAATCGACGCGAGTGAGGGGCGACTGCGCATCGAGGAGCTTGCGAACTTCGGGCTGCCACGGGTAACCACCGAAATGCCACGGCACGAGCGGCCAGGCGTCGCCTTGTCCGAAGAACGTTGTGAGGTCGTAAACGCCGCGGGAGGCGATGGCGGCTTGGAAGCGGTTGTCGGTGGCGACTATCCAGGTGGCGAGGTAGGCGCCGTAGCTGCCGCCGAGGATCACCTGACGGTGGGCGTCGGCCCAGTTTTCTTTTGCGATGGCTTCGGCGGCGGCGAGCACGTCGCCGGCCGGGCCCTCGGCCCAGTTCTGGAAATTGGCGCGTTGGAATTTGTGTCCGTAGCCGGAAGAGCCGCGGGGATTTGCGAAGACGATGCCGTAGCCGCGCGCGGCGAAGAACTGGAGTTCGTGCCAGATCTCGGGGTTGGCGGCGCCCCACATCGAGGCGGGGCCACCGTGGATCATGACGAGGAGCGGGTAGCGGAAACCGCCTTCGAGGTAGGGCGGTTTGACGACCCAATAATCGATTTCGAGGCCGTCGGGGCGCTTGAGTTTACGGCGTTCGGGATTGGCGGTTTTGCGGTCGCGCAACCATTCGCTGTTGTGGGCGGTGAGGATGCGGGCGTCGCGACCGTTGACGCGGGTGCGGTAGAGTTCGCCGGGGTTGTT
>DFYA01000186.1:3766-4233 GCA_002382525.1 Opitutaceae bacterium UBA4094
CCGCCGTTGGTCTCGGCGGTGAAGTGGATGAATTTGCCGTCGGCCGACCAACGCGGATTTTCGGCAGAGCGGTCGAGTTTGTCGGTGAGGATGCGCAGCTCCGGGTCGTTGACCGTAACCACGCCGATGCGGGTTTGTCCGAAGCCGAGATCGGCGGGTTCGAGCGCGGGTTGGGCGGTGCAGGCGACGTGTTGTCCGTCGGGGGAAACGACCGGGTGGTCGAGGGAGAAGGCAACGGACTTGAGCAGCGGGCGCGTGGCGGTGCCGTCGAGGTCAATGAGCAACAGGTGGCGTGTGAGAGCGCGGTCGGGGTGCTCGTTATCGTTGGACGGGCCGCTGCAAACGATACGGCGGCTGTCGGGGAACCAGGCCGGATTCTCGCGGGAGTGGAAACCGGGCGTGAGGTTGATCGGTTCGGAGTCGGCCCGGTTGACGAGGAAGACGTGGGTGAACTCGGGCTCGTTGCC
>DFYA01000186.1:4435-6001 GCA_002382525.1 Opitutaceae bacterium UBA4094
GGGGTGACGGGGTAGGGTTCGCCGGAGGGGAAAGGCAGGACCCAGATGCGGGCGTCACCGTCGGATTCGGGGCGCACATACGCGAGGCGGTCGCCGGAGGGATGCCAGGCGGGCGAGTGGGCGACCAGGCCGGCGGTGGCGAGTTCGCGGGGGGCGGCCTCACCCGAGGTGGTGGCGAGCCAGAGCCGGTTGCGATAAACGGCGTCGCCGGCGGGTTGCGCCTCGAGTGTGCGCACGGTGTAGGCGATGGTGGTGCCGTCGGGCGAGAGCGCGGGTTCGGCGAGCTGGTTGAGCTTTAGAAGGTCGGTCGCCTTGATCAGGCTGTCGACGGGCTCCGCGTGGAGGGTGACGCACAGCAAGGCAAGCGCCCAAGGGAGGAGGGGAAAGCGCATATTGGATTGGCAGCGTGGGCATCATCGAAAACGGTTTCCACCCTCAATCTATGACGAACCGGTTTTACAGTTCCTTTGACGAAGAGGCGTGGGGCGGAAGTCGAAAATCGGACTATCGAACGGCGTTTCAAGTGGATCGCGACCGCGTGATCCACGCGCATGCGTTTCGGAAACTGCAGTCGAAGACGCAGGTGTTTCTCTCGGGTGAATATGATTTTTATCGGACGCGTCTGACGCACTCGATGGAGGTCGCGCAAATCGGGCGTTCGATCTGCCACTACCTGTTGTCGCGGGGCGGGCCGCTGACGGCCGATTTCCATATCGACAGCGATCTCGTCGAAGCGGTGTGTCTGTCACACGACCTTGGACATCCGCCGTTCGGGCATTCGGGCGAGCGGACGTTGCAGGAGTTGATGCGGCCGCACGGCGGATTCGAAGGCAACGCGCAGACGCTGCATTTGTTGACGGAGACGATGTATCAAAACGAGGCGAGCGTGCAGGGCATGTTGCCGACGCGCGCGTTGCTCGACGGCGTGCTCAAATACAAGAAGCTGCACCGCGAGTTTCCCGAGGCGCCGCACAACCACTTTCTCTACGACCCGCAGGAAATTTATCGCGACTTTGTGTTGGGCGACGCGGCGATTCCGACGGCGCTGCACGAAGGGGAAGCGCTCAATAAATTTAAGAGCGTGGAGTGTCAGATTATGGATTGGGCGGACGACGCGGCGTATTCGCTCAACGACATCGTGGACGGGGTGAAGGCCGGGTTTTTGACCATCGAGCGGATTGAGAGCTGGGCGGCGCAGGTCGGGATCGATGCGGAGCGTCAGCATCATCTGGAGACGCTGATTCGTGCGATGCGCGGCGACAAGTTGGAGGCGGTGTTCGCGGACAAGATTGGCGGGTTCATCACGGCGTGCCGGCTGCGTGCTCGGACGAATTTTATGTCGGCGGCGACACACCGGTATGCGTTCGACTTGGTGGTGGCGCCAGAGGCGTTGCGCGAGGCGCAGTTCTTCAAGTCGATGGCCAACGACATTATTTTCGAGAGCCCGCAGCTGCAGCAGATCGAGCACAAGGCGCGTAAGGTGTTGTTCAGTTTGTGGGATTCGTGCTGGCGCAACTACGTCGAGAAATCCGGACGGGTGATCAACATCCTGCCGCCGCGCGTGGG
>DFYA01000186.1:6050-25855 GCA_002382525.1 Opitutaceae bacterium UBA4094
GTCTGCAGAGTTGCCCACGGAACACACCGAACACACGGAAGAAATCGGCGGAGAAACTTTAGAATGTGGCTCCCGGTGCCGACAGGGGGGGCGGAGTTTTTGACCACAAGATCTCACAAGATGATCAAGACGGGGGTGCCTTGAGGTGTTCGATTTGTGCACACGTGTGGCTGCACCGTCGTGGGAGCGAGCTTGCTCGCGATTCGGAACCTCAGATCGCGAGCAAGCTCGCTTCCCACGTTAGGCACTCGCTGGACGATGCCGTTAGGTCATTTGGGCAGGTGACCGGCGGTGACGGCGTCGGCGAGCATTTGTTCGACGTAGGTCCAGAGATCGGTGGAGGCTTCGGCGATGTGGCGGTTGCGGGCAATGACGCGGTCGTGAGTGACGCCGTGCTGGCGCCATGCGGTGCCCTCGGTGAGGCAGTTTTGCAGCATCGGTTGGAAGCGATCGACGGCGGCGGCGAACTTCGCTTCGGGGGTGGCGCGTGCTTCGAACTCGTCCCAAAGCGCGCGGAATTCGAGGGCTTGGTCGGCTGGAAGAAGCCCGAAGAGTCGGTCGGCGGCGACAACCTCGCGCGCGTGTTGGTCGACCATGCGTGCGGCGTCGTAGGCGTAGGTGTCGCCGGCATCGATTTCGACGATGTCGTGTATGAGGAGCATCTTCAGGATGCGGAGCAGATCGAGGCCGGGTGTGTTCGCATGTTCGGCCAGAACCAGCACGATGAGGCAAAGATGCCACGAATGCTCGGCGTCGTTTTCGTGGCGGCGGCTTTGCGAGAGGAGCGACTGGCGGAAGACCTCTTTGAGTTTATCGACCTCGATGATGAAGCGGATCTGTTGGGCGAGGCGCGAGGGGCCTGAAATGGACTCGGAGGGAGGGTTCACTTAACGATGATTTCCAGTGGAGAACTCATTCGCCATGTGGCGACGATTATAGCGCCGGAATCGTCCATGGTCGTCGAGTAGCGTGTCGTGGACAGGGTGATGGTATGGTATCCGATGTCGGTCGCCTCTGGCGACGCACTCAGGATGCCGGTTAGGGAATCCAAGTGCAGCCAAGACGGGAGACTCCGAGCGGCGTAGGTAAACCCTGTGTAAGCCGCAAGCTCGGCGTAAGGGGTGGCATAGGTCTGGTTGGGTATTCCCGCCCAGAAAATGGCAGGTGTCGTTTGCGGTATGGGGCCCAAGCTATCTATGGGCGGCGTGATGTCGATTTCACCGGGCGGGCCCTCCGATTTCGTGGAGGAAACCGTGAGCATGGCGACGGAGGATTTCGCAGAGCCTGAGGAGTTGGTGGCGACAACGTAGTAGGCGCCCGCCGTTTTGTGAGTTACTTTGGAGAAAGAAAGAACGGCTGAGGTTTGGTCCGGTAGCTTCTGAGAATTTTTATACCACTGATAAGTGGGGGCCGGATAGCCAGTCGTGCTGACTTTCAACGTCGCGGATTGGCCCGAAGTGAGGTTGCGGGAGAGCGGGTGGTCCTTGAACCGAGGAGGGGCTTTGATGTTTATAACAATGCTGCACGAGGAGCTGGCCCGTGAGGAGTAATGTGTGCTGATGTGGAGAGGGTAACGACCCGGCTTAGTGGGGGTGCCGGCAAACGTGAGCAGGGATTCACTGACGGTGTTGAGCGCGGGGCCGGTTTGGACGCCGTTAGCGAGCGAAAGGCCGGGGGGGAGTTCGCCCGTGATCTCCCATCGTTCGATCCGATGGCGAGTGCCGGATGTAGAAAAGGTGACGTTAAATATCTGTCCCTTCGTGCCGACGCTTTTGAACGTCGTTCCTGAGCCGCCGAGCGCTGGTGATAATGTGGTCGGAGCCGAGACGGTTCCGGTGTAGGAAATGGCTGCCGGCAAGGTATGAACCACGCTCGCCAAGAGACACCCGAGGACGAAACGAAAGAAAGCGTTCAGCGAAAAACGCGAACTCGGAGAAGGCGTTTCACGAGAGGCATTCATGACGAAATGACCCACGTGGTAGAGGACAGACCGCCATGTCGGGTTGTATGCATTTGAGCGGGATCGATGCCGGGAAAGGGTCTCACCAGCCGAATTGACGCCGGATGCGAAGCGGTTCGTAGAGGTCGGGGCGGAGCTCGGTGATGAAGCGACTCGGGGTGAGCAGCATGCCGCCGGGGCCGGCGCGCGTCGCCACCTTCGGATAACAAATGTAGAGTTCGTTTTTCGCGCGCGTGACGGCCACGTAGAACAGGCGGCGCTCTTCCTCCACGTCGTCGGCCTCGATGGAGCGGCGTCCAGGGAACATGCCGTCGGCCACGCCGATCACGAAGACGACGTCGAATTCGAGGCCTTTCGATTGGTGCACGGTGGTGAGCTTCACCGTGTCGGGCGGGATTTCGACGTGACGTTCGCTGGTCTCGCCGTTCATGAGCGAGATTTGGGAGAGCATCTCGGCGATGTCGTCGAAGCGGGAGGCGAAGCCGATGAGGGCTTTCAGTTCCTCGAGGCGGTCGATGTAGTCGGCGTATTCGCCCTTCATGTAGTCGCCATACCAGCCGTCGATCGCGGTGGAGATAACCGACTCCGGTTTGCCCGTGCGCATGACATCGGAGATCTGCTTCAACGACGCGGTGAAGCTGGCCCACTCGTCTTTGGCGTCTTTGGAGACCTTCGTCTTCACGTCGTCGGTCGCGAGCGCGTCGATGAAGTCGCGTTGCATGAGCTTGGCGTGATCGAAGGCGGCGGCGTGGATCTTTTGCGCGCCTTTTTCGCCGACCTTGGGGAGGAGGACGGCGATGCGTTGCCAGGCGGACTCGTTGCGCGGGTTGGCGACGAATTGCACAAAGGCGATGAGGTCGCGGACGTGTTGGCGTTCGAAAAACTTCACGCCGCTGGTGATCTGGTAGGGGACTCCGGCTCGGGAGAACGCGAGCTGGATTTCCAGCGCGTGGAAATGCGAGCGATAGAGGATGGCGATCTCGCCGGGGGCGACGCCGTCGTCCTCAATGAGGGAACGCGTGCGCTTGAGAATGAAGTCGGCCTGCTCGCGGTCGTCCATGGCTTGGACGACGAGTGGCTTTTGGGAATTTTTGCGGCAGGCGCGCAGTTCTTTGTCGAAGTGGCGGCCCTTGGGTTGGGCTTCGAGCACGCCGTTGGCGAGGGCGAGGATCTGCGGGGTGGAGCGGTAGTTGGTCTCGATACGATGGATGACGGTGCCGGGGTGGCGCTCCTCGAACGTCATGATGTTTTCGAAGTCGGCACCGCGCCAGGAGTAGATGCATTGCGCATCGTCGCCGACGGCCATCACGCGGTGGTGCGGGGCGAGGGCGTCCACGATCTGGGACTGGATTGTATTCGTATCCTGATACTCGTCCACGAGGACATGGCGGAAGCGTTGCGCGAAATACGCGGCGACATCGGGAGCCTTGCGCAGGAGTTCGAGCCAAAGTTCGAGGAGGTCGTCGTAGTCGAGGACGTGCTGCGCGCGTTTTTTCTCCGCGTAGGCGGCGGCGAACGGCGGGAGCATGTGCTTGATTTCCGAATACTGCGGGAAGTAGCGCTCGACGGTTTCGGCGAGGGATTTCTGGGTGTTGCGCGCGAGGGAGAGGACGTTGAAGAGCGGGCCGGGCTTGGGGTTGGTTTTGTCCTTAAAGAAGATTTTGTTCTCGGTTTCGACGACCTGCTTGAGGAGGGATTCGGATTCGTCGGCGTCGAGGATGGTGAAGTTTTTGGGAAGACCGATGGCTTCGCCGTAAATGCGCAGGGCGCGGTTGCCGATGGAGTGAAACGTGCCGCCCCAGAAGCGTCCGGGTTCGACGCCGGTGAGGTCTTGGACGCGATGGAGCATCTCCTTGGCGGCCTTGTTGNNGTCTTGCCGGAGCCGGCGCCGGCGAGGATGAGGAGCGGACCGGGTTCGGCGGTGACGGCGGCGAATTGCTCGTCGTTGAGGGACGCGCGGAAGTCGATGGGCGGGACGCCCGGGTGGGCGGGGCGGTCGTTGGTATCGAAAGGGTTTTCCATGCGAAGGGGCGAGGCTCGCGCAATGGGGCGCGGGGGCAAAGCGAAAGTGCGCGGGGGCGGCAGACGGCCAATTCCGCTCCGCTGAGGTTGGTGGATTGGGCATCTGCGTGATTTGCGGTTAAAAAATCGCGGCGGGGGCAGCCGGAGGTTTTTGACCGCAGATCACGCAGATTTATCAAGACAGGGATGCCGTGGGGTCTTCGGTTTGGCTCACTCGTTCAATCTCGTGATCGTTTTCCGCTGGAGTGGCTTGATGCGGAAGTGCGGATGAAACGCATTTACGCGGAGAACCGATGAAGGTTGGCTGCGGCGCATGGAAAAACAGGGGGTTCCCAAGCTGGGCTGTGGGTATGCGTTTGCCGGATTCTTATTCGCCGCTGGTGCGGCGTTGGTGGGCTTGGCGGACCAGATTGGCGCGCGGGTGATCGGCCTGGTGCTGTTGATCGGGGCGATCGGGTATGGCGTGTCGGTGCGGCGCATTGTTGCCAAGGCGGAGGCTGCGGAGCGGCGGAAGGTGGAGTTTGCGAAGGAGCCGTGGAAGATCCGCAAAGAGTGGCTGGGGGCGGCGATCGAGTCGGACGACCACAAGGGTGTATGGGGGCTGGTGATTTTTGCGCTGGTGTGGAACGCGTTCACGCTGCCGATGACGTGGATGGTGTTTGCCGATCCGAAAGTGGAGCCGGCGGCGTTTATGGTGGTGATCTTCCCGCTGGCGGGGCTGGGGATGCTGGCGGCGGCGGGTTATCAGGTGGCGCGGCGTCGTAAGTTTGGACGGACGCGGTTTGTGCCGGCGTCGGTGCCGGGGGTGATTGGCGGCTATCTCGGGGGCGTAATCGAAGTGCCGGCGCGAGTCGTCGCGGAGGCGGATGCGCGGGTGGCGTTGAAGTGTATCCGCCGTGTAACTACGGGGTCGGGCAAGCAGAGGAGAACGAGCGAGACGGTGTTGTGGGAGCGCGAGGAGCGGATCCCGCCGGAGCGGTTGCAGGCGGGAGGCGCGCGGACGGACATCCCGGTGTTGTTTTATATTCCAGAGGGGCAGCCGCAGTCGGACTGGGAGAACGCGAACAACCAAATCGTCTGGCGACTCACGGCGCAGGCGGAGGTGCCGGGGGTGGACTTTGACACCAAGTTTTCGGTGCCGGTCTTTGCGACCGGGGAAACCGCGCCGCCGCCGTCGGCGCAGGAGCCTCTGCTGGACGCTTATCGCGTCGGACGATTGGAGGAGCGTGAAATGCGGAGTTCAGGGATCACGACGCGGGCGGACGGATTTGGCTTCGACGCGTCGCACCTGTGGGGAGCGCGGGCGGTCTTCACGTTGATCAACGCGGGCCTGCTGGGGGGCTTGGTGGTGCTTATGCTCAACGACGGACCCGTGATGGCGTGGGTGGTGATGGGCGTGATCACGTTGTTTGTATTGATGATCACGTGGGATTTGTGGCGGTCGGGTTTCGATGTGCGCATCCACGGGGACGAAGTCGTGGTGCGACAGCCGGGCGGGGCGGAGTTGCGGGTGCCGCGGGCGCGGGTGAAGGAGGTGCGGGTGGACAAAGGGATAACCATCGGCACGACGCAGTATTACAAGCTGGTGCTGGTCGGACGCGAAGGGCTGCCGGAGGAGGCGGCGCGGCCGGGCGAGACCTTTAAAGCGCGCAAGCTACGGAGCCAGTGGGCGAAGTCGGGCGGCTCGGAGACGTTGCGCGCGCGCATGGCGGAGGAGCCGGGATTTGAGATCGTGTTTGCGAAGCACGTGCCCGGCTCGCGCGTCGCGGCGGACGCGAAGGCGCGGGTGGAGGCGTTGGTGCTCGGGCGGGGGTGAGGCGGCGCGTGCTGACGCTCGAACGGACGACACGGAGGTCGTCTCTCCCTTGGAATCAACCGATCCAGGCGGCGATTTGGTCTATTAGCTTTTCGCGGGTGGGGCGGTAGGCCAATTCCAACTCGGGGGCGAAGGGGACGGGCATGTCGGCGGAGGCGATGCGCAGGGGCGGGGCTTCCAGACTGAAGAAGTGCTCTTCAGTCAGGCGGGCCACCAACTCGGCGCCGAAACCGTGGGTGCGGCGGCCTTCGTGCAAGACGATCAGGCGGTGCGTGCGCTCAAGAGACGCTTTGATCGCGTCGAGCTTGAGCGGGGCGAGTCCGCGGAGATCGAAGAGGTCGAAAGATTTCTCGTATTCGGTTTCCAGATACGCGCAGGCTTCGGCGGCGGGGATGGTCATTTCGCCGTAGGTCACAAATGTCGCGTAGGTGCCGGAGCGGAGGAGCTTGGGCTGCCAGACGTCGCGGTAGTTGGCGTCGTAGGCGACGGGGTGTTTACCGCGGCGGTAGAGGCCCTTGTGTTCGAAGATGAGGACGGGGTTGTTGTCTTCGTAGGCGGCGAGGATGGCATTGAATGCGTCCTGGGGCGTGCTCGGGTAAATCGCCTTGAGGCCCGGCATCGAGAGGAAGAGCGACTCGAGTTCCTGCGAATGGAAGGAGCCCATGGTGAGGCCGCCGCCGCAGGGGAGGCGGAAGACCAAGGGAACGGCGGCGCCGGAGCGGAAGTGGTAGGTGGCGGCGTTGAGGGTGATCTGGGTGACGGCCTCGGTTGAGAAGTCCGCGAACTGGAATTCCTCGATGGGGCGGTGTCCGTTGAGAGCGAGGCCGATGGCCCAGCCGGTGCAGGCGCTTTCGGCGAGCGGGGTGTTGAAGACGCGGGCGCGGCCGAAGTCCTTGAGGAGGCCGTCGGTGACTTTGAAGGCGCCGCCATAGGTGCCGATGTCCTGACCGAGGATGAGAGAGCGCGGGTCTTCGGAGAGGATTTTGCGCATGGCGGCCGTGATGGCCTGCGCGAACGTGAGTTGTTCGGTGGTGGCCGGAACGGGCTTCCACGGGATCGGCGGGGCGTCGGGGGCGTAGACGTCGGCGAGCAGGGAGGCGTCGGCGACGGGGCGGGGGACGTGTAGCGAAACCTGGATACAGGCTTCGAGCCAGGCGTTGATCTCGGTCTCGATCTTATCGAGGGCGGCGGTGTGGCCGGCCTCGACGAGCTTTTGGCGGAACTTGGGGAGCGGGTCTTGCGCGAGGATGGCGTCGAGTTCGCCGGGGGCGAGGTAGTCGCAGGTGTCGTAGGCGGCGTGTCCGCGCATACGAAGGATGTGGGCTTCGATGAGGACGGGGCGCGAGGTGGTGCGGACCTTCTCGATGGCGGCGGAGAGCGTGCGGGCGATGGCGGCGACGTCACCGGTGGTGGTGTCGATGGAGAAGCCTTCGATGCCGTAGCCGGCGGCGCGTTGGTAGAGCTCGGTGCCGGCGGTGAACTGTTCGCTGACGGGAGTGGAGTAGGCGTATTTGTTGTTCTCGATTACGAAGACGATCGGGAGCGAGAGGACGGAGGCCAAGTTGAGCGACTCGTGGATGTCGCCGGTGCTGGAACCGCCGTCGCCGAAGAAGGTGAAGCCGACGGCGGGTTTGGCTTGGCGGCGTTGGGAGTCGGTGACGCCGAGGACGTGGGACAACATCGAGCCGAGATGGGAGATCATCGGCAGCGAACGGTTTTTGACGTCGCCGTGGTGGACGTTGCCCTCGCGGGCTTTGGTGGGGCTGCCGGCGTTGGCGAAGTATTGGTTGAGGTGATCGCAGAGGTGGTCGCTCCAGATCAGGTGTCCGCCGAAATCGCGGTGGGTGAAGGAGACCGCGTCGATGGTTTTGTCGGCGAGGAGGATGAGCGGGATGATCATGGCCTCATTGCCCTGACCGCCGGTGACGGTGCCCTTGAGGAGGCCTTGGCGGAAGAGGTCGAGGATGCGGTTGTCGCCGGTGCGGGCGAGGTGCATCCAGGCGTAGAGACGCAGGAGGGCGGCGGGTGACGGGGAATCGAGCTCGGAGACGGTGAGGTTGCGCTCGGAGAGGATGGCGGGAGGTGTGGGAAAGGCCATGACTAGGCGGGCACGGTGAGGAGGGCGCGCGGGGTGGGCAAGCCTGCGCGCAGGCGGGGCGAGTCGGTTGTTGCTGGGCGCTCGTGGCCAGGGACTAGTAACGGTCCAGCACGCCGAAGAGGACCCATGCCAGCCCGATGTTGTAGATGACTAAAAAGGCGAGCAGCGGGACCAGCACCATCGGGTTGGCGGGCAGGAGCAACCAGGCGGCGAGGGCGAGGAGGTTGCCGCAGGTGACCATGATAAGGTAATCGGTGCGACGGCGGTTGGGGCGCGGAGGCAGCGGCGCGAGCAATTCACCGTCGGCCGAACGCTGGCGTGCGAGGTTGCCGCGGAGCATGTCCTCGACGGAGAGGGGTGGGGCGTCGGTGGGGGAACCGTTGACGTGGTCGACGGGGCGGTCGGGCGCGAGCGCGTAGTGGGTTCGCGCGGGGAGGAGTTCCTCGCAGAGGACCTGCGAGTCGCGCAACGGGCTCCACGTATCGGGTTCGTTTTCCGGGGCGATCAGGCTGTCGGCGGCGAGAACGTGGATCTCCGCCTTTTGCTTTAACACCGCGAGGCTGTGCGGGCCGGTGCGCTGGCCCGCCTCGACGATGAAAAAGCGGGGGCCGGTCGGCATGGCGGAGCGGGTGAGGGCGACGTTACTGGGGTTTGATGACGGAAACGCCGTGGCCGATCTTGCTGTCGCAGGAGAGGGCGCCGCCGCCGGTCTCGATGAGCACCAGCGACGCGGCGAGCAACGTGAGGGCGTATTCCATGCCGGTAGGCAGGAAGAAGGCGGAGGGGTGCACTTTGATGATCGCAACCGCCATGATGACGGCGGTGTTGAGCGCGGCGAGGCGGGTGAGCAGGCCGAGCATGAGGAGGATGCCACCGAGGGTTTCGCCGACGGCGGCGAGCCCGGCCCAAAGGAAGCCGGGTTGCATGCCCATGGCGGCGAAGCCCTCGACCGTGGCCTCGAAGCCCTTGCCTCCGAACCAGCCGAACAGTTTTTGGGCGCCGTGGCCGAACATGACTCCGCCGACGACGAGGCGGAGGATGAGGGGAGACCAAAGGCTGGCGTTGGTGCGGGTGAGGCGGGCGGTGAGGCTCATGGTGCGATGGGTTTGGGGTGGGGACCGGTTGCGGGGCGCGAGCGACCTCGGCGGCCCGGGGCAAGACTCAGATTGTCTCGATTTTCTGGATACGGGCGATGTGGCGGCCTCCCTCGAATTCGGTGGCGAGCCAGGTGCGGGCGATGCGGATCGCCTCGGCCTCGGTGACGGTGCGCTGGCCGAGGGAGAGGACATTGCCGTCGTTGTGTGAGCGGTTCCAGACGGCGACTTGTTCGTTCCAGCAGAGACCGCAGCGGACGCCTTTGACCTTGTTGGCGACGATGGCCTCGCCGTTGCCGGAGCCGCCGAGGACGATGCCGCGTTGAAACTCACCTCGGGCGACGGCCTCGGCGGTTGGGCGGATAAAATCGGGGTAATCGCAGGAGGCGTCCGAGTGTGTGCCGAAGTCGCGGACGGTGTGGCCGTCGGCGAGGAGCGCGGCTTTGATGGCTTCCTTGTAGGTGTAGCCGGCGTGGTCGGAACCGATCGCAATGGAGTAGGTCTTCATGTGGAAAATGGCTTCGGGAGGCGGTGGTGTGGGGTGCTGGTTATCCCGCGAGCGTCCCGCGGGCAGCAAATCAAAACGCGTTATGAAAACCTTCCTCTCCTTGTCGGTGGCGTTGGTCGTGGTGGCGTTGGTCGCGGGTTGCGCCTCGTCGCCGCAATCGCGGATCAAAAAGAACCAAGATGCGTTTAATTCCTATCCGGCGGAGGTGCAGGCGGCGATTCAGCGAGGCGAGGTGACGTCGGGGTTTACGCCGGATCAGGTGCGGCTGGCGCAAGGCGAGCCGGACCGGGTGCTCACCCGCACAAGCGAGGCGGGCAACTCCGAAGTGTGGATTTATCGCGGGGCAAGCCGGCCGCGCGTCGGGCTGGGACTGGGCCTCGGTTTCGGCGGCGGAGGAGTGGGGACGGGCGTCGGCGTGAGCACGGGAGGGCGGCAGTTTGACGACGAACGGATGCGCGTGGTGTTCACCGGCGGGCTCGTGACGGCGGTGGAGCAAGTGTCGCGTTGAGTTGAGGGCGTGCCCGCCGCAGGTATTCTCGCACTATGAAAACCTCGTTGGTGGTGTCGTTTGTTTTGGCGGGCGTGATCGGCTTCATGGCGGGGTGCGCGTCGCCGGATGCGCGCATCAAACGGTCGCCGGAGGCGTTCGAGCGGCTTTCGCCGGAGCATCAGGCGCTGGTGCGAGAAGGAAAGGTGGGGATCGGTTTCGAGGCCGACGCGGTGAGGCTGGCGGTGGGCGCGCCGGATCGCACGTGGACGCGCACGGACGCTTCGGGCGTGAGTGAGGTGTGGAGTTACACGACGTGGACGACCGACCGGGGGATGCCGCTTTATCGCGGGTGGTATCATCACGGGATGAGCGCGTATCCGTATTACCTGAACGACCCCGCGCGGCGTGAGCAGGAGTATTTCAAAGTGGTGTTCGGGCCGAACGGGAAAGTCACAGCGATCGAACAGGACACGCGTTGAGCGCTCACGGCGCCCTCGGCCGTCAAGGGGTGAGAACGGGCCGGGCTTCGCGCCGTTATCTGATTAGTAGAAGCGCACGCACACCGGCATGCCGACGGTGACGGACTGGCCGGTCGGGGTGAGGCGTCCGGTGGACGAATCGACGGCGAAAACCACGACGGAATCGCTGTCTTGGTTGGCCGCGAGCAGCCAGCGACCGGACGGATCGAGGGCAAAATTGCGCGGGGTGCGGCCTCCGGTCGAAACGTGCTCGACAGCGGTGAGGGTGCCGGTTTCTGGATCGGCTTTGAAAACGGCGATGCTGTCGTGTCCGCGGTTGGACCCGTAAACGAAGCGGCCGCTGGGATGCACGACGACCTCGGCGGTGGTGCTCTGTGCGGTGAAGTCGGCGGGCAACGTGGGGACGGTTTGCAGAGGTTTCAGCGCGCCCGTGTCCGCGTCGAGGGCGAACGTCGTGAGCGTGTTGGCGAGTTCGTTGATCACGTAGGCGTGACGCCCGTCGGGTGATATGGCGAGGTGGCGGGGGCCGCTGCCGGGTTCGAGGGACACGGAGGCGGGCTCGGCGGGCGCGAGCGTGTGCGTGGTGGGGTCGACGCGGTAGGTGTAAACCTTGTCGGTGCCGAGGTTGGCGGCGAAAGCGAAGCGACCGTCGGCGGACGGGTTGATCGAGTGGGCGTAGGGACCTTTTTGGCGAGACGGGTGCACGCTCTTACCCTCGTGTTGATCGACGTAGGCGGGACCATCGAGGCCGCCGTCGGAGCGGATTGGCAGCAGGGTGACGGTGCCGCTGCTGTAGTTGGCCACCAAGGCGTTGGCGCCGTCGGGAGTGACGGAGATGTGGCACGGTGCGCTGCCGGCTGAGACCGTGGTGTTGATCATGGCGAGCGAACCGTCGGTGGGGTTGACCGAGTAGGCACTGACGGTGCCGCTGGGCTTGCCGTTGAAGTTGGCGCCGCCGCCCTCGCCGACGGCGTAGAGGTGGCGGCGGTTGGGCGAGAGCGCGAGGAAGGACGGGTTGACCGTCTCGGCGGCGAGAGTGGGGTCGGAAAGCTTGCCGGTTTCGGAATCGAAGCGGGCGACGTAGATGCCCTTGCTGGCTTTTTTCGTGTAAGTGCCGAAGTAAACGAGATGTTCGCGGGCGGAGGCGAGAGAGGTGGTCATAACGAGAAGAGAGGCGATGAGGGCAGGACGCATAATCGTGGGGCGGGGTGAGCGCGCGACGTTTGCGGACAGGAGGGTTGCATGCAAGCCGCGCGGGTTCCACGTTCGGGCACTTATGGCTTTGTTCAGTCTCCTTGATGTCAATCTCTGCTTTGGTGGTCCGTCCGTCCTCGAAAAGGTCAACTTTCAGGTCGATCCCGGCGAGCGGCTGTGTCTGGTCGGGCGCAACGGCGCGGGTAAATCCACGTTGATGAAAGTCATCGCGGGCGAGATCAAACCCGACACTGGATCGGTGTTTCGCCAGCCCGGCGCGCTGTTTACGCGCCTCACTCAAGAGGTCCCGACCGACGTGGTGGGCTCGGTCACCGACATCGTGACGTCGGGACTGCGTCCGCAGGGTGAACACGAGGAGGACTGGGAGCGTGACGTGCGTGTGGACACGCTGATCGAGAAACTTCAGCTCGCTCCCTCGGCGGAGTTCTCGGCGCTTTCAGGTGGGTTGAAACGTCGCGTGTTGCTGGCGCGCGCGCTGGCGGGGCAGCCCGACCTGCTGCTGCTCGACGAGCCGACGAATCATTTGGATATCGAGAGTATCCTGTGGCTCGAAGAGTTTTTGCTCACGGAGAAACCGAGCCTGTTTTTCGTGACGCACGACCGCGCATTTTTGAAAAAACTCGCGACGCGCATCGTTGAACTGGACCGCGGTATTCTCACCAACTGGGACTGCGACTACGACACCTACCTCCAGCGGCGTCAGGATCGTCTCGAAGCCGAGGAGCGCCAACAGGCCGCCTTCGACAAGCGCCTCGCGCAGGAGGAGGAGTGGATTCGTCGCGGCGTGAAGGCGCAGCGCTCTCGCGCTCAAGGCCGCGTGCATCAACTCATGGCGATGCGTGCCGAACGCGCCGCGCGTCGCAGCAAAGTCGGCAACGCGAACCTGAAACTCGTCGAGGCCGAACGCTCGGGTGCGAAGGTCGTCGAGGTGGAGAACATGAGTTTCTCGTATCCGAACGGGCAGGTGCTCGTGAAGGATTTCAACATGACGATCATGCGCGGCGACAAGATCGGTCTCATCGGTCCGAACGGCGCGGGCAAGACCACGCTGATCAAATTGTTGCTCGGCCAGTTGGAACCGACGACCGGCACGATCAAACACGGAACGCGCATGGAAGTGACCTACTTCGATCAGATGCGCGCCTTGATCGACGACAACAAAACGGTCGCGGACAACCTCAACCTCGCGAGCGACACCATCACCATTCAAGGGCGCACGCGGCATGTGATCAGTTATCTTCAGGACTTTTTGTTTACGCCCGACCGTGCACGCACGCCGGCTCGGGTGTTGTCCGGCGGCGAACGTAATCGCCTGCTGTTGGCGCGCCTCTTCACGAAGCCGGCGAACGTGTTGGTGATGGACGAACCGACCAACGACCTCGACGCCGAGACGCTCGACCTGTTGGAGAACCTCCTCGTCGAATACGAAGGCACGCTCCTCGTGGTGAGCCACGACCGTTCGTTCTTGGACGAAGTGGTGACGAGCACGCTGGTGTTCGAAGGCGACGGAGTGATCGGCGATTTCGACGGCGGTTACACCGATTGGAAAGCGGAGATGGCCAAGCGTGCGGCGGCTGCTGCAGCGGCGGCAGCGGCAAGAAATAACGACGGGGCGAGAGCGTCCGGCGGTGCGAAAGCTAATGGAGGTGGGAGCGCCGCAGCTTCCGTGCGGAAGCTCACCAACAAGGAGCAGCGCGAGCTCGCCGAATTGCCGGTGCGGATCGAGAAGCTGGAGAAGGAGCAGGCGGAGCTGACGGCGAAGCTCGGCGATGTCGCGATTTACCGCAAAGACCCGGCGGCGGCTGCGGCGGCAAAGGCGAGGCTCGATGAAATCGAAGCCGAGCACCTCGCGGCGTTTTCGCGTTGGGAGGAGTTGGAAGCGGCGAAGTGAGGTGGAGAGGTTTTGGAGTGCGGTGAGCTCTCGGAGAACTCGCCGCACTCCATATCGATCAATACCCCAATTCTACCATCGCGTGGGCGGTGAACTCGGGGACGGTGAACGTCACCACGCCTTCGTTTTGCGTGAATGCGAGCGGGGTGCTTTCAGGAACGAGGCGCGCTGTTTTCACTTTGCGCGGCACGTGCACCGCCACCGTCACGCCACGCAGCGGGATGAGGTCTTCGATGACTTCCATTGCCTTGTTGGTGTCGCTGGGGCTCGACGTGCCGCGGAGGGACTTCGGCGCGTAGAGCAGGTGGGCGACGAAGCGTTTTTCGTTGGGCTGCTCCATTAAGTTGAAGCGTCCGTCGGTGGGAAGCGTGGTGGCTACGGGGCGCTTGCCGCTGAGAAGGTGATCGATGGCGGCGACCACGAAGTCGCGGTAGAGCGGTTGTCCGTAGTGGCGATAACGTGTGAAGATGTCGTGCGCGAACCACGCGACGTTGCCGTCCGATATTGCTGCGGGTGAAACCTTCGCGGGCGAATCGGGTGCATGTTGATGGGAGCAGAAGTGTTCCCAGGTGCGGTTGAAGTAAGGCACGCGGCGTTCGACGAGCACGCGGGTCTTGGCGGCGGGTTTCACCTCGTAGGCTCCGCCATGGATAACGACCGGCGCACGGACGGGAACGTCGGGCGTGTGCGCGGTGGCGACGAGGTAATCGGGATCGCTGACGGACCGGCCGATCAGGCGCGCACCTGGGTCGAGGGCGAAGGCGGTCTTTTCTGTAGTGAGCAAAGCACTACCGGCGGCGAGAAGCTTGCCGCCGCGAGCGAGGAATTTTTTGGCTTTCGCCTCAAGCGCCGGCGTGAGGACCAGGGTGTCGGGCAGCACGATGAGGTCGAAGGCGTCCCATTTGGCGTTCTGGTCGAGGACGAGGAAGGGCAGGTGGGTTTCGAGCAACATGCGCGCGGCGCCTTCGTCGGCGGCGCTCACGGTGGTGTGGCCGCGGGCGAGCGTCTGGTTGGGCTCGGCGCTGACGAGGCCGATGCGGGCGATCGGGCGCACGTTGTCGGCCCATGGCTCGCGGGCCTCGACCTCGGCGTAGGCGGCGCCGATGAGCTTATAGGTATCGACGTTCATCTCGCCGTTGGGATGGAGCTGGTCGCCGATGGAGCACTTGGCGCCGTAGGCGAGCATGGCGGCGCATTCGTAGCGGAGCGCGGCGGCGCGTTTGTATCCGCCGAACTCGCCCCACGTGGTGTGGAACTTGCCGGTCATGCCGAGGTAGTCGCGCGGTTGCGTGGCGGCGTAGCGGGCGGAGAACGCGAAGTGATCGTAGCCCCAGCCGCCGGTGGGGAGCGACTCGAGTTCGAAGTGGGAGTTGAAGAAATTGAACTTCGTCGCGCCGACGGGGATGTGGCCACCGTTGTGGAATACGGGCGTATCCTTGCGAACACTACGCGCGGCGGCCGTGGAGCGTTGATAATAGTTGAGCAACACCTGCTGGGCGTAGGTGGCACTGTCCTCAGGGCGCTCGGGGTTGAGGCCGGCGGCCTTCATCGCTTGGAGCGCGCCCTCGGAGAAGTCCTCCCACGGCGAAATGATATCGAGGAAGATGCCGTCGTTGTCGGGCCAGCGCTGCACGACCTCTTCGATCTGGGCGCACAGGTGGTCGAGGTAGGCGGAGTTGAACCGAAGGCGTTTAAACCAGCCGACCTGGAGCGGGTCGTAGGTGGAGCCGTCGCGGTTTTTGATGACCCACTCGGGGTGTTGCATCGCGCTGAGTTCGTCCACGCCGGCGCTGAGGTAGAGGGGGCAACGCACGCCAATCTCGCGGCACGCGTCGATTTGGCGGGAGAGCAGGTCGAACTTCAGGTGCGGGTGACGGGTGCCGACTTTGGTCGGGTGATAGCTGTAGCCGTGGTGGCACTTGGAGAAGAGCGTGATCGAGTCGATGTGGCCGGCCTTGAGCGCGGCCTGAAACGCACGCTTGGAAAAGTTTTCACCGATGCCCGGGATCGAGCCGTGGGTATGGAAATCGAGGTGGACCTGACGGAAGCGTAGGCGGTGCATGGTAGGAAGGATGAGGGAGGGGGGGCGGAGAAACGGTGAATTCTTGCGCCGAAGGCGAGATGCCGCCGGGATGTGTATTATAACCGATGACACCCCGGCGTTCCAATGCATCCGGCTCACCGACCTATGTGGAAAAGTCACACGAGGTCGCGACCGACCAGGTGATGCTCCGGCAGCGCGACCACGGGTTGTGCGCGGACCTGCAGCTCAGGGTGTTGCAAAGCGTGACGGCGACGATGGATCGGTGGGCGTTTCCCAATCTTGCGGCACCTTACTGGCGGTTGTATTTAATGACAGGGGCGGGCGCGGAGGTGCGTTGGGATGCGCGCACGATCGAGCTGCGCCCGGAGAGGGCGTGGTTAATCGCTCCGGAGACGCCGTTTGCCACCATGCTGCGGCGGACCGTGACGCAGTGTTATGTGCATTTCACGCTCGCGGCGGGGGTGGTGCACAAGCCGGGCGTGCACGAGGTGCCGTTGACGCCGACGATGCGACGCTGGCATCGGAAGGCGGTCGAGGCGGCGAGCGCCGAGGCGGGCGGGATCGCGTGGCAAGTCTTGGTGTTGCACGCGCTCGATGCGTTGCCGGCGGGCACGTTGAGCGAACGCCGCACCGATCCGCGCGTGCAACGCGTGCTGGCGCATTTGGAACGCGACGTGGCGGCGCCGCACACATTGGCGGCCTTGGCCGAACTCGCCGGCATGCATGCGCGGGCGTTGATCCGGTTATTCCGGCAGGAGACCGGGGATACGCCGATGGCGTGGTTACGAGCGCGCCGGGTGGCGCTCGCCTGCGAGCTGTTGCACCACAGCGACCGCAAGATCGATGACATCGCAGCGGCGGTGGGCTTTTGCGATCGCTACCATTTCACGAAGACGTTTCGGCAATTGCGCGAGACGACGCCGGCGGCGTTCCGCGTGTTGCAACAAGGGCTGGCGTCGACGCGTCGCGGTTGATCGGCGAGTCGAGTGCGGAGACTTATCGGCGCTTGCGTTCGATCAAGGCCCGCTCGGCGGAAGGCGGGTGGCCCCAGAAACGGGTGTAGAGCCGGGAGAAGTAGAGCGGGTCGTCGTAACCGACCTCGATGGCGATGCGTTTTTGCTGCCACTGCGTCGAGTGGATGAGGTGCCGCGCGTGGCGAAGACGGAGGCGTTGCAGGTAGTCCTGCGGGCTGCATTTCATGCCTTCTTTGAAACACGTCCTGAAGTAGTTCGGCGTGAGTTCGCACTGCTCGTAGATGGAATCGAGGACGTCCCTTTGGTGGTAGTCGCGTTCCATGTGGCGGAGCGCCCGCTTCACGGCCGGATGAAGGTAGGGCGGAGGCACGTCCGGCGCGGACCGGGTTTCTTCGGTGGCGTGGGTCCAGAACCGGCCGAGCGCGGCTTTGAGCATCGCTTCCATGCCGAGCTGGGCGAGCTCCGGCTCACCGTTGTCCTTAAAAATCTGATACAGGCGCGAGAGATCGCTGTGGCTTTTCTTTTCTTGGATGAGCGCGCCGCCCGTCAACGTGCGGCGGACGCAAGTCGTCTCGCCGTCTTCGACCGAGTCATCGTCGAATTCGCACCAGGCGATCTCGCAGGTTTTTCCCGGTGGAACTTTCCATACTCGGCGAATCCACGCGGGGACAAAGAACTGCGTGCCGGCCTGCAGGTGGAAGATTTTAGCCTCCATCGAGTAGGTCATTTCTCCGGCAAGGATGAGGATGAGGCGGGAGTTCGTGACGACCTCATCCTTTGACCCCGAGCCTGCGGTGAACACCTTTCGGTTCACAAAGCGCACCGTGAGCGGCATGCGGAGGAAACGCGCGAGAACGGCTGCGCGTGCGCTTTCGTGGAGTTTGGCCATAACGACTTTTAAACGCGGGTTTTGTTGGTTATGTCCATGGTATTGTGGGCGACGCCCATGCGTCGTCGATTGCATGTCTGGCGCGGGAATCGGACGATGACAGCATGTCACCCCAGGCACTCCCTACGAAAAAGAATTCCCGCCGACCCTCCAAATTTACGCTCGTTGCCGGCCTCATTGGCGCGGCTCTGTTCGCGCCGCTTACGGCCTCCGCCTCAATGGTGGCCTACGACGGTTTCGAGTATAACATCAGCGGCGGCGCCGGTCTCGCTGGCAAGGGCAGCGCTGGCGATGGTTGGGACACGACGTGGTCGGGCTCCGGCACGATCGTCGAGGATAACATGACTTACAGTGCCGGCACCATCGCGGTGAACGGCGGCAGCCAGTCGCTGCGGATCAACGGGAATGCCGAGGTGTATTTTTCTCGGCAGTTTGAGACGATCGGAACTGCGGGCGAAGACATCTACTTCAGTTTTCTCTTCAAAGAGGTGACCGGTGGCACTGACGACTTCCTCAATTTCTGGATCAGTCACGACGCTGATCGCAGTAACTCCGCCGGCATCGGCGTGCTCACCACGTCCTACCGACGTTTCGGGGCGCGTATTCATGAAAATGGCACCACCAGCACCGGAACGCAGACGGGCCCCAACTATGTTGCGGGCGATACCTATTTGCTGGTGGGGCGTATCTCACGAGATGGGACCGCTGGTGCGACGCCGACGATATTTGATCGGGTCGATTTGTGGGTGAATCCCGAATCCTCTACGCTGGGCGCGGCGGACATCACCATCAACTATTCCAGCTTGGTGGAGGATTCGGTGGGGATGTCATTCTTTGGTCTCCACACCACGAACGTGGCGGGGGGAGATATTCGCATCGACGAACTGCGAATCGGCACGAGCGCGGCCGGCGTGCTTAGCACGATCCCCGAGCCATCCAGCTATGCCGTAATCTTTGGTGGTGTTGCGCTGCTCTGTGGATTGCGCCGTCGTCACACGCCTCGCGTCAGATAGCCGCTTCTCCCGCGCCCTCGGAACCAATCCGAGGGCGCTTTTTTTTGAGGCACTTTTGCCTCCTTTGCATGCGCCTTAGCTGCGGCTTTGGCCGGATGCATCCCCTCGCTTTCACGGGCGTGCTGCCCGTGTTCCTAAAACCCAAAATGAAACGATCAACTACCCCCCTGATTGATTGCGGCGCGTCACTTCGACGCCTGTTCGGCCGCACCTTTCGACGGTCTGCGCTTGCGCTGGCCCTTGCCTCCGCGGCTCAGCTTCAAGCTGATCCTCCCGAACTGAAAACCCAAGGCAACCAGATCGTGGTCAAGGCCACCGGTGCGCCCGTTCGTCTGACCGGCGTCAACATTCCCAGTCTCGATTGGGGCAACGGCGAGAACATCATGACCTCGCTCGAAGTGGCGGTCGGCACCTGGAAAGCCAACGTGATCCGCTTGCCGGTAAAGGGCGCGCGGTGGTTCGACAGCAATCACGCCAGCTATCGGGCCACCGTCGATGCGTTCATCGCGCGTGCCTCCGAGCTGAACGTTCACGTGATCTTGGATCTGCACGAATACAAGAAAGCCTTACATGCGGATGCCGCGTTTTGGACAGATGCGGCTGCACGGTATAAAAACAACCCGGCGGTGCTTTTCGGCCTCCTCAACGAGCCGCACGGTATCACCTGGCCGGTCTGGCACACCGGTGACTCCGAGGGGCCGGGCATTCAGGGGTTGCTCGACGCCGTGCGTGCGACCGGTGCCAACAACATCGCGTTGGCCGGCGGCCTTGAGTATGCCTACACGCTCACCGGCATTCTGGAGGACTACGCGCTCACGGACACCTCTTCGGGCAATGGCGTCGTTTATGATGCGCATATCTACCCGTGGAAAACCTACATCCAGGACAAGGTCGGCACGGTGGGGCAGACGTATCCTATCCTGATTGGCGAATTCGGGCATCCGGGAGGGACCTACGACGCGAAACACGGGTCCTTCGCGCCGCCCGAGACCTGGCTGCCGAACTGGCTTAACTGGATCGATACACATGGCTTTCACTGGACCGCGTGGTGTTTCCATCACACCTCGTCGCCCCGCATGCTGACGGACTGGAGTTACGCGCCGACCTCGTATTGGGGGACGTATGCCAAGGAGCGTCTGCAATCCTACGCCGACCCCGACGTCCGTCGGGTGGTGGGCGGCACCGTGATCGGCACGACGGGAACGAAGAGCAATCCCAACAGCGGCGTGCTCACGGCTTGGCAGAGCGGCGCGGTCGCGGCATTCGGTGGGTCGCCGGATACCTACTTCGACGCGCCCACGGCGAGCGGTTC
>DFYA01000056.1 GCA_002382525.1 Opitutaceae bacterium UBA4094
ACGTCCCGCCGCCGTCAACGCGCGCACCCGCATCCCGTCCAACACCCGGAGATCCTCCGCCGACACGCCCGCTCGCTCGCCGGCGGACCGCGCCGCCTCGCAAAACGCCACGCTCTGCTCCGCGTTGTCGCCTTCCGCGATCAGCGCAGCCGCGTCCCGCACGAAGGTCCCGCCCGGATACCCGTGCGCAAACGCGTCGAACAGCAGCCGCTCTGCCGCCGGCCGTAGCCGCAACGACACATAGATCATCGCAAGGTCCAGCCGTGCCTTTGCATCGGATGGATTTCGAACCACGCCCGCGCGCAGCTTGGAAAAACCGCCCTGGAACCGGTTCGCCTTAAGATCCTCGTAAGCCTCGGCGATCAGCGCCTTGCCTCGCAAAACCGGCACCTGCGACCATCGCGTCGGCATCACCAGGTCAGCGTAACCGATTTGGTTGTGCGGCATAGTTTGATACCAACGCAGCAACACTGCGGCTCCGGCCAAATACGCCACGGCTGCCAGGGCCATCGCCCAAAGCACCACGCCGCGCAGGCTGATTCGCACGCAGCCGATACCGGGTTTTTTCGTGAGCGGATACAGAGGATCCGGCCCGCGCACACCGTTCGGATACCGCCGATACAGGCAAAACAGTCCCACCCACCAACGTCCCTCGCTCACCGGAGGCGTTCCCCAACCGACGCGCACGCGCGAGAGTTTGGACAAAGACCGCCCGGTGGTCGATCGGGCGGATGCAGGGGCAGGCGGCGACAGGTGCGTGTTCATAACGTCAAACGCATGAGCCTGCCCGGCCGCCCCAAACCGTCGAGCGGCCCGCTTTACGAACGCGCGACGATCCGGTGACGTTTCGAAGACGGGGCGCAGCCCCGGCACTCGCCAAATGCCCGTGGCGGAACGCATGGCCACAGATCGGGCAGCCATGCGTGTGGCGACCGCCTATTGCCGACGCCGACGTCCGCCAGCAACCAAGAGAGCGGCGCCCGACAGCCACAGGCCGGCGGTTCCCGGCTCCGGAATGGCGGCTACCGAAAAATTATCGAGTCGCATGTTCTCGCCCAACCGGATTGCCACCTGACCCGCCCCGATCGCGGCCGACGTCGTGTCAGTGGCCGTCAAGGTCCCTCCGATCTGCGTGCCGCCCACCGAACTCAGGGAGGCCCCGAACCACACCGTGTTACCCACATCCTTCACTTGGAGCGTGAGCGTATAAAAGGTATTCGCCACAAACGCCCCGCTCGTGGTGAAGGTTTGTGTGGACAGCAGCGTGCCCACGCCGGAGTTGGCCAAGGTGCTGTCCGAATCCCAAAGTCGGAAGTCGGCCGTGGTGGCGCTGGTGATGCGGACAATCGCCACGTAACCCGCACTGCCCGCACTGTTCACTTTGGTGTAGAAGCCGACGCTGTTGGCCGAGCTCAACGAATTCATGCTGAAATCCGCCTGCACCGTGAAATCGGCAAACGTGTTGTTGGCCGCCACGGCTACACCCGTGCCGCCTGACCCGGCCGTGCCGCCGACCGCGGTCGTGTTGTAGATCGCGGTGGTGGCGCCAACCATCGACTTCTGCAGATAGCCGGCCGCATTCCACGTTGTCAGCGCGCCGTTCGCGACTTCGTGGAAATTGCTGTCGTAGTCCTCGGCCGAGCCGAACGGCACCGTGGCTGCGATGGCGACGGGCACCGTCAGCACGCAAGCGGATAGACCGACAAGCGCTCTTCCGACCAGGAGTCGGCGAGCGAACGGCATCGTCGGCGGCGAGCCCGAGAGAACGTCGCGGTCGGGAGCAGCGGCAGGTGGGACAGAATGGGGTGTATGAGATAACATCATGCCGCACTTTCCGAGTGCTCGCGCCCTGCGTCGATTCGACTCGATTGCGGACTATCATGACAGATATCAAAATCTCATGGCCTCTTCCCCGCCGCTTCGTCTCTCGTCGCATGAATGGGCCAGCCTGCACACGGAGCTTGTGTGGATTTACGACAGTGTAGTGGCTCCTGAATACCGGCATGTGCGAGTGAACACCGGAACGACCGGTTATTGGGCGCGCTACGTGCGAGCGGGCTCCGTCACCCTCACGGACACCACGGGGCGCGTGATCAAAGCGGCGCCGGGTCGATGGCTGATCGGCCCTCGTGGAAAGGGCACTTTGGACGTCGGTGAAACGGCCCATCTTCTGTCCATTCACTTCCTCTGCCAATGGCCGACCGGGGACAACTTCTTCGGCGAAACCGGCGTGATCGCCTTTGCCGACGATGCGTTTCCCCGTTTGCGCAAACAGGCCGAACAGCTCGAGCGCGCCGTGCGTCGGCAACACCCGGACGCGCAGGTCGGCTACGCGCGAGCGCAAGCCGTTTATCCCGACTTCTTGCGACAACAGGGACTGTTCGTCGGCTGGCTCGCGACGTGGTGCGAAGCCTTGGCCGCCCTCGGATGCAATCCGGCCTACGGTGGAAGTGGAGACGAGCGCCTGACACGCGTTGTGCGTCGTTTGAACGAAGCGCCACTCGCGCGTAGTTTCCCGCGTGAACTGTTAATCGCGGAGGCAAAGCTCAGCGCCGGGCAGCTCGATCTGCGGTTTCAGCAAGCGTTCGGGCTTAGCCCTTGGCGATATTGGGAAAGGCGCCGGTTGGAGCACGCCAAGCGCCGGTTGCTCCATGAAGAAACCGCCGTGAAACAGGTCGCCTACGAGCTGGGATTCAGGAGCGATGCGCACTTTGTCGCGTGGTTTCGCAAGCTCGCCGGAGACAGTCCCGGACGCTATCGCGCGCTACATTCTTCAGAGCGACGGGATGCCGGGGCTTGAGCGTGGCGTCACGCTCAAGCCGTCCCACCAGATACCCGGCAACTCCACCGCCACGGGCGAGTGCTCCAGCCCGCGTTCACCTCGATTCAGCCTCATGTGCACCAGGTCCACACCTGCCGCGCCAATCCTCCCGTGCGGCAACCACACACCCGTGGTCGTTTCGTCACGCGTCCTCAAATCGAGATCCACGGACTTCAGCGGCTCGGCTTCGCGGGTGACCCGCGCCGCCAGCAGCTCCGGCACGCGGTTTCTAAAAAACAGGATCGCATCCGGCCGTTCGCGCTTCAGCCAGCGCTCCAGCATCACGTTGTCCAAGGGCGCGCCGCTACTCACCAACGGTTTCACCCGCTCCGCGCCCTCGCACGTCGCCTGCGCCGCCACACACGCGCCGAGGCAACGTCCCTCGGACAGCTGATTGTGCACCTCATCGATCACGAGGCCGATGCGGCGATAACCCGCCGCATGGGTTCGGAGAAAGGCGAGACGCGTCGCCGAAAAGAAATCTGCAAACGCAAACGGCACCACCGCCCTTCTCGGTCGACCGAGTCCCGCGCACGCGTAACGGTCCCAATCGATCGCGCGCTCGCTCGGCTGCACCGAGAGCAGCACCAGCCCTACGATCCCGCGCGCTCGAAGAATCTCTCCCAGCCTCCGCTCCGACAGTCCGGGCTCAAACACCCAAAACACATCGAGCCCGTAGCCTAGGTCCTCCGCCCGAGCCCGCACGCCCGCCACCATGCGCGAATAGTGATAGTGCAACGGGTGCGGCGGCTTCGCCGTCAACGGGTTCGCATCGCGGTGCCCGACGAGCAAGGCGAGCGTGCCGCGCGTCGCGCCACCCTGCTTCGCCTGCGCCAGTCCGACCGCGTAGGGATTTGGCCGATACCCCAGCCGCGCCGCTTCCGTGCGCACACGTTCTCTCACGGTCTGCGAGATGCGTCCCTGTCCTCGCAGCACTTTGCTCACGGTCATCACGCTCACGCCCGCCGCCGCGGCAACCGCAGCCAATGTCGGATGCGCGTTCATGATGCGACAGGAAGGTTACCGCTAACCCGCCGCGACACTCGGCGGAAGCCCATCCGCGGATCAAAATCGCACCGTCTCTTCGTTCGTCCGCCCCACCCCCAATCCCCACCCCTATGAACCTGAGCTCGTTTCGAGCCGGCGGCTTCCTGCTGTCGGCCTTCCTCCTCGGCGCGTCCGCGCACGCCGCCACCATCGTTCAATCCGCCGACACCACCGCCTTCAGCCATAGCCCCGGCACACAGGCTCTGCGCGTCACCAAATCCACCGTCGCCGGCACTGCCGCGGCGCCGAGCCTTCGCTTCCCCCTCGCGTCGGCGCTGCCCGCGGGCACCTACACGCTCAGCTTCCGTTTCCGCTGTCTCGACAAGCCCGATGATCTGCGCAGCACCCTGCGCGGCACCAACGGCGACGGCAGCCACTTTGAGCAGAGCGTCACCCTCGCGGGCCCGCCCGGATTTTGGTATCGCTACCAGACGACGGTCACCGTGAGCGGCACCGATGTCTGGACCGGCTACGCCGAGATCATGGTGAAGCTTTGGAACAACGATACCGACTCCTTCGAGCTCCTCGTGGATGACGTATCGCTCGTCGACGCCTCCAACCAACAGGTCCTCGCGAAACTCTACACATTCGAGGACGACACCGTGGGTGCCGCCCCGTCCGGCGTCGCCGCCTTTAACGGCACGTTCGACAGCATGACCGTCGTCAACGTCCCCCAAGCCGACTACACGTCCACGTGGGCGGGCAACACCTGGGGCGGCGCCGGCTCCTACTTCACGCCGCGCGTCAACCACGTGCAGATGCAGATCGACTCCATGGCGGTCGCCTCCGACGGCACCGTTTACACCAACAGCGCCTGGGATGAATCGCACAAGCTCCTCGGTATCTACCGCGACGGCCTTGATCACGGTCAGTTGCTCCAGGCGACCAACCAATACTCGTGGGTCCATCCCGACGGAGGCGCCATTGCCGTCAACTCCACGCACGTGTTCGTCTCGGTGCGCCACGGTTCCTTTCGCCGTTACCTGCGCAGCAACCGCACGCCGGCCGGCGCGGACGTGACCGTCTGCACGCAAAAACTCACCGGTCTCGCTGCCAGCGCCACCGAGGTGTTTGTGAGCGATCCGCAAAACCAAAAGATCAAGGTCTACGACGCCGCCACCCTCGCCTACTTGCGCGAGTTCGCCGTGAGCACGCCTGCCAATCTCGCGCTCGACGCCGCCGGCGGTCTCTGGGTTCTCCAACGCGGCGCCGTCACCAACGAAGTTCGCTGCTACAACGCCACGACAGGCACCGCGACGGGACAGGTCATCACGTTCCCCGCGACCGTTTATCCGACTGCGCTCGCCTACAACCCGACAGCGAACCGGGTCATGGTTGCCGACGGTGGCATCGACAGCCGCATCCGTTACTACAACCCGACGTGGCTCTCCGGCACGCCGACCTCGATGACTGCGACGTTCGGCGCCGCCAACGGCATCTACGGCGGCACCCGCGGCGCCTATGCGCCGCTCAAGTTCGTCAACCTCACCGGTGTCGGCGTGGACAGCTCGGGGCACGTCTACGTCGCCAGCAGTTCGCTCAACGAGAGTGGCGTGAGCATCGAGAGCTACACGTCCTCCGGCACTCGCCGCTGGGATCTCCAGAACCACTGCTTCGTCGCCACCGCTGACCTCGATCCCGGCTCCGAGAACGACCTCTACACGTCGATGCACCGCATGCGCCTCGATTACACGAAAGGCTACGACGCGTTCTGGAAACCCGGCGCCTACACCTTTGATCCGATTCGCTTCCCCCACGACGCCCGCGCGCATCTTGACCACAACTTCATCGGCGTCATCGCCGTTCGCCGCATTCAGGGGAAGAAATTCGTCTACCTCACCAACATGTATGCGGACTGGCTCGCGGTTTACCGATTCGACTCCACCGCTCATGGCGAGATCGCGGTCCCGTGCGGCTTGTGGGCCAACAAGAACCTCGGTGCGTGGCCGTCCACCCAGCCTGCTTCCGGCGAGTGGATCTGGTCCGACCTCGACGGCGACGCCGTCCCCGAGGCCGGCGAATACTCCACCCCCGGCACCGGCGCCAACGCTCCGCACGACACGTGGGGCTGGATGGTCGATGCCAACGGCGATGTGTGGCAGTGCTCCGAGACCGCCGGCATCCGCCGCTTCGCCATGACCGGCCTCGTCAACAACACTCCGCACTACAGCCACACGAGCCGCACCACCTACGCCATGCCGGCGCCGTTTACGCAGTTGCGCCGCGTCGAATACGACGCCGCCAACGACGCGCTTTATCTTTGCGGCTACACCGCCGATTACACCTTCGACAAGGATCCGAACACCGCCGGCGTCCAAGAGGAATGGGGCAAGACCGCCGGCCGCGTCCTCGCTCGCTACTCCAACTGGCTCGCGGGCAACCGCACCGCCGCTTGGACCGTCGAGAACCTCGTGTTCAAGATCAACAACGCCGAACAACACAAAAACGTGGTGATCGCCGCCATCGCCATCGCCGGGGATTATGTATTCACGCAATGGGGACGCTTCGACGCCGAGGTCAACGACCAGCGCACCGATGTCTATCGAGCCTCCGACGGCGCCTTCGTGAAAACTTTCACGCCCGGACCCACCGCCAGCCTCGATCAAGCGCAGATCGACATGCCCTACGGGATGCGCGCCGCCCGCCGCGCCAACGGCGAATATGTGGTGATGGTCGAGGACGACTGGTTCGGCAAAATCCTCATCTATCGCTGGACGCCCGAGGTCACCGTGGACAACGCCTCGTCCACCGAGGTCACCCTTACCGGCGACTGGACCGCCAGCACCCACTCGCCAGGCTTTCACGGCGCGAACTACCTGCACGACGGCAATACCAACAAAGGCGCGAAGAGCGTGCGTTTCACGCCGTATCTCAACCCCGGCACCTACACCGTTCAACTCCGGTGGGCCGCTGATCCCAACCGGTCGTCCAATGTCCCCGTAACGATCATCCACGCCAGCGGCACCGCGCACACGTCGGTCGATCAACGCACTCACGGCGGCGCGTGGAACTCCGTCGGCGGTTTCCGCTTCGACGTCGGCACCGGCGGCCACGTGACGATCAGCACCGGCGGCACAACCGGCCACGTCATCGCCGACGCCGTGCGCTTCGTGCGGATTGGAGATTGATGGGCACATAGTCCAAACGATTTCCCGGGAGCGGCGGCACGATTGCCGCCGCTCCGCCCCGATCCCACTTCTGTTCGCTTACGGCAGACCCGACTCGGATTAATTACCGCGTGATCAACCGCTCGCCTTGCGCCGGCTCGGCGATGTCGCCGAGCTTCAGCACCTGCTTGGCGTAGCCGGCATCGTCGTCGTTCACTTGCACACTCAGCTTGAACGGTCCTCCCGCGACCACGGTCTTCGGAAATGAGATCTGATAAAGCGTGCGCGAGTCGGCTTCTTGACGCACGGACTTCAGATCGGCGCCTGCGGCGGTGAACAACGGCTTGCCGGCTTCGTCGGCAACCGCCACCTGCACGCTGTCGCCGGCAGTGTGTTGGTCGTCGGTCACCGCGACCAGGAGCACGAGCGTTTCCCCGTCATCTCGCAGCCACACCGCTCCGGAGAGATCCTTTTCTCCCTTATACCAGCGCGAGGAATCGGGCTCCTTCATCCAGAAGTTGGTCACGGCATCGCTGCCGAGCACCGCGAGCGGTTCGAGTTGAAGCCACTGTTCGATGGTCGTCGCTCCGCCCAACTTGGGCAGCGCTCCACGCACGGTCAGCGCGGTCTTTTGGCGCGACAGCACGCGGCCGTCGGCGGACTTCATGACGACGGTGAGGTTGTCCGGGTCGTCGCCCGCTTGGCGAGCGATCCGCAGTTCCTTCGGGCCGCCGTAGAGCACGTCCCAACCGCCCCGACCGCTGGTCACAATCACCGCGAGCACGTTGCGCCCCGGCTTGAGCGCGAGCTTGAACGGGTGCAGAGCAATCGTGCCGTGCTGGCCGTTGCCCAGGGTGAGCGTGTCCTGCACCTTTTTGCCATTTAGATACCAGGCCATATACCAGTCGCCGGTCGCCCCCGCCTCGATTTCGACGGCACTTTCCGCGTCGATGAACGCATAGGCCACGCCGGAGCGGTTTTCTCCGAAGCCTCCCGCCAGACGACCGAAGTTTAAACGACCTCCGGGTGCCGCCGTGCCCACGCCCTTAACCGCGGCACCGTCGGCTTTCCCCGGCAGGCGCTCAGGGATCGCGCTCAACTGAGTAGGCGTGAGCGCCGCGGTATCGACGTCGGTGAACACCGTCCACCACTGCGGAAGACCGAGCGGATGCTCCGCTTTCCCAGTGGTGACCGCCACGGGTGCGTCCACGCTGCCGCCGGCCGGAATCGTGAGTTTCTTGGCGGCCGGTTCGACCTTCGCGGAGAGCCGCGAGTTCGCCTCAAAGGTGAGTTCAACATCGACCGGTTGATCCTGCTGCGGATTGCGCACCGTCACCGGCACCCTCGTGGTTGCGCCGACGAGGAGCGGTTCAGCCCCGTTCACCGTGATCAATGGCGGCATCACCCGCGCGACGGATGCGGCGCCCGACGAGGTCCACGTGACGAACATCGGGTCAATGCCGACGGTGAACGCCGCGACGCCTTGGTTCGTTGCGACCGGAAGCGCGTTGCCAAACAGGTCGTAAGCGGACGCGGCGTTCACCGTGGCGCCGGCCTCGTCGAGGCCAAAGCGCAGTTCGTAGGAAACCGGTTTCTCGCAGAACGCGACGAGCGTCTTGCGGCCGGTCGCGACGCCCTGCGCGTCCTGCTCGACAAACAGATAAGCGATCACGCCCTCGGCGCCGGCGCTTTGCGCGAAGTCGATCTCGCGCTCGAAACGATGATGCCGCAGGCGCTCGACCATGTTGCGATAGCTGAGCACCGAGGCACGCGGTTCGGCGAAATGATCCGTCATCGAATACCCGCCTTCGATGCCCGCGCCTTCCATGAACAGACGGAAGAACATGAACAGCGGCGCGCCCTTCGACTGCGCATAGGTCATTTTTTCCACCACAGTCCGCGCCTGCTCGCTCTGTCCGATCCGATCCACGCCGGAGAAGCCGGACTCGGTCTCGATGAAGGGAATCTCCGCCTTTCCGTATTTCGACGCCACCCGATGCAGGCGTTCGTAGGCCGCTCGCTCCGCCTCGATGCCCGCGCCATGGCCGTGATAACCAATCGCATCCAGTTTCGTCGCGTCCACCTTCGCCACAAACTCTTCGGATCGGCGCACACCGTTCGGCCCCGCAAACGAGAGACCGCCGTTCATGACCACCGTGTCGTTGTCGGAAAATCCGGCCGCACGCGCGCCCCGTTTCACGGCGTCATACATCGCGTGATAGCTTTCGATGTAGGTCGGAATCTCGGCGGGATAAAAATGCGTGAGGTCAGGCTCGTTGCCCATTTCGTAGTAACGAAGCTTGCCCGGTCCCATGCCGGTGAAACGTCGCGCCGCCTCCTCGATGAACACAAGTTTGGTCTTCAACTGTGCGGCGCGTTTGCCCGCATCGAGGTCCTTGGGCGGATCCACCATCACGGCGGTCTGCACATGCTCGTCCGCGAGCAGGGAGAGCGCGGTGCCGAGGTCGTCGACGGTTTCCTTCATGCCCTTGTTGTAGGGATTGCGTAGAATATCCACGCCCATCAGGCGGTAGTAGGCGAAGCCCGTCGGAGTCAGAATCGGGTAAATCGTGGTGTTGGCCGCATCGAGACCGTAGAGAAATTCGCCCGGACGCGCCTTCGCGATCTCGCCCTTGCTGATCACACCGAGACGGAAGGAGCGCGTGTAAATCGGGCGAGCCCGGCTCTGTCCGAGGAAGAGTTCGAGCCGTCCTTCATAGGGCCCAAGCGGCCAGTCACTCGTGTTGATCGTAAACGGCAGCTCCGTCGTGCCCGAGGCGGCGATCACGGTCTTCGCGTCAACGCGATGTCGCACCTGATCGTCTCGCCCCGTGATCTGTAACCGGTAGTGCAGCGGACGGTCCACGCGCGCCACGTTGTTTAATCGCACGTCGACACGGTGGTCAGGTCCTTGCGTGAACGCCAGGACCCCGCCGGGTGTGGGTGCGCTCACGGCCGATACGTTGAGCATGCGCGACCACAGGACATCCTCGGTGGGATTGTAACCGATGAGCCGCACGCGTTTCAGGTAAAACGGCCCGTTGATTCCATCGATGCGCAGGTCGAATCCTTTGAGCTCGGGCTTCGTATCCTTTTCATCAATACGAGCTCCAAAGAACGCGTCATTGAGCGTGAAGCGGAGGACGCGCCAGTCCTTCGTTATGCCATACTGGCTCCCGATGACCCGCGCGCCGTCCGTGGTGTCGCCCTTCACTCGGACGCTGCCCAGGCCGGGATTGTGGTAGGTGACTTCCACATCGATCGCGGGACGCCCGCCTTTCTGAAAACGAGGATCGGTGACGCTAAAAAAGAATGAGCGAATCCACCGCATCGAGGGTTCTACGCTGTTTTCAGCGACCCAGGCAGCGTGTTTTTTCCCATTCAACTCCACCTGCACCGGCTTCACCGCCGCGCGGTCAAAGGTCAGCCCCCGCTCCACCGGCTGCTCTTGATCGAAGAGCACCTCGATCACATCCGCCCCTGGCGGCAGCGAGGCGTCCAGGGCGGGATCGGCGACGGCCAGCGTCACCGGCATCAACACCAGCAGGCAAAAACGAACGATATTTTCAGGTAACATGAGCATGATAAAAGGAGTGTGGGCGCAGGCTCAGTGCGCGGCGGCGATTTCATCGGCGACCACTTCGGCGATGCTCCGATAGGTGCGCTCCATGGCCCCGCCATCGCCGGGCGCTTCATAGGCAAAAATCAACAGGCGGGTGTTCGGCGCGACTTGCGTCACAAACGTCGGCAACACCTCCCAGTTTTCCGGACGCTGCACGGCGAGTTTCATCCAAACGCGCGCCCGCGAACCACTCAACGCGACAAGCCGCGACTGGAACGCGGGCACCTGCTCCAGCCCGCCGCCGCTGTTCACCGCAAGCGTGCTCCGGAAAAAGTTAAACAAACGCGCATGCCCGACCGGAAATCCCTCGCTGCCGTCGTCGAACGCCTGCGCCGTGAACACCAGGTCCCCGGCGGTGCGTCCGTTCGCGACCAGCACGACCAGCGCTTTCTCCCACGCCGGTGAACACTCGACCGTGGCGATCGGCACGCGTTGCACCTTGCCCTCGGCATCGGCGACTTCCCGGAAAAAGACCAGCGGTGTCCTGGCCCGATAAAAAAATGGATCGCCCCGGCCGCTGGACGGCACGGCCACCTCCAGCACGCGCGTGCCGTCGGCGATCTTCACTGTCGGCGGCAACTCGCCGAGTCCCACCAGCGAAATCTCCAGGCCCGCAGGCGACTCCGCCGGCAGCGGCTGGCTGATCGCGACACCCAACGACAGGCAGCCCAGACACACTAAAAACGGGATTCTAGAAAGCGGGGTCATGGCGGTGGCGATTTCAGGTGTTAGAGATCGGCGGGCGACAGCCAGCGGAAGGAAACGACGCGGTAACGACGCCCGAAGTCGCGATTGGTTGGATTGAGCGAAGCGGTCGCGGTTTCGGGGGCCTGCGCCGGATCGACGAACTCCGGCAGGCGTTGCACCACCGCTTCGCACCACGCACGGCCATCCACCTCGCCGGTCACCGGATTCGTCGCGTCGCCGTAGGTGCGCACCACAAACGTGTCCGAACGCGCGGAGAGCACCGGGCCGATTTTTTGCAGCACGTCGGCCTGCGTGAGAAACCCCGGCGCGCCATACGAGAGTTGCCCAAGCAGGCCGCCGTTTAGCAGTTCGATCTGCGAGGGGTAGCTGGGCAGATTGCGAAAGCCGATCGAGTTGGGCGAGCCGTTGCGGAACACTTTGGCGGATCCGCCCGTGTAGTCGAAATTGATCGACGCCATCGCCGGTTGGTTGAGCGCGGCGTTCAACCCCTGGCTCACGTCGCGCAGATTCAAGATCGCCTTCTGCAGCGCGCCGAGCACGCCGGTCTTGAGACGGTGTTTCTCCAGGTCGTCGGTCACCGCCAGCGAGTCGTCCGCCGTCGCCGTGATCAGGCGGCGGTTCACGAAATCCGCCAGCGACATGAACGGCCCGCGCACCTTGACCTCCTCCACGAGGTTGCGCGCCAGCGTGTCGATCTCCGCATCCGTGAGATAACGGTGCCCCGTCCACGCCGCGCGACTGAGCGTGCCGTTGGTGTTGCCCGCACCGAACGCGGAGTCCGTCTGGTCAAAGGCCTCGCCGCGCGGCAGCAGGAAACGCGAATAATTGTGCCGCAATCCGCGGCTCGCAGGATTCGCCGTGGCACCGGGCGGCACGGCGCCGTCCTGCGACCAGCCGGCCGTCGGCACGGTCAGATCCGCCAGGCCGCCAAGCAGCGCCCGCCATGCGTCGACCGAGGTCGAGTTGATGTTGAACGCGCCTTCGAGCAGCAGCGATCCGGCCGCCGCGCGCGTGTGGCGCACGTCATCAAAATCCGGATACCCGCTCTGCCCCGGAATCATGCCGGGCACGGGGCGCAGGCGCACGTTGGGCAACACCACGCCGGCATCGAAAGGCGCGTCCGCCGTGTGCTGCGGAATCGTCGAGAGAAAGAACCGGTCCCAGAGCGCGTGATTCGCCAGGTAGGACGCATCGCGCAACAGGTGGTCGTTGCCCGCGAACACCGCCTGTTGCGCGTGCGGAGCGGGGAAACCGCTCCACTTTCCGGCCACGGATTCTCGACCGAGGCGCGGGTCGGGCCAGGAGTTGCCAAACACATAGGTGGGCTGAAGCGCGTTGGAACTCAGGTCGGCGTGCTGGAACTCGCCCAGCGAAACCAGCGCGGGCCGTCCCGCGTTGCCCGTCACGGCGGTTTCCGCACGCGGATAATCGAAGAGGATATAAAGATTACCCTGATTGGTTCCGCCCGCGCCGAGCCGGGCGACTTCCGACGGACCGCCGAACGCCAGATCGCGGTCCGCCCCCACCTCCAACGGCATCTGCGCGAGCGAACTGGCGCGGAAACTCGCAAAGAAGGGATCGCCCGCGAGGCTTTCGTTCGACCGCTCGAAACTCGTGTTCACGCCGAACGCGCCACGCGCGTTGAACTGTGCGAAAGGCACCGCGGGCGCGTTGGTCGCGGTGCCGGCGGACACGTTGCCTGCGGTGCTGTAGGGCAGACGCATCGCGGCCACGTTGGTGCGATACGCGCTTGAATCGGTCGGCGGGACATTGCGCAGCGTATATGCCGCATTGCCGCTACCCTTGGGGTATTGGTTGTCGCCTTCGTTGAACGGATGCTCGATCCGCTGCAGGACGACGCCCGACGCATGATCCGCCTCGCGATAGAGTCGCGCACGAAAACGAAACGGCGAGGGCACGCCGCGTCCCATGTGGAGGCGGATGCTCTCACCCGGCGCCAGTGGCGTGGAGTCGAGCGTCAATCCCGTGTTAACTGTGATAAACGACTTGTCGTTCCACTGCGACTCCATGACCGGGAAGGTTGACGCCGCCGCGCTGGGCAACGCGGCCGGCTCCGTCGAGGGCACCGAGCCGTTGCCCTTGAGGCTGAACACCAGCGCCTCGCCGGGCGCGAGTCGCACCGCGGGGATCCTCATGCGGAAAACCGCCGGGTATCCCAATCCCATGGAGCCAAGCGAAACGCCGCCGTAGTTGTAGCCGCTCGCACCGCCCGTGGAGCTTTGCGTCAGGTATTCTCGCACAACGGTGCCGGCGGCGTTGATGCCGTCCGCCATGAAGCGAAAATCGAAGTTCTCATCGATCTCCAGCACGAGATCCTCGGGGCCGATGGTGACGTTGTGCGGATTCCACAACGTGATGCTCGGATGCACGACCAACGTCAGCGGCATGCCCGGACCGTCGCTCATCGTCGCCAGCGCGATCTGGTAGCGCGTGATGACGGGAAACACGCCTTGCCCCGTGATGACATTGCCCGACGTGGTCTCGGGTTGAATCGTCGCAGTCGCCGCGAAGCCGCCGCCCGTCAGTGCGCGACCGGTGTCATACCAGCTCTTCAACAAGGCAAACGCCGGCTGGCGCGCACCGGTGAGCGCGGCGTCGGCGTAGATCGAATCGTTCGTATTGAACGCGCCGTCGGTGTTTCCCGTTTCAAGATAGCGAGTGAGGTCGAGCCGCAGTCCGCCACGCACGGTGTCGGCCAGCACGCCTCGCGAAAAGGTCGTGAAGTCGCTTGAGGCGCGTCGCATTTGAGTCTCCGGGATGACACCAGCCATCAGTCCGAACTGCTGCGGATGGAGCACCTGTCGAAGATGGGCGCGTAACGCTTCGCCCGCTGCATCCGTCGCAAACACTTCGTCGAACCGGGGAAACTGTCGCGTGGCCGTGCCCGCCTGCGCCAACTCGCCACCCGAGCGCGCGGGAGCCATCGCTTTCCAATAATAGTAGTTCGCGTTGGCGGACGCCGGCGTGGGCGGCTTCGCTTTTGCCGCCAAGGTTTCGGGTCCGACCTGCGACAGCCGCGCTTTTACACCTTCGTCTCCCACCCACCAGGCATAGTGGCCAATCGTTCGCTCGTCCGTCATTCCCGGCACTTCGCTGCTCTTGATTGGAACCACCGGCACCTCTACGCGCGGGTTGGCAAGATCGGCCGAGCCATCCGCCGCAACGCCCGCGACGAGCATCTGTTTTGGCGTCGTAGCGCTCGTGGCCGGCAAGGCATCCTTCGGCGTGTATTTGCGTGGCGCGGTGACGTCTTCGTTGCCGCTCACCAACCAAGTCATCGGCTCCGGGCGCGTGCGTGCACGTGGAGCCCCATCATAAGCGCCCGTGAGCGGATTCCACTTCGAGCTGTCCCAGACGCCGGTCCATAACGCGTTGTCGATATCCGTCACCACGGGCTCGCCTGCGGCGTTGCGCGTGAGTTGGTCGTCCACCGTCGTGATGTCGGCGCGCGCGGTCACGCGTTGATCGGGGCCGGAATATTTTTGCAGCTGGCCGAGGGCGACGTTGAGCGCGAAGAGCGCGTTTTCACGTGCGTGCGAAAGCGTCTGGTTGTTCGACGCGACTTGGGTTTCGACGCGCGTCAGCGACGCGAGGCTCACGAGCAACAACACCAGGAACGCCAGCAGCGTGATCGTGATAAGCAGCGCAAAGCCCCCGCGTCGCCGGAGCGCGTTGCGGATGGGAACTGAAGACAGACCGAGCATTGGGGGTAAGGGGTGAAGAGCCGGCACCGGGCGGCGCGCCGCCGTCGGCGCCGGGGTCAGTTCGTCGGTTGATAATCGATCAGAAAGGGGACGTCGGCGCCGCGCAGGGGCGAGCCAAGCGCGCTCGCATCGGTCGAGACATGGGCGCAGCCGGTCGTGCCTTGCCACGAGAGCTCATGCAGGTTCGGCGAGCCGATTCCCCAGCTGTAGCCGCGCATGAACAGGAAGTCCTTGGGCGTCGCGGTGACTTCGTCGGTCAGCCCGATGATCAACACATAACTCGCGCCCTCCGTCAGCGAGCCGCCCTCGAATGAAAGTTCCACCGGCTCGAATCGCGAGGCGTCGGTCAACGTCACGGCCGCGGAGGCTTCCGCCACGGTCTTGAAGCCCACGGGCGTCACGATCTCCGCGAATACATTGACCTCTTTTCCGGCCAGTGCGCCTTGCGGACGTAAGGCCAGGCGCAGGTGCTGCGGCACGGCCTTCGCGGCGCCGCCGGATGTCGTGAAGCGGAACGTCTGCATCACATATTGCGCGCCCGCCGGGCCGCGCCTGAGTGGTAACTCCACCGTGCCGGTGTAGCCCCAGCCCTGCGGCTCCCCGCCGATCACAATCTCGTGCGCGGCGATGGCCGATTTGATCAAGGTCCACCCGCCACCGCCGTCCTTCGATTCGAGCACCGCGGCCAGCGGATCGGTCCGCCGCATGTCCAGCGAATCGACCGGCACCACCGACTGGCCGAGCAGCGCATACTCCAGGCCGAAGATTCGCGTCGTCGCGTCGGCCAGCGGCGCGGCGATCACCAAATGATAGACCGAACCGCCGCGCACCGGCGTGCCAGGTGAAAACCGCACGGTGCGCACGCGCGCTCCGCCGTCGTTAAAAATCGTTTCGTTCGCAGGAGCGAGCACCTTGCCCGGCTTGCCATTTTCATCGGCGTGCAAGGCCACGACAAAGGCATCGTTCTGCTTCGAGGCGTAGCCGCCGCCCGGGTTCGCGCCAAAGCTGAACGACGACAACTCCCCCGACCGCGCGGCCGTGAACCGCACCGAGGCGCGCATCTGCGGCGAGGTCAGCTTAAGCGATCCGGCGCCCGCCGCGGTAAGTCCGGCGGTGCCCGGGCCAAACGTTTCAAAGACCGCCGCACTCGACGGCGACGCGAGCGCCACGCTCAAAAGGGTAAGAAAGAAAATGCTCCGGGGTTTCATAAAAATCACTTCGCGAAACTAACGTGGAAATCACACGCCACCGGGAATCGAAGCCCGAGGGACAACGTTGCGCAGGTCTCGGCCATTCGAGACGGGATCGCCGATGGGTGAATCACCGGCAATCGATGCGCGGCGACCGGTAATCCGCTGATCGTGACCGACGATCCGTCCGGCGCCTCAAGGCTGACCGGTGAGCCGCCGCCCAAGGTGATCGTCTCTCCGGCCGCAAGCAGGCGGGGAGAGCTTCCCGGCTGGTGCAACGTCACTCCAGCCCTCACGCGCCAGTGCAGGGATCCGATGAGCGATCTCGGCGTGGCGCTGTTCAGCGAGAGCGAAACGCCGGAGCGGCACACCTCCGCCTCGATGCGTGTTCGCCAGTCCCACCGCACGAAAACGCGCGGCGAGCCCGGCGTGAAGTGCAGCGTGTGCTCCCAACCCGGTTGATCCGCCTCGAGTTCGTAGCGCCCGGCGTCAACCCGTCGCACCACGCCGGGCTGCACGTTCTGCATGCCCGCCGCCGAGACTATCAGGGACTCGATCACCACGCCCCCATGATGCAGGTGAAACCAGTCGTCGCTTCGCCGCGCCCCGCCCCAGCGATCCCGCACGAGGTCGAAAAAGTGTCCGCCTTTATCCGCCGAGAGGCTGACAAGGGTGCGCGGACTGCGCACCCGCACCTGCTGCGTTTCCTCGCAGAAAACCTCATAGCGGTCCGGCAGCACCATCGCCGTCGGCAACGGTTCGGGATGCGCGTCCAGTTGCAAGAGCAGCGGCACGAGTTCGCCATCCGGGTTCGCCCCGCGAGCCCAAGCGGCGTCCGCCAACGTCGTGAACCGTCCGTCTCCGGTCAGTTGCGCGAGGCGACGCGCGACACCATAGGCCATGGCGAGCGTTCCCGCCTGCGCCCGATCCTGCCGGTGGCTGATCGTGGAGTCCATTTCGCCATTGGGTTGAAGACTGTGGAGAACGAACTCGCCGTGACGCACCAACGCCGGAAGAAAGTTCTCCGTCCGGCCAAGCGTGTCGATGAGCGCGAGCACGCCTTGGCAGGCCACGTTGTTGTAGTTCGGGCTGCGCTCGTGCTCCCAACATCCATCGGCATTTACGTCCAAACCTTCAGCAAGCAACGTCTCGATTTTTTCGACGTAGCGAGTGTCCGGTCGCAACAGGTGCAATGCCGCAAGTGGCGCGCATACCGCGGCCCAACGATGATTGGCCGTCAGGGCCGAACCCGCGAGGAGGGCCTCGCCGCCGCGCCTGCACACGTCGAGCAACTCGCCGCGAAAACCGGGCGACGGTTCAATGCCCGTTGCTTCAAACCGGGCCAGTGCAAGCGCGAGCCCCGTGACCGGAAACCCGATCTCGTTGGACGAGTAACTGCCATGCAAATCAAGCGTGCCGTCGTCCGCCTGACGGCGCCGGATAAAACCGAGCGTGCGCGTGCAGGCCGCATCGAGCGCGCCAACATCGGCGCCGAGTTCGCGGGCCCACAGGCGCGCGGCCATAAGTCGTGCCAGCGTGTAGGCGGCGTGGCGCCCGCAATACCAGGCGTTTGTCTCGTCGTGCGGAAACCCGCCGTCGTTGGCCGAGCCATCGCGGCACTGCTCGGCGAGGATCCGAGGCAACCATGCCCGCCACACCGCGGCCACCCGAACCCGTTCGGCCAGCGATGCCGCGACTGGTTTGCGCGCGAGGGACGGAGTCGGAAGGCTCAAGGAGGATGTGATCGGAAGAGACACGAGAAAAAGAGAGCTGCACCGTCGGCGTCAGAGTCCGCGCCACAAATTACCGGTGCTGAGGTCGGAGTCGTCGTAAGTTTCGGACGGAAGATGAGCGGCGACATGACCGTCAAAAAAGAGGAAGTGCGCGCGCCCGCCGTGACTGAGACGCAGCGCCCCGGGCGCGTTTGTCGTGAGGGGATCGTCGGTGTCGAGGGCCGTGCGCACATACGGCGGAGACACCGCCCAGTTGGTGTCGCGATTGCCGCCCGAATTCTGCCCCCAGCGTTCTGAGATCATGATCGTGCGAGCAGGTTGAGGAATCTGATTTAGGAACGGACCGTTCTGCAGATACGGCATGCCGCTGACGATCGGGACAGCGGTCCATCCATAGCTCGCCCCGATCGCCTGCACATCACCGCCGGCCTGCGGGGCGAGCCGACACGAGGCCGGCGTGCCCTTGAGCCTCATCTTCTCCGTGGTGTTCAACCCCTCCGGGAAGGTCACCCCCAAGTAGGGAGCGATCTGAATATACCAATGACCATTTCCGCCGTTCGCCCCGCTGTCCCCGATCGGAGCCTTCCCTTTGTGCTCGCCGGCGAACAAGGCGGTGGCCGCGCCAATCTGCCGCAACGCCACCGTGCAACCGGCGGCGTGCGCCGTCTTGCGCATCTTCGCGACGGTGGGAATCAGGATCGCGGCGAGCACCCCGATGATCGCAATCACAGTCAGAAGCTCGACCAGCGTAAACGCGGACCGGCCGGCGAAACGAATGGGGGCGCTCATGGACGATGGGGTTCGGGGTAATCTCGAAGCACGGGGGCCGCCGCAGATTAGTTCCCGCGACGGCGACGGAGGCTCACCAAGGCGAGCGCGGCGCCGCCGAAGAGGGCGGCATAGGTCGAGGGTTCGGGAATCGCGGAGACCACGGTGAGCAGGCCCGCGCTATTGAGGTCGTAGATGTAGCCACCGCCCACGATGTTGAAGTTGCCCGCGTTCACCACCGAGTCGGCCACGGCGGCGCCGGCGACGCTGATGAGTTGGAAGGTGTCGCCCACTTCGGGCGAGAAGCCATCGAGGAACGTGAGAGACAACGTGCTGCCGAGATCGGCGGTGACGGTCTTGCCCGCGGTCGAGAGGTTGATGCTGTCAAAGCTCGTCAGGCTCGCGATGTCGATGTCGAGGACCGAACCGGATTCGAAGCGAACGGAGCCGTTGGCAAAGGTGAGCGTGGATGCCTGATAGTAGCCGGAGTCGTCGCCGGGCGACACCACGCCGCCGTCGCCGACGGTGAACACGCCCGCAGTGGAGTTCGCGATCGAGGTGCCGATGTCGAGGCGCGCGTTCGAGCCACCGAGTTCTGCCGTGCCGCCGCCGGCGAGTCCGACGATCTGCTGGTTGATGTTGTTGCTCACATACAGTTTGGCGGAACGATCCACACGAACTGCGGTGCCGGTGGGCAGCGTGTTGTGGGTGCTGAGGTTCAGAGTGCCGCTGTTGATCACCGTGCGTCCGGTGTAGTCGTTGGCACCGGAGAGGTGGATGGTTTGGCCGGGCGTCGCGGCGAAGACCACGCCATTGGATCCACTGAGTTTGGCGGAGATATAGGTGGTGGCGCGGCCCGTCATCACGTAACCGCGATTCGTCCCGAAGTTGATCGTGCCGTTGGAGAATGAGGTCGTGTAGTTGCCCGTCGCGAGCACGCCGCTGCCGAGCGTCAGCGTGTTGCCGCCGAGGTTCGTGGTGATGCCGGAGTCCACATACAGCGCGTTGATCGTCTTGCTGGCGCCAAGCGTCTCGGCCGTCGTCAGGCGGACATTGTCATGAACGTTGGACGAGCCGGCGAGCGTGTCCGCATATTCGGTGGTCTTGTTCAACGCGCGGAACCCGCCACCCGAGGTGTAGGTAACCAAGCCGCGACCGGGAGCATAATAATGGGTGTCGACGGACCCCGTGAGGGAGTTGGACACCGCATCGGCGGCTGTCGCCCAAGGCACGATGCTGACCGTCGTGGACCCGTCCGCTCCGCCTCCGCCCTTCAGCGCCACGAGGATGTCGGCATCGTTTGTCACCCTGACCGCGTTTACGCCTGATCCGATGGGATTGGTTGAGGTGCCGACGAGAGAAAGGGTGCTGTATTCGTCGCGATCGATTGCCGAGAGGACCAACGTGCTTGAAGAACCGCCGACCGCACCGATCGCGGCGCGTGCGCCGTCCAGATGCACCGTGCCCAGCGTCTCCGTGCCGGTTGCCTGCATTCCGAAAATACCACCGTTCAGATGCAGTGCGGTATCGTCGCCGATACGATCTGATGCCCAACCGTTGAGAACGAAGCGGCTCATCGTGCCGGAAACGATCACCCGGCTTGCCGATAGCATCGAAGCGGTGCGCTCCAAGGTTGTGTGGCCCGACTCGTGCACGTAATCGCCCGCTAAGGAGAGGGCCGCATTGAAAGACACCGTGCCGCCGCCCGTTTTCGTCAGGCTGCCGTTCGAAACATCCCCCCAGATCGTCAGAGTGTCGCGTCCCGCCGTTGAGTTCGATGCGAGGCCTGAATTCACCGACAAGCTTCGCGTCGCCCCGCCCAGGTCAAGGTTGAGGCGCCGGGAATCCGAACCCAGCGTGATGCCTTGGGAACTCGTTCCGCCGATATCGACGCTAATATTCCCCGCAAGATTCCAGTTGTAGGCCGTAATGCTGTCGGGGAGCAGCGTCATTCCGAAGGCGTCGCCATGGGAGAACTGGAGCCCGCTGGCCGGCGTCGTGTAGTTGTTCGGAAGATACACGGTTTGGCTCACCGTGAGGTTGTTGCTGAACACGCCGTTGATGACGCCGTCCTGCCAGTTGGCGGTGTCGGCATAGGACAGGCCGCTGCTTGTGCCGGTCCACTGGGCGTGAACCAATCCGGAGGTCGCGGCGCAGGCGCACGCGATAATGAAACTACGAGGTAACGAATGCATGGGGGATGTGGGGGTTGAGGTTGCTGTTGGCTTGAGGAAAAACTAGCGCCCGCCGATCGGCGCGGTGCTCTCGCGCTCGATGATGGCGGTGGGGACGGACGCTTGACGGGGCTCCGGCTCGTCGGACCAAAGGAGATCCAGCACCTGTCGCGAAAACGCGGTTTCGTCGGCCCCGAGGCTCGTGAGCGCCGGATAAATCATGTCCCCGCCCGGCAGGTCGTCGAAGGCCACCAATGAAAAATCCTCCGGCACGCGCAAGCGGTGCATTCCGGCGTAGCGCAACGCGGCCCACGCGCCGCTGCCCGAGATCGGCACGATCGCCGTCGGTTTCTGCTCGGCCGCAAGCACCGCGGGCATGGCTTCAATCGTGGCCGCAAACGAGTCGGCCCAGTTAGGCGTCTTGCAGTCATGGAAGACCACGTCGGTCAACCCGCGCCGCGCCACTTCATCGCGCAGGGTGGCCACGCGCATCTGCACGCTCGCGAGTTCAGTCGGCTCGTTGATGACAAACGTGATCCGGCGGTGGCCGAGCTGCGTAAGGTGATCCATCATCAATTTCGCGCTGATGTAAGGATCCACGGATACACACTTGCCTGGATAACCCTGCGGAAACGGCACCGCGCACACCGTGCGAAACCCGCGATGTTCGAGCTCGTCGAACAGGGTCCAGGCCGCCTCTTGCGAGTGTCCGAGGAACACCATGCGCTCCTCGTGCGGGTTGGCCTTCAGGCTGCGAGCCATGTCGCGCAACGACTCGCCTTTGCGCGTGTGATGAACGCGCAGGTTGCATTCATACGCGTCGCACAACCCCGCGAACACTTCCACCTGCCGTGTGATCACCGGCGAACGGTGCTCCGGCACGATAATGCCGAGCAGGCGGGTCCGCTTGAACTTCTGCACAAAGGTCCCGCGCCCCACATGGCGATGCAGGCGACCTTGATTCACCAGTTCCTGCAGGGCCCGCCGCACCGTAGGCTGCGACACCCCCAGCTTTTCGATCAGATCCCTCTCCGTGAAAAACCGTTCGTCATGCGCAAAGTCGCTTTCGATCACCGCCGTCAGCCAACGCATCACCTGATCATACAGCGGCGCGGCAGCTTCGGACGACGGGCTAAATGGAAGGGTGTTTTTGCTTAGGCTCATTTTGCTTAGAAGCATTTTGCTTGTAAGCATTACGCCCACAAGCAAAATTTTAACTCGCCGAGCAAAACATCTCCTTAACCAGCTCATTTCCAAACTCATGAGAAAACCCATAAAATTCATCAGCCTTCTCGTCGGCTCCCTTACTCTCGTTTCCGGCCTCGCTCAGAGCGCGCCTGCGACACCCGAACACCGTCGCTATGGCGCTTGGAACTCCTCCGTCATCGGCAGCGGCGGCTACCTGCAACACGCGGTTTTTGCGCCGTCCAACCCCGCGCGCATCTATCTTTCTTCCGACGTCGGCGGGCTTTTCCGCTCCGACGACTCCGGGCGCACCTGGCGTATGCTTCACGGCGCTCTCCCCGCCGATGCGGGCAACTACTCGGTGCGTGGCGTGCTCGTCGACCCCAAGAACGCCGACCGCGTCACCGTCGCCTTTGACACCGGCGTATGGCGCTCAGACGACGCGGGCAAGACGTGGCGCCGTCTCCTCCCCGCTCTTTTCGCGGGCAATGGCGACCATCGCAGCGACGGGCGCGTGCTCGTTTTCTCTCCTCGCGACACCAACACGCTCCACGCCGCCCCGCTCGGCACCGGCGTCCACACCTCCACCGACGGCGGCAAAACCTGGCGCGTTTCCGGCCCGACCGGTTTGTATCCAACGGATCTCTACATCGACAACCGTGACCCACGTCGCCTGTGGCTGAGCGCCCGGCCCGCCAAACACTGGGTCGGCCCGCAGCACAAGAGTTTTGGCGGCGGCCTCTTTTTATCCGAGGACGGCGGCGCCAACTGGCAACAGATCGCTGCTCAGGGCATGCGCGAGATCCACCAGGATCCGAACGATCCTTCCGTCCTCATCGCCATCACGCCGGGGCCCGAGCGCGTGGTGCGCTCAACCGATCTCGGCCGCACGTGGTCCAAGTTCGACACCGGGCTCGCTCCCGCGTCGAAGGATGTGCGCAAGGACGGCGACTACGGCGCCCTCGCCACCGGTCCCGATTTCACGCTCCTCGGGGGCAACGGTGCCAGCATCTACCGGCTCGATCGCGGCGCGACCGCCTGGACCAAAATCGCGTGGAACAAGGCCGACGTCCACGAGGGCAATTGGTGGGGCGGACTCTCCAAACACGGCTACCCGCACTTCGGCAGCGCCCTCGGCTGGCTCGCCATCGACCCGTCCAACCCGCGCCACTGGCTCCTCACCGATTGGTATGCCCTCTACCGTTCGCCCGACGCCGGCAAGAGCTGGCACCTCTCCATCGACGGCATCGAGATGACTGTCGCCCATGTCATCACCCAAGATCCCGCCCACCCGAACCACGTTCACCTCGGCGTGGCCGACATCGGTTACATGCGCTCCACCGATGGCGGCGCGACGTTCCAGCCGAACAACCAAACCATCACAAACAACATCAAACACATCGCCGCCTGCCTCGGGCGTCCGCAGCGTCTCTACGCCGTGGGTCCGCAAACCTGGCATTGGCACGCCAACCAGGTGTTCATGAGCGACGATGGCGGGACGACTTGGGCACGTTCGCCGATGACCGGCCTTCCCAACATGAAGGACGCCCGTTGCAACACCATCGCCGTCCACCCGCGCAAGCCCGACGAGGTCTGGCTCGTTATCGACGGTCCCATCAGCTCACAACGCGGCGGCACGTGGAAGAGCACCGATGGCGGCAATTCGTGGGCCTGGGTTGGCGAGGGCCTGCCCGAGGGTGCGCGTCTCTTCCGAACCGACATCTGGGTCGCCGGCCCTGAGATCGCCGTTTCCGCCGATGATTCCGCGGTTGCCGGGAGTGACGACACAGGCCGCCTGTTTTCCTTTGATCCCGCCGCATCGCGCTGGACGGAGATTCCCGCGCTCTCCCACACCGGTGGCATCAACGCCGTCGTCGCGGATGCCGCCACGCCCGGCCGGTTCTACGTTGCCCGCAAAGAGGGCGGTCTCTGGCGCAGCGACGACGGTGGCAAGGCATGGACACAAGTTTCCACTCATACCGCCTGGACGGTCGCCGTGGATGCGCTCAACCCGCGTCGCGTCGCGCTCAACGGATACGACGGCATCTACCTGAGCCTCGACGCCGCCAAGACGTGGAAGCGCCTCGACGAAGGCCTGCCCTACCGTCATCCGCGCAACGTGATCGCGTTCGCCGGAAACCGACTCGTCGTCGGCACCGGCGGCAACGGCGCCTTCTGGCGGGAGGTCGCGCGGTGAACATCGCCCGCCTCGCCGCCGTCACCTCGATCGCGATCCTCGGTTTGCTGATGGGCGGCGGCGTTGCCAGTGGCGAACCCGCCGCCGCACCGCGCCACCTCGGGCCGATCGTCACGTTGAACAACGGCTCGGTGGTGGTGCGCGTTGCGCCCGCCATCGGGCGAATTGTGGGTTTTCAACGTCCGCCCGAAGACAACTGGCTCGCCGTCACCGACGAAGCCACGCCGCCCGAGGCCGATTACAAACCGTGGGGCGGCGATCGCATCTGGCCGTTGCTCATCCCCTACGCCCCTCAAGCGCTCGGCCATACCAACTTCGACCTCGCGATCGAAAGCGGCCCGTGGACGGTGACAGAATCGGGCCCGCGTGTGCTTGAGATGACAAGTCCCGACAGCCCGCGGTTGAAACTACGGATAGTTCGCCGAGTCGAGTTGCCCGCCACGGGCAACGCCGTGATCCATCGCATCCGACTCGAGCGTTTCGCCGACAACCCGTTCCCGGTTCAAGTCTGGGCGGTGACGTCGATCAACCCCGCCGACGCCGTGCTCATGGACCGCGACCCACGTATCCGCCAAGTGGATGCGCAGCCCTACAAGACCTGGCTGCACGTCTGGCCCGAGGAGCCGCGCGCCCGGCTCTTCCCCCCGCCCGGCGCGCTCCGCGTCGAGTTTCCCCGCGCCACAATCAAGATCGCCACCTACGGCACGTGGATCGCGTTGCTCAAAAAATCCTCCGCATTCCTCCAAACCATCGCCTACGACCCGGCCGCCTTCTATCCCGATGAAAGCAGCCTCCAGTTCTACAGCGAAGCCGGCCGAGGTTTGCACGAGCTCGAAACCTTGAGCCCATCGTGGTTCCTCCGCGCCGGCGAGAGCCGCGAGTGGACGATCCGCTGGACGCTCCTCGATTTTCCCGAGGACGCCGCCACCGACGAGCAACGCGCCACCCACCTCGCCACACTCGCCCGCGTTCCGCTGCCTTAACCTCCCGCACCTCCTTCCATGTCGCTCCCCGCCCTCAAACCCGCCCAGGAACTCTGGGTCGAACAGCTGTTCGCCCGCCTCACGCCCGCCGAAAAAATCGGCCAGTTGCTCCACCCGTTCATCACCGTGGATGCGCCCGAACTCGAAGCACGACTCCAATCCGCGCTTGATGCGCACGTCGGCGCGGTCTTTCAAGGCGGCGGACGCACGTCCGATCAGTTGCGCGAACTGTTCGCCCGCCTCGACGCGAAGCTCACCGTTCCGCTCCTCATGTCGGGCGACTACGAATGCGGCCCGGCCATCGCCGGCATGCCCGGCATCGGCTCCACGATGGCGGTTGCGGCCATCGGCGACCTCGATTCCGCGGCACGTGTTGCCCACGAGATCGGCCGTTCCAGCGCGCTCATCGGACGCGCGGTCGGCACCCGCTGGACGCTTGCCCCCGTGGTCGATCTGAGCCTCAACCCCGACAACCCGATCGTGAACACCCGCTCCTACGGCGACGACCCCGACCGCGTCATCGCCATCGCGAGCGCCTTCGTGCGCGGCGCCCAGGAAAATGGCATGGCCGCAACGGTGAAACATTTTCCGGGAGACGGCGTGGACGCGCGCGACCAACACCTCGTCACCACCGTCAACACGATGCCGCTCCCCGAATGGCGCGCCAAATTCGGGCGGATCTACCGCGAGCTTTTCGCCGCCGGCGTGTGGTCCTGCATGACCGGCCACATCGCCCTCGCCGGTCTCTCCTCGCGCCATCCCAAGACCGGCCGCCTCCTCCCCGCGACGCTGGACGAGCGCATCCAGCGCGGCCTGCTCCGCGACGAACTCGGCTTCGAGGGCGTGATCGTCTCCGACGCCATTCGCATGGGCGGCATCGTCGGCCATGTGCTCGACGGCGGCGAACGCACCGTCGCCAACCTCGCCGCCGGTGCCGACGTCGTGCTCTTCCCCGACGACCTCGGCCAATCCGTCCAAGCCATCACGCGCGCTCTCGACAGCGGCCGGCTCGATTGGTCGCGCCTCGAAGCCAGCGTCCGCCGTGTCCTCGCGATGAAAGCCCGTGCCGGACTCGATATTGCCCGCGGAGTCCCAGCTCCCGCCGAACTCCCGCGTCTTCTCGATCCGGTGCAACTCAGCACCGTCTCCGCCTCCCTCGCCGAGCGTTGCCTCACCAAAGTTCGCGACGAAGACGGCACCCTGCCCCTCCGTCTGCGCGCCGGCTCCAAGATCGTAATCTTCGAGCTTCCGCGCGAACCCAATACCGCGCGCAGTCTCGTCATCGCCGGACAAGACGACGCCATCCGCCCGAAGACCGCGCTGCAAAATGCCTTCGAGTCCCGCGGACACCACGCGATCTCCGTGCACACGTTGCCTGACTTTCACCGCGAGATCACCGATGCCGACGCGCTCCTCTATCTTTTCCTGACCGGACCGCAGGCCGGCCGCGGCAGCGTGCGGCTCTCCTACAACGCGCAGCAATACATCGAGCTCACCCGCGCCGCGCGCACGATCCCCGTGGTTTACTGCGGACTCGGCAGCCCCTACGTGCCGTGGGAGCTCTCGATGTTGCCCAACTTCGTCGCCACCTACTCGCCCGCCGACGCCACGCAAACCGTGCTCGTCGCCGCCCTCCTCGGCGAAATCCCCTTCGCCGGCCGCCTGCCCGTCCGCCTGCCCGAGGCAGTCTAAAGTATCGTCCCATGCGCACACTCCTCCTTGGGTTCGCTTCCGCGCTTGTCGCCCTCTCGTCGTCGCTGTCTGCCTCCCCCGTTCCCGTCCGCGTGGTCGACGAAGGCGGCGGCCGCTACTCGCTGATCCGACACGGTCGCCCCTACCAAATCCGCGGGGGCGGAGGTGACACGCACCTCGAACTCGCCCGCGAGCTGGGAGCAACGACCATTCGCACGTGGGGAATCCGACAACTGGAAAAAGAAGAAGCGGGGCGGCCGCTGCTGGATCGTTGCGAGGCGATCGGCCTTACCGTCATGGCCGGCATCTGGGTGCAACACGAACGCCATGGATTCGATTACGACGATCCGGTTCAAGTGCACCGGCAGCGCGAGTCGATCCGGGCCTCCGTCCGCAAATACAAGGACCACCCGGCGCTCTTGCTCTGGGGTCTCGGCAACGAAATGGAAAACCCGGCGACCGACGGCACGGATCCTCGCATCTGGAAAGAACTCGAAGTCCTCGCACAAATCGTCCGCGACGAAGATCCCCATCACCCCGTAGCCACGGTGATCGCCGGAGCGGGCGGCGCCAAAGTTCGCGCCCTCGCCGCCCACTTCCCATCGCTGGAACTGCTGGGCGTGAACTCCTACGCCACCGCTCGCGACGTCGCAAAAGAACTCCGTGAGGCCGGCTGGGCAAAACCCTTTCTCCTCACCGAATTCGGCCCCCCCGGCCATTGGGAAGTCCCCTCCACCGCTTGGGGCGCTCCCATCGAACCGCCCGGCACGGCCAAAGCAGACGCCTACCAAAACACCCACGCCACGATTCTGCAGGACGGCGCCGGCCGCTGCCTCGGCACCTTCGCTTTTATCTGGGGCCATAAACAAGAAACAACCTCCACATGGTATGGCATGTTCCTGCCCGGAGGTGAAAAACTCCCCGCTGTTGATGCGATGAGCCATGCATGGACGGGCCGCTGGCCAAAGAACCGCAGTCCGCAGATCACCCGCCTCGACGCCTCGTTCAGCCATAAGGCCGTCGCACCCGAGACTCGGGTCGCCGTCACCGTTTCCGCCAAAGACTTCGAAGACGATCCCTTGAGCTACGAATGGCAGATCGTCGAAGAAAGCAGCGACCGCAGAATCGGTGGCGACGCAGAGGCCACTCCGCGAAGTGTCTCTGATTGCCTCATCGAGTCCGACGGGGCCCACCTACAAATGCGCACTCCATCGAACCCGGGCGCTTATCGGGTCTTCTGCATCGTGCGAGACTCCAAGGGTGGAGCCGACGCCGCCAACTTCCCTTTCTTCGTCAAATAGCCGCTTCGGATCGGGTGGCGGGCGCGACCAGTCTCGACGCAATTCGATGCCGAGACGGAGATGAACCGAACGAACACCGCCGACTTGCGCCCGGCGCGGCGCTAAGGCACGGTCACCGACTCTCTCCGACCATGCTTCCACTCACCGATCGCACCTGGCTCTGGTTTGCCGCCGCGTGTTACCTCGCGGGCTTCGCGCTCGGGACCATCGCCGTCATCCGCGAACGCAAACTCTCGCGCGCCGTGATGTATGCGATCATCTCCGCCGGCTTTGTCCTGCAAACCCTCGGCCTCTACGTGCGCGGCCTCGAAGTCAAAGGCTGTCCTCTCGGCAACACCTTCGAACTTTTCCAGTTCCTCGCCTGGTCCGCCATCGCCCTCTACCTCGTCATCGGCGCGACGTTCCGCCTCAGCCTCCTGGGTTACTTCACCTCCGTTCTCGCTACCGCGCTGACCGTCGTCTCGCTCGCGTTCCCGTCTTGGGATCCGCCCACGCGAGCCAGTATCTTCGGCGGCAATGCGTGGATCGAGTTCCATGCCGCCCTCGCGCTTTTTAGCTACGGCGTCTTCGCGCTGCTCACGCTCACCTCGCTCATGTATGTGCTCCAGGTCTTCAGCCTGAAACGCCAGCACCTGCACGGCTTGTTCTCGTTTCTTCCCTCCATCCGCGAACTCGACCAGATCAGCCTGCGCCTGCTCGCCGCCGGCGTGATCCTGCTCACCGCGTCTCTAGGCGTCGGCGCGGTTTACTGGCTCGACGACATCGGCGCGGTCAACGCGTCCAAGCTCGCCGTCACCGTCGCCGTGTGGGCCGCCTACGCCGTCGTGCTCGTCCTCCGTCTGCGCAGCGTGCTCGTCGGCCAGCGACTCGCCGGCTGGCTGCTCGCGCTCTTCGTTATTGTCCTTCTCACGCTGCCCTTGGTCAGCGGCGCCGACTACGCCCGATGAGTTCGCCCGTGCTTTTTCTGCTGGGCGCGAGCCATCACACCACGCCGCTCGAACTGCGCGAGAAACTCGCGCTCACCGCCGAGCGCCTGCCCGCCTTCCACGCCGCCGCCACCGCTCTCCCTGGCTTGCGCGAACTCGCGGTGCTCAACACGTGCAATCGCGTTGAATTCTACGGCGTCGCCGATTCGCCCGAAATCGTGCGTCAGCTCCGCGAAACGTTCTGCGCGCTCCAAGGCTTCCCCGCCGACGCCTACGCCGCCATCTGTCACGAGACCACCGGGCTTGCCGCGATCAAGCACCTGCTCTCCGTTGCCTCCGGACTCGACTCGCAGATGCTCGGCGAAACTGAAATCCTCGGCCAAGTGAAAGACGCCTATGCCAACGCGCAGACCCGCCGCTCCGCCGGCCCCGTGCTGAACCGGGTGTTTCAAAAAACGTTTCAACACGCCAAATACGTCCGTTCACACACCGCGATTAACGAAGGTCACATCAGCGTCGCCAACGTAGCGGTCGATCTCGCGCTCAAGATTTTCGGCGACCTCGCCTCCACGCGCATCCTGCTCCTCGGCGCCGGAGAGATCGGCGAAAAAACCGCCAAAGCCTTCCAGAGCCGCGGTGCGGGTTCGCTCACCGTCGCGAGCCGCACGCTGGGTCGCGCGATGGAACTCGCCACCACGCTCAATGCCACCGCGCTCCCGTGGGAGCACGTCGCTTCGCACCTCGCGAACTACTCGATCGTGGTCGGCTCAACGGCGGCGCCCGACGTGGTCGTCACGCTCGCCGACACCGCCGCTGCGATGAAAACCCGTCGCGCGGATCCCCTCTTCTTCATCGACCTCGCGTTGCCCCGCGACATCGACCCCGCCGTGGCGAAGTTGGAAAACGTGTTTCTCTACAACCTCGACGACCTCGCGAAGATCGCCGAAGAGAACCGCGCCGCCCGCGCCGCCGCCGTGGTGCACGCTCACGCCTTGATCGTTGAGCGCGCCAACGCGCTCTGGAAGCAGATCGAGCCACAAGCCGGCGGAGCGTAAAAAGTAGAAGCGGCGTCCCGCCGCTTTTTCCGGTTCGGACTCCAAACAGCGCCACCCCGCTGCCAAACCTCTTTCTCTTTCCTCTTTATCTTAATCTTTCTCTCACCGAACTCCTGACGAAAAAAAAGAGGGAAGAGAAAGAGAACGAGGGTGAGAAAGCCGCGACCAACGGTCGGGGCCTACATCCGCCGCAGCACCCAGTCCGCCACCGTTCCGCCCGCCGGACGCGTCAGCAACCCGCGCAACTTGTCCGCTTGTCCCTGCGTCTCGATCACGCGCCCGATGTTGCGCAAACAATCCGTCAACTCAGCGGCCAACGCCTGCGGTGTCGCCGCACCTTGGATGTATTCCGGATACATCGGCTCTTTCAGCAGCAAGTTCGCTATACCGAGATACGGCACCTTCACCAGCATGCGGCCGAGCACATACGTGAGCGGGTTCGCCCGATACACCACCGCCCCGGGAATCGCCGCAAGCGCGCAGTGCATCGACATCGTGCCACTCGACGTGAGCACCGCCGACGCCGCCACCTGGTCCCCGCCCGTAGGCAACAGTTTCACATTTGCCGGCGGCTTCGCCGCGAGCAGCACGTCTTTGATCAATTCGCTCGGATACAACACGACCGCCTCGCGTTTCCCATAGGCCGCATGCCCCGCGAGCAACAGCGGAAAAATCCGCCCCACCGCCTGCTTGCGGCTGCCCGGCAACAACAGGATCGGCGCCGACGGATCGTAACGCACCGGCGCGTCATGCGCGTCGTCCAAGAACGGATGTCCGACAAACTCCACAGGCAGGTCGGTGTCCGCGTAACACTCCACCTCAAACGGAAAAATCACCGCAACCGCATCGAGATCCCGCGCCATCGTAAACCGACGCTTCGCCTTCCACGCCCAAATCTGCGGAGAGATGTAGAACAGCGTCTTGATCGTTCCCCCTCCCTTCACCGACAGCCCGCGTTCACGCAGCGCTTTCGCCAAGCGCAGGTTAAACCCCGGATAATCAATAAAACAGATCGCCCGCGGTTTGTGCTCCGCAATCCAGCGAAGCGTCTCGTCGAACAGCGCCTTAAAGAACGGATAATTTTTGAACACCTCGACGAAGCCCACCACCGATGACGCGGTCATGTCATGGAGCACCTGCGCTCCGGCCTTGGCGAGTTCGGGTCCGCCTAGTGCGACGACCGAAAGCCCCGGACGTTTTGCGCGCAGCTCGCGCACCATCGTCGCCGCGTGTTGATCGCCGGAATGCTCCCCCGCGATCACCAGCAAATCCACACGCCCGGCGGCGGGGGGCGAGAGGTGAAATGCGTCTACAGGATTCATCGGGGAGGCGAAACAGACCGTTCGGTCACTTCTGCGCGGCCTTAATTTGATCGGTGATGCGAATCGCCACTTCGAGCGCGGTCATGCCCAACGTTGCGCCGACCTTCGGCTGCGTGCGTTCCCTCACGCTGTCCACAAAGTGCGCGAGCTCCAGCTTCAGCGGCTCGTCTTTCTCGATTGGGATATCCTGCACCGGAATCGAACTCGCGTCGCCCGCCTTCGCCAGACCAACCTTCAACTTCACGCCATAGGCGATGAGATCGCTCTTCTTCACCAGATGCCCCTTCTGGTTCATGAAGTCGAGCGACAGGTAGGCGTTGTCCTGGAAGATACGGATCTCGCGGTTCTTTTTCAGGCTCATGCGGCTCGCGCTGAGATTCGCCACGCAACCGCTTTCAAATTCGATGCGCGCATTGGCGATATCCTCGGTCTTCGAAAGCACGTGGATACCCACGCTGTCGATCTTGCGGATTGGCGACTTCGCGAGCGCGAGCACGATGCCGATGTCATGTATCATTAGATCCAATACAACACCGACTTCGGTCCCGCGCGGCGTATAGGGGGCGAGACGCTCGGCCGTCATGTAACCGGGGCGGTCGATGTGTTTCTCCATGAAACTCATCACCGGATTGAAGTGCTCGATGTGTCCGACCTGCACGATGCAGCCGTTGGCCTGCGCGGCGGCGAGCACGCGCTCGGCTTCGGCCAGTGTCGCAGTGATCGGCTTCTCGATCAGCAGGTGACACTTCTGCGCGAGCAGCGGCAGCGCGACGAGTTCGTGTTTGTCGGTGGGGACGACCACGGACACCGCTTCGCAGGCAGCGCCGAGTTCCTCGATGGTCGCGTAGCGGCGGCAATTATGCCGTTCGCAGATTTCCTTGGCGCGTTCGTCACTCGCCTCGTAGATGCCCATGAACTCGACGTTGGGCAGCGACGCATAGATGCGCGCGTGGTGTTGTCCGAGCGAACCGACACCGGCGACACCGCACTTGATCTTGGGCTTGGAGGAAGAGAAGAGGCTCATGAAGAAGGGGAATAAAATCCAACCACAGATCACACGGATGGGCACAGATGTCGGAAGTGACGAACGATGACCGGAGTTTTATCTGTGTTCATCTGTGTGATCTGTGGTCTAAGGCTCAGCTCATTGCAGCAGGCCGTCGCGCATAAACACCGAGCGTCCGGCGCGGGTCGCGTGGGCGGCGTTGTGGGTCACGAGCACCAGCGCGATCTGCTGTTCGGCGCAAAGGCCCAGCAACAGATCGATGATCGAGTCGCCCGTCTTCTCATCGAGGTTGCCCGTCGGCTCGTCGGCGAGGATCAAGCGTGGCGAGTTCATCAAGGCGCGCGCCACGGCCACGCGCTGACGCTCGCCGCCTGAAAGCTGAGAGGGCAAGTGGTGCTCACGTTCGGCCAAGCCTACTCGCGCGAGCAGGTCTTTCGCTCGCTGCTTTTCGGTGGCGCCAACTTTTCCCGCTACGCGCGCCGCCATGAGCACGTTGCCCAACGCGTCGAGCTCAGGGATCAGGTAAAACGACTGAAACACCATGCCGAGAAAGCGCGCGCGTCGGCCCGCGCCGGTGTCGAGCGATCCTTCCCATTTCACCGTTCCCGTGTCCGGCGCATCGAGGCCGGCGAGCAGGTGGAGCAATGTGGATTTGCCCGAGCCCGATTCGCCGCGGATGGACACGCTCTCGCCCTCGTGAACGGAGATGCTCACGCCGTGCAGCACCTCGAGCCGGCGCTCGCCGCTGAGGTAGGTTTTATGCACGTCGGACGCTTCAAGGATCAGTCGGTAGCGCAGGCTTCCAGCCTGCTGCTCGACTTCGGATGCAGGCTGGAAGCCTGCGCTACTTGGCTTACTCATTTCGCAGGGCCTCCACAGGTTTGAGACGCGACGCGCGCCAGGCAGGGAAGATGCCCGCGAGCGTCGAGATCACGATGGTGCCGACAACGATCAGAACCAGGTCCGCGCGTTCCATGTGCGCCGGCACGTTGCTGAATTGATAAAACCGCTCCAGCGCCTCTTGGCTGCCGGTGAGTTTCGTGAAGAGAAGCAGGATCTCGTTGCGCAGCGCGAGGAAGCCAAAGCCGAGACAGAGCCCGGTCGCGGTGCCAATCAGGCCAATCAGAAAACCTTGCACGCAAAAACACGCGGCGATCTGGCGCGAACTTCCGCCAAGCGCGCCGAGAAGGCCGATCTCGCGTGTCTTCCTGACGACCGTCGTGAGTAGCGAACTCATGATCGAGAAAGACGCCACGAGAATGATGAAAAGCAGTAGAATCGAAACGAGGTTCTTCTCCATCTGCAGCACGAAGAGAAACTCCGTGTTGGCTTCCAACCAAGAGCGGGCGCGCGATTCGGGCTCGTCGGGCAACGCGGCGTTAATGCGCGTGGCCATCTGATCGGCGTCGAGCTTTTCCGAGATCCTCACATTCAGCCCGTGCACCGCGTCGCCGAGGCCGTAGAGGTCCTGCATCCGGCGCAACGTCACGAGCACCGTGTTGCTGTCGAGTTGTTGGTGTCCGATCTCGAAGAGGCCGACGATGGTCAACTCGCGCGGGAGGAACACTTCGTCGTTTTTAAGACGCTCGATGAGCAGCGGGGACGAGATCGTGACCTTGCCGCCGAGGTGAGCGCCGAGCGAATACGCGAGCTGCGTGCTCAGGATCACGGTGTCGTCGTCGAGTTCGTCGAGTGAACCGACGCGTATAAAGCGATTGAGCGGGATGACGTCGTTCACGCGGTTGACGTCCACGCCTTGGATGATCGGGAACGCTGGTTTACGTCCGTATTCCAGCATGCCCACGCCTTCGGCAAAGGGCGTCACGCCGAGGACGCCGGGGACTTTGGAAACCGTTTCGATGAGCGGCTCGGCTTGGTCGATCAACCCGCGGGCGCGAATCTGCACGTCGCCCTGCGTGTCGATGATCATACGGCGGATCTCGTAGCCGAAGCCGCCCATGACGCTGTTGGTCACGATAAGCGTCGCCACGCCGAGCGCCACGCCGAGGATGGAGATCGCCGTGAAAAACGACAGCCGCTTCCCGGTCGGGAAGAGCTGCTTCAGGGCGAGATATAAATACCAGGGCATAGAATTAACCGCGAAGGTCGCGAAGAGGCGCGAAGGAAACAGAAGATCGGCTTCGCGTCACTTCGCGTTCTTCGCGGTTGAACATCAGGAACCCGGCCGCAGTTGCGGATAAAGAATCACGTCGCGGATGCTTTCCGCCCCCGTGAGCAAGATGCACAAGCGATCAATGCCAATGCCCATGCCCCCCGCCGGCGGCATGCCGTGTTCGAGCGCGAGCAGGAAGTCGTGGTCGATCTTCTGCTGCTCCTCGCCGGCCTGCGCCTCGAACATCGCGCGCTGCACGTCGGGATCGTTTTGCTCCGAATAGGCCGGCGCGATTTCCATGCCGCCGATGATCAACTCGAACACGTCGATCGTGCTCGGGTCGTTCTCGGTGATCTTCGCCAGCGGACACAACTCCTTCGGCAGGTGAGTGACGAACGTCGGTTGAATAAGCTTCGGCTCGATGAGCTTGCCAAAAATCTCGTTGGTCAACTCGAAGTCTTCCCACTTCGGGTCGGCGTAGAGACCGAGCTTTTGCAGGCCCGCGACCTTCTCGTCCTTGCTGCGGCTGAACCAGTCGGCGTCGCCGGTCTTTTCGATGATGAGGTCCTTATACTTCACCTCGCGCCAACCCGCCGCGAAGTCGATCCACTCGCCCGAGGCGGCGTGCTTGATTCGCATTGAAGGACGAGTCACGGCATTCTCGCCTTCACCCTCGGTTTCCACCGGCTTCACCACGTCGCGCACGAGATGGAGGAGCAGGTCCTGCACGAGCGTCATCATGCCGCGGTAGTCGCTGTAGGCTTGGTAAACCTCGAGCATGGTGAACTCGGGGTTGTGGCGGCGCGAAACGCCCTCGTTGCGGAAGTTGCGACCGATCTCGAACACGCGGTCGTAACCGCCGACCAGCATGCGCTTCAGGTAAAGTTCGAGCGAGATGCGCAGCACGAAATCCGTGTTGAGCGTGTTGTGATGCGTCTGGAACGGACGCGCCGCCGCGCCACCGGCGACCGCCTGTAACACGGGTGTTTCGACTTCGAGGAATTGGCGGTCTTCGAGGAAACGGCGGATCTGCGAGACGATCTTCGAGCGCGTCATGAGGCGCGTGCGCGACTCTTGGTTGACGATCAAGTCGAGGTAACGCTGACGGTAGATCTGCTCGGAGTCGGTGAGCCCGCTCCAGTTGTCCGGCAACGGGCGCAGCGCCTTCGAGACGAGGGTGAATGAATCCACACGCACAGTGATCTCGCCGGTCTTCGTCATGAACAACGTGCCGGTGACGCCAATGATGTCGCCCAGATCGAGCCCCTTTTTGAAAAATAGATAACGCTCCTCGCCGAGCACGTCTTTGCGGAAGTAGAGCTGAATGACGCCCTGCTGGTCCTGGACTTTCACAAACGAGCTGCCGCCCTGCACACGGAAGGTCACGAGACGGCCCGCGACGGTCACGGTGACGGCATTGTCCTGACCTTCAACGTAGAGTGCCTTGGCGTCCTGAGAGAAGTGCGTGGTGGCGACGTTGGCGCGGAACGGATCGAAACCGGCGGCGCGCATTTCGGCCAACTTGTTGCGGCGCACCGCATGTTGGTCGTGGGAAATATCGGTCGAAGGAGTCTCGCTCATGGGAACCGGCAACCGTGGCGCGCGCGCCAAACGTGCGCAAACGCAAAAACCCCGGCGGGAATGCGCGTCTCTGGTCACCGATGATCCGATACGCGGCCTCGCCACCGTGTTATTCCTGCGCATGTTCACGGATCAACCGCCATGAGCCCGGAATCCCTCCACGCCACCACCTTCTCGACCCCCTGCGGCCCCTTCTCGGTCGCGCTTGATCCGAACGGCGCCGTGGTCGCCACCGCCTTCGGCGACGTGGACCGCCTGCGTTCGCGGCTGCCGGAAAAGTGTCATCTATTAGGTGACACTTACTCGGCGACCTTTGACGGCATCAGGTCCCAAGTGGACGCGTATTTCGCGGGCAAGCGCCGCGCCTTCTCCGTCCGCCTCGCGCCGCGCGGCACCGCATTTCAGCAACGGGTGTGGGCCGCGCTCGCCGAGATTCCCTGCGGCGAAACCCGCAGTTACGGGCAACTCGCCGCCCAACTCGGCGATCGCGGAGCTTCACGGGCCGTCGGCCGCGCCAACGCCACCAACCCGGTTTGCCTGCTGATCCCCTGTCACCGGGTGATCGGCGCCGACGGTTCGCTCACTGGGTTCGCGTTCGGTGAAGACATCAAACGCCGGCTGCTCGAGCACGAGGGAGCGTTGCCGGCCGCGCTGTTGGCCTGATGCGCCACAAATGCCCCTACTCGCGTAACGCGCGCCGCGAGCACCGAGGCGAGCAGCGCGAGTTTCGCGGCGTCCTTCACGCCGGGCGACGACTCGACTCCGCTGTTCACATCAACAAAACGCGCCCCGCTGCGCGTGATCGCGTCGGCGATGTTCTCGGGATTCAAACCGCCCGCGAGTATCCAGGTGTTCTGCGGATGCCGCTCTTGGTGACGGGAAAACTTGGCCCAATCGCCCGTCACGCCCGAGCCACCGAATCCGCCGGCATGGAATGTATCCAGTAAAAATGACGTCGCGAGCGGCAGCCATTCCAATGGCACGTCTTCGCCCGGAGGTAGCTTCGGCGCGAGCCACAACCGGTGCGCGCCGACCTGCAACGACCACCCCTGCACCGTTTCGAACGGAGTCGTGTGCGCGAAATGAATCTGAAACAAATCGAAGCCCGCGGCGATCACGGCGGCGAGTTCCTCGGTTGTCGGCTCCACCATTACGGCCACGCGCCGCGGACCGGCCGGCAGGGTCGGCGCAAGTTCCTTGTAACGCTCAAGCGTCAAGGCGCGCGGCGATTGCGGATAAAAGATAAACCCGAGGTGGTCCGCTCCGACGTCGGCCGCCGCATGGGCGTCCTCGACGCGCGTCTGCCCGCAAACCTTCAAGGTAACGCCGCGAATCATGCGCCTTGGAACGAGTTGATGGTCGCGATCACGTGATCGACTTGCGCGTCGGTCAGCTCGGGGAAGATCGGCAGGCTCACG